>NZ_JBVJAM010000006.1:0-423773 GCF_055590565.1 Streptomyces sp. NPDC041814 | reverse complement strand
TCACGGACTTCGTCCGCACGTTCTTCTGAGCACTTCAAGCCCCTCCGGCGATTGAGGAGCGGGGGTGGGGGGGGGGGGGGGGCCCCCCCCCCCCCCCCCCCCCCCCCCCCCCCCCCCCCCACCCGCCCCCCCCCCCGCCCCCGCGGGCCCCCCCCCCCCCCCCCCCCCCCCCCCCCCCCCCCCCCCCCCCCCCCCCCCCCCCCCCCCCCCCCCGGACCCCCGAAAGGCACCCATGGACCTCGTCATCCGCGACGCCCGCGTCGTCGACGGCACCGCCACCCCCTCCTACCGCGCCGACGTGGCCGTCACCGACGGCCGCGTCGCGGAGATCCACCGCGAGGACTCCCCCGGCCCCCGCCCCACCGGGCACCGCACCGTGGACGCCGACGGGCTCGCCCTCTCCCCCGGCTTCATCGACATGCACGCCCACAGCGACCTGGCGCTGCTCCGCGACCCGGACCACAGCGCGAAGGCCGCGCAGGGCGTCACGCTGGAGGTCCTGGGCCAGGACGGCCTGTCGTACGCCCCGGTGGACGAGCGCACGCTCGCCCAGGTCCGACGCTCCATCTCCGGGTGGAACGGCGACGGCGAGGACATCGACTTCGACTGGCGGACCGTCGGCGGCTACCTGGACCGCCTCGACCGCCAGGGCATCGCGGTCAACGCCGCCTACCTCATCCCCCAGGGCACGGTCCGGATGTACGCGGTGGGCTGGGACGACCGCCCCGCGACCGAAGCCGAGCTGGACCGGATGCGGCAGCTCGTGGACCAGGGCATGCGCGAGGGCGCGGTCGGCATGTCCTCGGGGCTCACCTACACCCCCGGCATGTACGCGGACGATGCCGAACTCACTGAGCTGTGCCGGGTGGTGGCCGCCCACGGCGGCTACTACTGCCCGCACCACCGCTCGTACGGGGCGGGTGCCCTGGAGGCGTACGAGGAGATGGTGCGGCTCACCCGCAGCGCGGGCTGTTCCCTGCATCTGGCCCACGCGACCATGAACTTCGGGGTCAACGAGGGCCGCGCCCCCGACCTGCTCGCCCTCCTGGACGACGCGCTGGACGCGGGCGCCGACATCTCCCTCGACACCTACCCGTACACCCCCGGCTGCACGACCCTCGTCGCGATGCTGCCCAGCTGGGCGAGCGAGGGCGGCCCGGAGGCGGTCCTGGCCCGGCTGGCCGACGCGGGGACGGCCGCCCGCATCCGCCACGACCTGGAGATCGTGGGGTCGGACGGCTGCCACGGGGTGCCGATCGAATGGGACACCATCGAGATCTCGGGCACCGGCACCCCCGGCCTCGCCGGATACGTCGGGCGTACGGTGGCCGAGTCGGCGGCGCTGCGGGGCGAGGAGCCCTGGGTGACCGCGCGGCGGCTGCTGGTGGAGGACCGGCTCGGGACGACGATCCTCCAGCACGTCGGCCACGAGGAGAACGTCCGGCAGATCATGCGCCACCGCGTGCACACGGGCGGCAGCGACGGCATCCTCCAGGGCGACAAGCCGCACCCCCGCGCGTACGGCACCTTCCCCCACTATCTGGGCCGGTACGCACGCGAGCTCGGCATCCTCTCCCTGGAGGAGTGCGTCGCCCACCTCACCGCCCGCCCGGCGGCCCGGCTGCGGCTCCCCGACCGCGGTCTCGTACGCGAGGGCTACCGCGCCGACCTGGTGCTCTTCGACCCGGCGACGGTCGCGGCGGGCTCGACGTTCGAGGCGCCGCGCACCCTGCCGACGGGCATCCCGCACGTGCTGATCGACGGCCGCTTCGTGATCGAGGACGGCAGGCGCACGCAGGTGCTGGCCGGGCGGTCGGTGCGTCCGGCGGGGGGCGCAGTGTAGTTTCTCCGCCCCCCGCCAGGGCAACCGGCTGTCATGAATATCTCTGCGACAGCCTCGAAGGGCCGGGGAAAGGCCCGGCGGGCGGGAAACAGCACAGCCGTGGAAGCGGCCGGCCGTGCGGGGTTCGTGGCACGCGGGGTCATCTACTTCCTCGTCGGGTTCCTCGCCCTGCGCATCGCGTTCAACGGCGGCGACGGCGACGGCAAGGGCGGCGGCGGGAAGCAGGCGGACCGGGGCGGGGCACTCGCGGAGATCGCGCAGAAGCCCTTCGGCCACGTGCTGCTGTGGGTCCTGGGCATCGCGCTCGCGGGCATGGCCCTGTGGCGGCTGTCCGAAGCGGCGTTCGGCGCGGCGGGCCCGGACGGGCACAAGGCGACGAAGCGGCTGACCTCCGGAGGGCGCGCGGTGTTCTACGGCTTCGTGGCGTACTCGGTGCTGATGTTCGCCGCCGGTGACAAGGGCAGCGGCAGCGGCAAGGGCGACGCCCGCTCGCAGGACGTCACGGCCCGGGCACTGGACCTGCCGGGCGGGCGCTGGCTGGTGGGCGCGGCCGGTGCGGGCATCGCCTGTGCGGGCCTGTGGATCGCGGGCCGCGCGGCACTGCGCAAGTTCCACAAGCACCTGCGCATGGACGACATGTCCCCGGCCATGCGGCGCGCCGTCGACGTCACCGGGGTCTTCGGCGGTGTCAGCCGGGGCCTGGTCTTCGCGGTCGCGGGCGGTTTCGCGGTGTCGGCGGCGGTGAAGGCACGGTCCGGTGAGGCCAAGGGCATGGACGACACCCTGCGGTCCTTCAGCTCCACCCCGGCCGGGCCGTGGCTGCTGGCCCTCATAGCCGTCGGCCTGATCGCCTTCGGCCTCTTCTCCCTCGCCAACGCGCGGTGGCGCAAGATCTGAACCGGGTGACGCGCGACGAAGGGGCGGGGCCGCGGCGGCCCCGCCCCTTCTCACGTACGACGGATCACGGCTTGGGCAGCGTGCACCCGGAGCGGTTCAGGTCGAAGACGTTGCCGGTGCCGATGCACGCGGCGATGCCGTAGGTCTCCTGGGCGTAGTTGATGCCCTGGCGGACCGTCACCTGCCCGTTCTCGTCGACCTCGCACGGGTTGTTGTCCGTGCAGCGCTGGCCGTCCTCGTTGCCGGTGTTGTTGACGGCGACCACCTTGCCGGTGGCGTTGTCGATCACCGGCGAACCGGAGGTGCCGCCGATGGTCTGGCAGGCGGAGGTGTAGCGGACCGAGTCCTTCCAGGTCCAGCTGCCCTCCTTGAGGCGGTAGACGAACCCGTCGATGTTGCAGCTGTACAGGCGCTTCCAGTAGCCGGACGCGACGGTGATCGCGGTGCCCGCGACGGGGTGCGTGGTGCTGAGCTCCAGCGCCTTGATGCCGTAGCGGCTCTCGATCTGCGCGTACGTGGAGGTGAGCTGGTACACCGAGATGTCGGTGTCCGTCATCGTCCCGTACGCGATCTTGCTCGCCCGGAGCGTGCCGACGCCGCTGCCCGAGGCGTTGAGCAGGGTGAAGCTGCGGCTGGACGAGCGGTTGAACACGACCGCGCCGGGAGCCGGGAAGCCGGTCTCCAGGCAGTGCCCGTTGGACAGCACGAGGGCGGGGTCGCCCGGCTGCGAGGAGGGCGTCCGGACGACCGAGCCGGAGCAGTTGCTGAGCGCCACGGTCCCGGCGAAGCCGACCGCCTCGGCCCGTATCTCCTTCTCGGACTTCACGGCGGTGTGACCGGACGGGGCCGAGGCCCCGGCCGAGCCGGCCGGTGCCGCGCCGTGGCTCGTGGCCGCGGTCGCGGGAGCGATGCCCGCTCCGAGGAGCAGCACCGCGAAGAGTGCACCGACGAGAGGCTTTTTCATGTGGGGGTCCCCTCTTGCGACTGAACAGAGCACAACTGGCCTCTGCGACCGAAGTTCCTTCGGTTTGACATGCGCATGCTGGCGTACGGAGAGGGGGCGCACAAGGGGCGGTTTCCGGCCGCGCGTTCAGGTCACCAGGCCCTGGCGGTACGCGTAGACGACCGCCTGGACGCGGTCGCGGAGCCCGAGCTTGGCGAGGATGCGCGAGACGAACGTCTTCACGGTCTCCTGGCTGATCACGAGCGCGGCCGCGATCTCGCTGTTGGAGAAGCCGTCCGCGATGAGGCGCAGGACCTCCAGTTCGCGCGGGGTCAGCGGGATGTCGGACGAGGAGTCCCCGGTGGGGCGGATCCGGGCGGCGTAGCGGCCGACCAGCCGGCGTGTCACCTCCGGGTCGATCAGCGCCTGGCCCGAGTGCACGGTCCGGATGCCGTGCAGCAGCCGGTCGGGCGGGGCGTCCTTCAGCAGGAACCCGCTCGCCCCGGCGCGCAGCGCCTCGTACACGTACTCGTCCAGGTTGAAGGTGGTCACCACGAGCACCTTGGCGGGCTGCTCCACGCCCGCCCCGGCCAGCAGCCGGGTCGCCTCGATGCCGTCGAGCTCGGGCATGCGGATGTCCATCACCACGACGTCCGGGCGCAGCCGCCCGGCCATCTCGACGGCGGTCCGCCCGTCCCCGCACTCGCCCGCCACCTCCAGGTCCGGCTGGGCGTCGATGATCGTGGCGAGGCCGGTGCGGACGAGCACCTGGTCGTCGCAGACGAGGACGCGGACCGGTGCGGTCACGAGGCGCTCCCCGAGGGTATGCGGGCCCGCACGGTGAAGCCGCCGTCCGGACCGGGCTCCGCGCGGAACTCGCCGCCGAGCACTCCGACCCGCTCGCGCAGCCCGGCGAGCCCCCGCCCGCTGCCCGCGGGCACCTTGGCGCGCCCGCCGGAGCCGTCCGTGCCGACCTCCACGGTGATCTCTCTTCCGCCGTGCCGCACGCGCACCGAAGTCCGGCCGCCCTGGGCGTGCTTGAGGGCGTTGGTCAGCGCCTCCTGGACCACACGGTAGGCCACGAGGTCGGCGCTCCCGGTGGCCTCGGCGGGGGTGCCCTCCTCGCTGAAGTCCACCTCCTGCCCCGCCTGCCGCGCCTGCTCGACCAGGCCGCGGATGCGGCCGGCGGCCGGTGTCCTGGCCCCGGCGCCGTGGCCCGGGTCGAGCAGGTCGAGCAGGTGGCGCAGGTCGTTGACGGCCCGCCGCCCGGTGTCGGTGACGCTGCTCAGGGCGCGGTCGAGCCGGTCGGGCGCGGCGGTCAGATAGCGCGCCGCCTCGGCCTGGACGATCATCGCCGTCACATGATGGGTCACCACGTCGTGCAACTCACTCGCGATCCGGGCCCGTTCGGCGGCGCGGCTCTCCTCGGCGACCCTCAGCCGGCGGTCGGCCTCGGCGGCCCGGGTGGCCCGCAGCCACGCCCCGACGCCCCAGACGAGGATGAGCACCAGATAGAACGTCAGGAACTCCTCCGCCGGTTCGGTGCCGTACCGGTGCAGGGCGAGCGCCAGCGGCACGTACGCGGCGGTGAACGCGACCGCGGCGACACGGCGGTGGCGGCCCAGGTGCGCCCCCGCGCTCATGACGGCGAGGGGAAGCGCGGTCCCGGCGACCGTGTGGTAGCCGCCGAGCTGGTCGACGGCGAAGCCCAGCGAGACCAGGACCAGGCAGATCACCGGCCACCGCCGCCGCAGGGCGAGCGACAGGCTCTCCAGTACGGCGGCCACCGCGCCCAGTGCGTCGAACGGACGCTCCGCCACGGCGCCGAGCGCCGTCCCGTGCCGGTGCAGGGCGGGAACGAGCGACATGGCCAGGAGCAGCAGACCGAACGGCAGGTCGCGGACCACGGGATCGAGCCGCTGCCACCGCTCCGACCACCGGACGGCGATGTCCAACCGCCGCCACCGGGCCGGTACTTCGCGAAGACTGATCACCGGGGCACTGTAGTGGCGGCCGGGGCCGGGGCGGCGCGCCGTCCGCCACGCGGCGCCAGATGGCCGCGCCGGCGGGCCAGCCACAGGAACGCGAGCGTCACGAGCACCCCGAAGACCACGGAGTACACACTCGCCTCCGGCCCGAAGTCGCCGCCGGTGACCAGTTCGGAGCCGGTGGCCGTCGAGTCCAGGAGACCCTGCGAGGCGCCGTTGCCCGAGACCTCCGAGCTGAAGATCCCCGCCGCGGCGAAGTTCCAGGCGAAGTGCAGGCCGATGGGCAGCCACAGGCTGCGGGTGGCGGCATACGCGGCGCCGAGCATGCCGCCCGCCTCGATCGCGATGGCGAGCGCGCCCCACAGGTTCGCGTCCGGGTTGGCCAGGTGCATCAGCCCGAACAGCAACCCGGTCGACGTGAGCGCGATCAAGGTCCCGGCGCGCTCCTCGACCAGCCGGAACAGCACCCCCCGGAACACCACTTCCTCGGTGACGGCGGCAGCGGCCATGAAGCCGACGAACCCGACCGCACCCGTGACCGACCCCAGGCCGTTCACCTCGTAGTCCCCGAGGAGGGCGATGTTCGCGATGACGGCCACGAACAGCACCAGCCCGATCAGCGCGCCGCGCCCCAGAGCCGGCCCGGCGCCCTCCCGGGCGAGCTCGGTGACCGGGCGGTGCTCGGTGCGCCCCACCACCCACCGGTAGACCAGGACGGCGAGCACCGACGTCACGAGGCCGAGCGCGAGCGTGAGCCACGGATTCCCGTCCACCGCGCTGACGCACTGACCGCCGACCGCCCAGACCGCCACGACGGCGAGAAGCTGCCAGACCACTCTCATGAGTCCCCCTTCGACGTGCCGCGGCGGCCTGCCGCGACTACCCCTGAACGCTATGAACGTCCGGCGCCGAAAGCGTCACCGCTGGGTGGACACCTGCGCGTAGCTCGCACGGGGGACAACGCGGTCCGGACTAGGGTTTCGCCGCCGCCACCGCCGTGGCTTCCCGCGACAGCTGTACGGCCTGTCGCAGGCTCAGTCCCGGCTCGGCCTCCCGCAGGGCCTTGACCGCCGCCACCGCGTCGAGGGGTCCGTCGTATCCGCCCGCCGTGATCCGCCGCGCGGCCCAGCGCCCGCGCAGTTCCGCGTCCGGGATCCCGGTCCGCGCCTCGGCCAGCGCGAGGGCCCGCCGCAGGCCGGGGCGGTCCGCGTCCGTCGCCCGGGCCAGCTCCTCGCGCAGCGCGGCGACCACGGCGTCCGCGTCCCGCACCACGATCACGGCCATGTCCTTCTTCCCGTTTCCGATCATGTACCGACCCTCCCCCGGAGCACCCGGGCGCACACGGCTGTTGAGCTGCTTCAGAGGTACGGGCGGACCAGGACGGACCGGGACCGCGTTCCCCGGGAGCCCTTCCGCCGGACCTGCCGGAGGGCGCGCGGCTTCCCGTGTGAGCCCCGGCGCACACCACTCCGTGGCGTATGTCACCCGTTCCGGTCCGTCACACAGCCGCGCCACCTCATTCCAAGCCCCGGGCCTCCCGTGACCGGCGTTCCCACGGTTCGCGGGAGGCGGGCGCATGGCGATGAAAGCCCGGGCGGAGCCGTGCCGCCGCCCGGGCGGGCCAACCGGCGGGCAAAGCCCGGGCGGCCCGTGAAACACAGTCGTAAGCTCGCTGACATGCAGGTCATCCAGTCCACAAAGCTCGCCAACGTCTGCTACGAGATCCGCGGCCCCGTGCTGGAGGAGGCGATGCGGCTGGAGGCGGCCGGGCATCGCATCCTCAAGCTGAACACCGGCAACCCCGCCGCGTTCGGCTTCGAGTGCCCGCCCGAGATCCTTGAGGACATCCTGCGCAACCTCTCCGGGGCGCACGGCTACGGCGACGCGAAGGGGCTGCTGTCCGCGCGCCGGGCGGTGATGCAGCACTACCAGACCAAGGGCATCGACCTGGACGTCGAGGACGTCTACCTCGGCAACGGCGTCTCCGAACTGATCCAGATGTCGATGCAGGCGCTGCTCGACGACGGCGACGAGGTGCTGGTCCCGGCCCCGGACTACCCGCTGTGGACGGCCTCGGTCTCGCTGGCGGGCGGCACGGCCGTGCACTACCGCTGCGACGAGCAGTCGGACTGGATGCCCGACCTCGCCGACATCGAGCGGAAGATCACCGACCGCACCAAGGCGATGGTGATCATCAACCCGAACAACCCCACGGGCGCGGTCTACGACGACGAGATGCTGCGCGGCCTCACGGAGATCGCCCGCCGGCACAACCTGGTCGTCTGCTCCGACGAGATCTACGACCGCATCCTCTACGACGGCGCCACGCACACCCCCACCGCGACGATCGCCCCGGACCTGATGGTCCTCACCTTCAACGGGCTGTCGAAGAACTACCGGGTCGCCGGATACCGCTCCGGCTGGATGGCCGTCTGCGGCCCCAAGGCGCACGCCACCTCGTACATCGAGGGGCTGACGATCCTGGCCAACATGCGGCTGTGCGCCAACATGCCCTCGCAGCACGCGGTCGCCACCGCGCTCGGCGGCCGGCAGTCGATCAACGACCTGGTGCTGCCCGGCGGCCGCATCCTGGAGCAGCGCGATGTGGCGTACGACCTGCTGACGCAGATCCCGGGCGTGACCTGCGTGAAGCCGAAGGGGGCGCTGTATCTCTTCCCCCGGCTCGACCCCAAGGTCTACAAGATCAAGGACGACCGGCAGATGGTCCTGGACCTGCTGCGGGCCGAGAAGATCATGGTGGTGCAGGGAACGGGGTTCAACTGGCCGGATCCCGACCACTTCCGCGTGGTGACGCTGCCCTCGGCCGAGGATCTGACGGACGCGATCGGCCGGATCGCCCACTTCCTGGACGGCTACAGCCAGGTGTAGCGGATCCCCGCTCAAGCTTTTCTCGAAGACGAACAACTTTAGACTGAATCCAAGCTAGGATGGTTCTCACAGCACCACCAGGAGGCCATCCATGTACGAACCGATCCGCACCAAATCGGTCCACACACCGGCCGACCACGCCGGCGACTTCCCGCACCGCACCCGCGAGGAGGAGCTGGACATCCAGCTCGCCGGACACCTGGCCGCCCTGCTCGCGGTCACCGACGAGCTGGGGCTCGGCGAGGCGGGCGACCGCATCGCCGAGCAGGTCGCCAGGCTGCGCGGCGCCCCGCCCGCCCGGCACGCCGGACTGAGCGACGCCCCCGCGACCGCCCTCCACCGCCGCGCCCACGCCCTCGCGGGCCGGGCCCTGGTGGTGGCGGCCTCACGCGCCGACACGGCGGCCGCGATCCTTTCGGCCGAGCGCATGGACGCCCACACCGAGGCGCTCGCGACCGACGCCCGGACTCCGGTCGGCGCCCACTGACGGCCCCGGTCCACGCACCGCAGAGGCGCGTGGACCGGGTGCCACCCAGACCCTCACGGGCCGCGCGAAGCCCCTGTCCGGGCCGTGCGCGTCGACGCGAAGGTCACGCCCCCGAGCGTGCACTCGGCGGCACCCCACACCGGAACCGGACCGGTGACCCGCCCGGACGCCGTGGCGCCCACCGCCAGGCCGGCCACGGTCACGCGGCCCTCCCCCGCGTCCACCCCGCGCCCCTTGCCGCTCCGCAGATCCCGGAACCCGACGTGCACGACGTAGGTCCCGGGCCGCGCCGCCTCACTCGTGACCCGTACGCCCGCCACCGGACGGCCCGTCACCTCGTCCCGGCCGCAGGACGTGACGGTGACGTCCTCGCCCGGGAACCGCATGTTCTCGTGGGCCCTGCCGGACGCCCAGATGTACGCGCCCAGGGTGCCGAGCAGGCCCGCCACCGCCAGGCCGGTCAGCGCCCCCACGGTGATCAGGGCCACCGTCCAGCCGTCCGTCCGGCTCCCTCGGAGAAGCGGCGGGCCGTCCTGCGCCGTGTTCGGGTACGGCGGATACTGCATGCCGGCCACCCCTCCGCCTCCGCGCACCGGCGGCGCGACCGGGCCGACTGTACGGCCGCGCACATCACCCCCGTGACTCCGTAAGGCCACAACCCGACCACGACCGGGGCGGGTTGAACGGCCGACGGCCCCCGAAGCCGTTTCGGGGGCCATCGCCTTACGTACGCGGGGCTCAGCCCAGGCGCTCGACCAGCGCGCGGTACTCGTCCCACAGCTCCTTCGGCGTGTGGTCGCCGAAGGTGTTGAGGTGCTCGGGGACCAGCGCCGCCTCCTCGCGCCAGACCTCCTTGTCGACCTTCAGCAGGAAGTCGAGGTCGGACTCGGAGAGGTCCAGGCCCTCGGTGTCGATCGAGCCCTTCGCGGGAAGGATGCCGATCGGCGTCTCGACGCCCTCCGCCTTCCCCTCCAGGCGCTCGACGATCCACTTCAGGACGCGGCTGTTCTCGCCGAACCCGGGCCAGACGAACTTGCCCGCGTCGTTCTTGCGGAACCAGTTCACGTAGTAGATCTTCGGCAGCTTCGACTGGTCCGGCTTGTCCGCGCCGACCTTGAGCCAGTGGCCCATGTAGTCGCCCATGTTGTAGCCGCAGAACGGCAGCATGGCGAACGGGTCGCGGCGCAGCTCGCCGACCTTGCCCTCGGCAGCCGCGGTCTTCTCGGAGGCGACGTTGGCGCCGAGGAAGACACCGTGCTGCCAGTTGAAGGACTCGGTGACCAGCGGGACGGCCGAGGCGCGGCGTCCGCCGAAGAGGATGGCCGAGACCGGCACACCCTTCGGGTCCTCCCACTCGGGCGCGATGATCGGGCACTGCCCGGCCGGGACGGTGAAGCGCGCGTTGGGGTGGGCGGCGGGCGTCCCGGACTCGGGGGTCCAGTCGTTGCCCTTCCAGTCCGTGAGGTGCGCGGGCGGCTCCTCGGTCATGCCCTCCCACCAGACGTCCCCGTCGTCGGTGAGCGCGACGTTGGTGAAGACGGAGTTGCCCCACATCGTCTTCATGGCGTTGGCGTTGGTGTGCTCGCCGGTGCCGGGCGCGACGCCGAAGAAGCCCGCCTCGGGGTTGATCGCGTACAGCTGGCCGTCCTCGCCGAACCGCATCCACGCGATGTCGTCGCCGATGGTCTCGACGGTCCAGCCGGAGATCGTGGGCTCCAGCATGGCGAGGTTGGTCTTGCCGCAGGCGCTCGGGAACGCGGCGGCGACGTACTTCGGCTCGCCCTGCGGCGGCGTGAGCTTCAGGATCAGCATGTGCTCCGCGAGCCAGCCCTCGTCACGGGCCATCACGGAGGCGATGCGCAGCGCGTAGCACTTCTTGCCGAGCAGCGCGTTGCCGCCGTAGCCGGAGCCGTAGGACCAGATCTCGCGGTCCTCGGGGAAGTGCGAGATGTACTTGGTCTCGTTGCAGGGCCAGGGGACGTCCTCCTGGCCCTCCGCCAGCGGGGCGCCCAGCGTGTGGACGGCCTTGACGAAGAAGCCGTCGGAGCCGAGCTCGTCGAGCACGGGCTGCCCCATGCGCGTCATGGTGCGCATCGAGACGGCGACGTACGCGGAGTCGGTGATCTCCACGCCGATCGCGGACAGCGGCGACCCGAGCGGGCCCATGCAGAACGGGACGACGTACATCGTGCGCCCGCGCATCGAGCCGCGGAAGACGCCCCGCTCACCCGTGAAGATCTCCCGCATCTCGGCGGGGTCCTTCCAGTGGTTCGTCGGACCGGCGTCCTCCTCCTTCGCGGAGCAGATGAACGTACGGGTCTCGACGCGGGCGACGTCGCTGGGGTCGGAGGCCGCGTAGTAGGAGTTCGGGCGCTTGATCTCGTCCAGCTTGGTGAAGGTGCCCTTGGCGACGAGCTCCCCGCACAGGCGCTCGTACTCGGCCTCGGAACCGTCGCACCAGACCACCCGGTCCGGCTGGGTGAGTGCTGCGATCTCGTCCACCCAGGAGACCAGCTCCTGGTGGTTGGTGGGAACAGTGAGGGGAGCCGCGATGTCGCGCGCCACGATCGCTCCTTGATGAGGGTGTATTCGGTTGGTGCCTGTGCCCCGTGGGGGCTGCGACCCGGATGCGTGTACCCCTTCGAATTCCCCATGGCGCTCATCCGGTGCCGACCGCACTCATTTGATCATCCGACCCTCGCGCCCATATGTCCAGAGGGCCGCCCATGTGAGCATCAGCACTCGGTCACCGCCCATATCCACTCCCTACGGGGGCGTAGGTACGATGCGGGAATGACTGCTGCCGCCGCGCCCGACACCGCCGGTCCCCGCCCGGCCACGCTCGCCGACGCTCCGCCGAAGCCACGGATGCGCGGCTGGCTGCACGCCGGGATGTTCCCCGCCGTCGTCATAGCGGGCCTGTTCCTCGTCGCCCTCTCGGACAGCACCCGGGGCCGGATCGCCTGTGCGATCTACGTCCTGACGGCGTGCCTGCTCTTCGGCGTGAGCGCGCTCTACCACCGGGGTACGTGGGGGCCGCGCGGCGAGGCCGTGCTGCGCAGGCTCGACCACGCGAACATCTTCCTGATCATCGCGGGGACGTACACCCCGCTGACCCTGCTCCTGCTGCCCGAGTCCACCGGCACCCCGCTGCTGTGGGCGGTATGGGCGGCGGCGCTCGCGGGTATCGCCTTCCGGGTCTTCTGGGTCGGCGCCCCGCGCTGGCTGTACACCCCGTGCTACATCGCGATGGGCTGGGCTGCGGTCTTCTTCCTGCCGGACTTCATGCGGACCGGCGGGATCGCGGTGCTGGTGCTGGTCGTCGTCGGCGGCGTGCTCTACAGCGCGGGCGGCATCATCTACGGCATCAAGCGGCCGAACCCGTCACCGCGCTGGTTCGGCTTCCACGAGGTGTTCCACTCGCTGACGCTGGCCGCGTTCGTGGTGCACTACGTCGGCATCTCGCTGGTGGCGTACAACCACAGCTGACGCCTCTCGGGGGCTTTCGCGGGGGGCACCCCTGGGCGCCCCCGCTCCCCGCTCAGACCCCGCCGAGTGCGCGGGCCAGCGCCTCCGCGTCCGTCGTCGGCGCCTCGCAGACGAAGTGCCTGCAGACGTACGCGGTCGGCGCACCGTCCGCCATCGGCCGGCCGGCCAGCAGCGGGAACTCCGCCCCGCCCGGCTCCCCCGCCGCCACGACCGCGCCGGGCGCCCGCCCGAGCAGAGCCGTACGGTGCAGCTCCCCGCCGACCGGCCCCGCCACGGCGACCTCGCGCGGCCCGTCGAGCAGCGCCTCGGCCACGGCGAGCCCCCAGCCGATGAAGCGCGGGGCGCGCGGGCCCAGCGCCTTCACGACGCCCAGGGCCTCCTCGGCGGCGGTGCGGTGCGGCTCGGAGCCGGTGTGCGCGGCGTACGAGAGGAGCGCACCGGCGGCGGCCGTCCAGCCGGCCGGGGTCGCGCTGTCGGTGGGGTCCTGGGGGCGCCGGATGAGCTGCTCGGCGTCGTCCGCGGTGTCGTAGAGCTGACCGCCCTCGCCCCGGAAGTGCTGGAGCACGATGTCCAGCAGGAATCCGGCGAACTCCAGCCAGACCCCCTCGCCGGTGACCCCGGCCAGCGCGAGGAAGCCCTCCGCGACGTCCCCGTAGTCCTCAAGGACCCCGGCGTGGTCACCGGCGCGCCCGTCCTTCGACGTCCGCACCAGCCGGGCGACGGGGCCCATGTGCACCCGCACCAGCAGGTCGGCGGCCTCGGTGGCCCGCTCGACCAGGTCGGGCCGGTCGAAGAAGGCGCCGGTCTCCGCGAGCGCGGCGATGGCGAGCCCGTTCCAGGCGGCGACGATCTTGTCGTCGCGCCCGGGTCGCGGACGCTCCTCGCGGGCGGCGAGCAGCCGCTGCCGTACGCCGGCGGCGCGGGGGTCGTCGGGGTCGCCCGGCAGCTGGAGCACCGAGGAGCCCTCCTCGAAGGTGCCCTCCTCGGTCACCCCGAAGTACTCGGCGGCGAACGCGGCGTCCTCCTCGCCCAGCACCTCGCGCAGCTGCTCGGGCGTCCACACGTAGTACGCGCCCTCGACGTGCCTGCCGTGCGCGTCCTCGCTGTCGGCGTCGAGCGCGGAGGCGAAGCCGCCCTCGGGCGTCCGCAGCTCGCGCACCATGAAGTCGGCGGTCTCCAGGGCCACCCGCCGGGCGAGTCCGGACCCGGTGGACCGCCAGAGGTGGGCGTACACGCGGCAGAGCAGCGCGTTGTCGTACAGCATCTTCTCGAAGTGCGGGACGACCCACTCCCGGTCCACGGCATACCGGGCGAACCCGCCGCCGAGCTGGTCGTAGATCCCGCCCCTGGCCATCGCCGCGCAGGTGTCGGCGGCCATCTGAAGCGCCCCGTCCGCGCCCGTGCGGGCGTGGTGGCGCAGCAGGAACTCCAGCGCCATGGACGGCGGGAACTTGGGCGCCCCGCCGAACCCGCCCCGCTTCTCGTCGTAGTCCCGGGTCAGCCCGAGCAGCGCCTGCGCGAGCTCCGCCTCCCCGGGCGGCCCGTCGCCGCCATGGGCGAGGCTGCGCTCGGACAGGTCCCGCACGATCCGCCCGGCGACCTCCCCGACCTCGTCGCGCCGGTCGGTCCAGGCGGCGGTGACCCCTTCGAGCACCTGCCGGAACGACGGCATCCCGTGCCGGGCCTCGGGCGGGAAGTAGGTCCCGAAGTAGAACGGCTCGGCGTCCGCGGTGAGAAACACGGTCATCGGCCACCCGCCCTGCCCGGTGGCCGCCTGCACCGCCTCCATGTACACGGCATCCACGTCGGGCCGCTCTTCACGGTCCACCTTGACGGACACGAAGTGCTCGTTCATGTACGCGGCGGTCGCCTCGTCCTCGAACGACTCGTGCGCCATGACGTGGCACCAGTGGCAGGACGAGTACCCCACGCTCAGCAGCACGGGCACCCTGCGCCGCCGCGCCTCCTCGAACGCCTCGGGCGACCAGGGCCACCAGTCGACCGGATTGTCAGCATGCTGAAGCAGATACGGCGAGGTCACACCAGCCAACCGGTTCATACGGGCCAGCCTCTCACAGCGCCGGTCCCGGGCACGGGGACCACCGCGAGACACTAGGCTGAGCCTCAACGGTCCCGGACTGTTCACACTCCTCGATGGAGGTACACCATGACCGCCGAGATGGTGGCGCCCGAGTGGATGCACGCGCAGATCAGCGCGGAGCAGTACGACTCGTGGTCCGAGGAGCAGTGCGCCGGCATCGAGATCGTGGACGGGATGGTCGTCGTGAGCCCGAGTGCCTCCAAGCGCCACAACCGGCTGGCCCGCATCCTGGCCAACGCCCTGGACGCCGCCGCGGGCCCGGACTGGAACGCGGACACGGACTTCGACGTCCGCCTCCAGGACGTCCCCCTCACCAACCGCCGCCCGGACGTCACGGTGTACCGGGCTGACACCATCGACCTCACACCGACGCGCCCCGAGCACGTCCTCCTGGTCGTCGAGGTCGTGTCGCCAGGCTCGGAGACCACGGACCGGATCGTGAAGGTGGACCAGTACGCCAAGGCCGGCATCCCCTTCTACTGGCGCGTCGAGCAAACCGCCACCGGGGTCCCGATCGTGTACACGTACGTCCTCGACCCCGCCACCAGGACTTACCGGGACGGCGAGATGTTCACCGGCGCGGTGAAAGCCAGCGCACCTTTTTCCGTCGCAGTCGATCTTGGGGACATGTAGGAAACGGAAAGTCGCCGCGCACAGCGAAGTGAATACGGCTCGGTCACACCAGCCAACGGTGCACGTCTTGCGCCATGGCGCCAAGGCGTCTTGGTGCTCCGGGAGCAAGGAAGGGGAGCAGCGGGATCACGCGTGTCCAGGCATCGGATCGCAGGATCTCCATGGCGATGCTCCGGGCCGCCTCCGTGTCAGGGGAACAGTCGCGGGTCCCAGCACGGGCGAGTGCCAGACAGGTGCGGAGAACCCGGGCGTGGGCTCCACTGTCCGCGGACGGCGCCACCTGGGCGCCCGCCAGGTGCATGGCGGCGGTGCCGAGAGCCGTCGCGCGGTCGTCCGGCGTCCGCGCTGCGTGGGCGTGCCGCCGCACGGCGGCGATGTCGCCGTTCACCGCTGCCAAGAGCGCCAGTTCGGCAGACGCCTGCGGTTCCCGCTGACCGGCGCGCCTCCATCTGCCCACCGCGCTGTCGGCTGCGTCCACGGCTTCGTCCGGAACGCAACCGAGCCGTTCCAGCAAAGCGAGGACGGCCATCGCCCGTGCCGGCGCCGCCATGGCGGGGGCGGTCATGCGCAGCACGGCCCGGCCAAGGACGTCGTTCAACCGGGGGGAAGGGTTCCGGACGTCGGGGAAGGCAAGGAGCAGCGCCGCCAGCTCGGAGAGGGGGACGCGTGGGCCGGCAACCCCCATCCGCCGCGCGAGGACCTCCACCAAAGGCTCGGCAACCCGTGCGCCCGCCTCCGGGCTGTGGTGCACGAGTCCGGCAGCGACGGCCGTCAGGGTCTGCAGCCGTTGCCCGGTGTTTCCCGCGGCCATGGCCGTGGCGGCGGCCTCGTCCCCTGCGTGAGCGAGGACCTGAGCCACGGCGTTGACCAGGTCGGGCGCAGCTGAGGCGGACAGCAGCCGAGCCGCTGCCCGGGCGTGACGGGCGCCCGGGCCCTCGTGTCCGGCGAGAGAACAGCCGAGGGAGAGAGCCGCCAGGTGTCGCACGCGGGCATGCATGTCAGGCAGGTGCAGCACGAGCGCTTCGGCCTCATCGGATGCGCCTGCCGCGCCCATGGCCTGGCAGAGTTCCGCAGTCCAGTCTCCGGTGAGACAGCGGGTGCTCGCGGGCTGTACCGCAGGTCGGCCTCGCAGGGCCGTCTCCAGAAGTTCCCGGCCGCTCAGGAGGTGGCCCGCGCGCACGTGGTCGTCCGCCTCCAGAAGCAGGGGAATAAGGGGCTGCTCCGGACGATCGGGGCACGGGCCGTCGCCTGGGCGCAGCAGGCCGGTCGCTCGCCGTTGCGGATCGTGGCGGAGGGGCGGGGAGGAGGAGCGCGTGCCCTCGTTTGGCGCTGTCCGTGGCGCCTCGGAAGCTGTCCGTGTGGGCGGTGGCGCCCCGGGGACGTGTGCGCTGTGGGCCATCCGCCCTGCGTTCAGCATCGCCCGCTCGGTGTCAGCCTCCCTGCGCTTCGCCTTGCGCTCCTTCTCCGTGTTCTCAACAGCCTCCCGCGCTGCCTCGCCGGCCCGTCGCACCCTCTCCTTCTCAGCCGCGCAGAGGATCAACTGCGCGCGTTCCAACAGGAGGTCCCCAAGGATTCCGGCGCGCTGGTCCTCCGGTACGGCCTCCATCTGGCGTCTGACGCCGTCATGGTCGCCCACCGCTTTCATGGCCACTGTGGCCTCGGCCAGCCGCTCCAGCGTCCCGGCGAGTTCGCGGCGCAGGTGGGCGCGATCGGCTTCCGACAAGGCGTCGCGCGAGGAGTCGGGGTCCCTCAGTACCTCGATCGCCCGACGCATCCGGGTGCGGGCCCGCCGCAGTTGCTCGGCGGCCCTGCGATGCCGCCTCGCGGGCAGAGCGACGAGCACTGACGCCGCGGTGGCCAGGACATCGACCGTTCCCAGTCCATCCGCGTCACCGAGGTCCTCGCAGACTGCCTCGATGCGATCACCGGCGTATGAGCCCAGATGGGGCGCCGCCTTCGCTAACGCTCCAAAGAGTTCGACGGCCGCGGTCCGGGCACGCAGGTCGCCCGCGCTGAGCGTCTCCGCCCGGAAGTACAGCGCCATGACGGCGCCCAGTTCCCCAGCCGCTTCGGCGGTCACGGCCGTCCCGGCCGCCGGGTCTCGGAACACCGCTTGGAACAAGGGCCGGGCGGTGGCGGAACCGTGCAGACGGGCAAGCGTCGCGGCGGCGCGTAGGAGTCGTTCGTACGTCTCTGGGGCCCGGAAGGCGGCGGGAAAGTCCTGGTGCTCGTGGTCCCGGGCCAGCCACTCTCCCGCCTCCTGGACAAGAGCGTCGACGTTCCCGTGGGCTTGTCCCACGGAGGGTCGTTCCGCGTGGGCCAGCTCCACCGCCACCTCCGCCAGATGGACGGCCCGGTCGACGGCCGTGGGCGCGGAGCGGGCCAGGCCGCGCGCACGCTCCACGTCCCCGAGCCGGACGAAGAGAGCCGGGGCTCCGTCGGGAACGTACGTGTCGGTTGCCTGGCGCAGCAGAGTCCGCGCACCGCAGAGGGCAGCCAGTTGCGCCAGCCGGTCGGCGGACGTGATGCCCGCCGCCGTGCGAATTTCCTCCTCGAAGGCGTCAAACTGGGCGAGCGGGACGTCGGGCCCGGCGGCGCGGGCGAGCCGCCGCAGGCGCGGCACGTCGAGTACGTACGAGATGCGTTCGGCGATCCCGGTCAGTAGACGGAGCTGATGCGCCAAGGGGTACGGAGGAGTGTCGTCCGGCCAGCCGGCCGCGCGCCACCTTCGCGCCCAGAGCAGCAACTCCTCGGTGTACCGCCGGACCGCAGCACTTCCCAGGTCCTCGCGTACCGCGTGCACAACGCGGGAGTCCGCCAGGGCGTACGTCCCGAGCACGGGGTCCTCGGTCACGAGGGCGCGCCCTGACGGGCCGCGCACCAGGCGGTCGAGGTGGTCCACAGAGAGCCCGGTCAGCTCCGCCAGGTCCGTGATCCGCAGGCTGCCGTCCGCCACGGCCAGCAGTCCCGCGACCGGTTCGCCCAGCGCGGTGGCGTCGGGTGGCGGCCGTCGGTGTCTCGGCACCCCGTCGATCGGCAGGAGGGTGCGCAGATTCTGGCTCTGCCGCAAGGGGTGCCGCTTCCGGGGGACGTCGCGAGGAAGGGGGACGCAGCGGCGGAGAGAGACGATGACGCGCATGTTGGGCGGTGGTACGGCGGGCAGAAGCGCGGCGATGCTCCCGCGCGCGGTTCTCCGTACGGCCCGGGCCAGGTGCTCGGGTCCGCCCGTGGAACGGGCTCCGGACCCAGGGGCCCCGCCGTCGTCGGCCGGCTCCGGCCGCCCGGCTCCGTCGCCCGACCAGGCCACGTCGTCGTCGAGTCCGTCGACCACGAGCAGGAGGTTCCGTCCGTGTCCCGCGCTCTTCTCGGCGGCCTGGGCGAATCGGGCGTTCCACGCCCGGGTGCCCTTGGGCACCAGGCTCCTCTTCTTCATGTCGAGAAGCCGGTCGATCTGGGCGGAGATCTCGTGCTCGAACGCGGCTCGGGTGTCGGTGCCGTGGGAGGCGGAGACGAAGAAGGTCAAGATGTCGCTGCTGATCGGGGGCCTATGACGGACGTAGCCGGCGAGCAGCGTCGTCTTGCCCACGGGGCCGTCGGCGTGCCAGCACAGGTAGGACGGCGCGCCGGAACGGGATTCCTGCGCGAACGCCTTCATCTCCGCGCGTTCGTTCGCGCGCGGGCGGACTTCGGAGGCGGACACGTCGGGGACCGAGCCGTGGAGGCCGATGAAGCGAAGGCCGGGGTCGGCCTTCCGCCGGTTGATGGGGATCTGCCGGTGCTGCGTGCTCTTCGCTTCCGCCTTCGCCGCCGTCACAGCGGCTTCCCACTCCGCGTCCGAGTGCAACGTCGGCGGGCCGTTCCCGCTCTGTGACCGGGCCAGTACGGCCAGGAGGGCACGCACGTGATCCACCGAGGGGACCCTCTCCCCCCTAAGCCAGTTCTGCAGCGTCGCACGGGAGACACGCAGTTCCCTGGCCACGCCGTTGTACGTCAGGCTCCGGGAACTCCACGCCTGCTGAAGCATTCCGCGCAGCGCGTCCCGCGCTCCCCGGGCTGAACCCTCCACCACCCGCCCCCAGTCGTGTTCGTTACGCGGAAAACTCAGCCGCCGCCGTAACAATTCAAGCGTTTGACCTGCGGAGATCGTGCGGCATGAGCAGCGCAACTGGGTTGCATGGGTGCGACGCCGCCAGTCTGGAGCCATCACCGCAAGCAGCCGAAACGGGCTCCCGACAGAAGGTCAACTCATGCCTCAGCTCCATGAACTCGCTGTCTACACCGCGCTCTTGAGCGGAACCGCCGGTCTACTCTACGGGGTCGCCCTGATCACCGCGGCCCTCGTCTCCGTCCTCGCTTCCACGCAGGATCGCCGCAGGGACGCGCGGACGACGCTCAGCATCCTGGTACGCCGACGCCCGCGTTGAGCCCGGCCGCGCCCCCAAACGACACCCGCCGCCACCCCCGCAGGGCATCTGGCATCGAAGCCGAACGCCATCTGGGATCGAACTCGGACGGTCGGAGTGCTTTGGCTTAGGCAACCTGTTGGACACCCCGCTCCGTGAAGGCCTGAAATCGCCTTTCTCCACTAGAAGTTGATCGGCAGACTCCTGCTGTTGCCACCCCGCTCGGGCCGTGGCGTTGTCTGCAGCTCGGCGACCGCCGAGGTGCAGACCTCGACGCGGAGGAGCGACATGGGCAGGGCAACACGCAGGTGGCTGGGGCGCCGCAGGGCTGAGCTGGTCCTCACCCTCGTGGCTGGAGTGGTCAGCGCAGTGGCTGCCAAGGTGGTCGACCAGCTCTGGTAGAGGGCCGTTCTCGACGCGAAGAGAGCGCCGAGAACGGCCGGCCCCGGCAATGAACGGTTCCCGTTCCGCGCGCACGGGGCGGGAACCGTTCGCACCTCGCCGGTCTCCCGGTGAGGTCCTGCCAGGGGTGCCGAGTCATCGGCACCTCGAATTTTAGTCCTTTGCGCAGGTGCCATCCGGCCGGATGGCGAGTACGGGCACTACCAAGGACCGTCCCGGCCGGGGAAGCGTTTCCCGCTTTCCGCGGGAGTGGCCCGTCGGATGGCCGTAGAGCCCTGGGATGGGCTTTGCCCCGCATACGCGGGGGTCGTGTTTCACCGGGGACCGACAGTTTGATCGAGCGGCAACCGAACAGAAGGAGGTGGCACTGATTGCCCGAGGCCCGACCGGCGGTTTCCGCCGGGCAGCGCGCCAGTTGGGACCCTCGCTCGCAGCCGTGCATCCCCGCCGTCGGTCTCGACGGTGCGACCGCGCACCATTCACTGCGTGCGGTCTTCGAGCGGGCCGACGACCTAGCCGCCCCCGACTGCGCCTCGCCGGGGGAGACCGTCGCCGTCATCGAGTACTTGCTGGCCATCTGCTTCGCCTCCGGCACCTGCCCGTCCTCCGACAAGGACTGGCTCGCCTGGGTCCTGGGCCGACGGTCTCTCGCACCGGCCGCCGAGTGGTTGTCGAGGCAACCGGCGGACTGCTGGGACCTGTTCCACCCCACGCAGCCCCTGGCGCAGAATTCCGACCTGGCGAACGATCTCCGCCGGAGCGGCACCGGAACCGCTCAGCTGGTCATCGAGCACTCCGGCGACTACAACCAGCACTTCGACCATCATCATCTCGAACGGGACAATCCGCTCCCTGCGGCGGACGCGTTCCGCGCCACCCTCACCCAGCACGTCTACGGTCCATACGGACGGGCCCGCATGTCCGGCGGCGAACTCGGCGCCCGGGTCACCAACCTCGCTGCGGGTCGCCTGACCGGCAGAATCCGGGTCGTCACCCTGGGGGGAACGCTCGGCGAGACGCTGCGCCTGAACCTCTATCCGCCCGACGGACCGGGCGAGCCGCTCAACACCTCCTGGACCACGTCCGTCCTTGAGCAGCGCAGGTTCGATGAGAAGCGGAAGCCCCGGGCGCCCCGGAGCTCCGCGGACCTGCACAGCGTCCTGGGGCGTTCCGTACTGCTGCGTCCGGCGCACGGTCCGCACGGGCAGGTCATGGTCGACCGGGTTCTGATCGGTGCAGGTGAGGTGCTGGAGCTCGACCCGGCGCGGCACCTCCAGGACGCCGTGTACAGCACAACGACGAACGGCGTGTCTAAGCCCCTGTGGCCCTCGCCCAGCCGGGCCCTCTGGCAACAGGCCCATGCCTTGTACGGCGCCGTCAACGACGGCAGGGGCGGGATGTACGCACGGCTGCGGTCCCTTCTCCCGTACCGGCGACCGGAGCCGCAGGAGCAGGACCGGGAGACGCAGCAGGGCGCCCCGTACCACCTCTGGGCCGTCGGCCTCCTGGCCAACAAGACGCTCCCCGTCATCTGGACCCACGGCGCCTACCCCTACGCCCCCGGGATGGCCGCGCACCTCTACCGCGCGTCCCGCCGCGGCTCGGACATCGCCGAGTATTTGGCGCGGACCCTCAAGAACGCGGCGATCGTGGCCGCCGAGACCGCGTTCCCCGCCATGCGAGCCGCGGACGAGCCGGGTCAGGTGGCACGGCTCGATGCCCGGTACGGCTTCTGGCCCGCAGCCGAAGACCCCTTCCTCGAACTTCTGGACGAAGTGGTCGACCGGGGATTCGAGGACGACGATCCGGTGTCCGCTCCCTTGATCGCCTACGCGCTGAAGTTGATGATCACGGCCCGGACCCGGTTGCTCCAACTCCTCGACACCCTGCCGCCCGGCCACCGCTACAACCAAGCACGGTCCCGGGCCGTGGGGCTCTTCGAGGAGGCCGTGTCCGGGAGCCGGGCTCCGGCCGAACTCCGAGGGGAGATTGCACTTGACTGAGCAGCATCCGTCGCCCGGTACGGAAGAGCATCGTTTCCCGCACGACAGCGCGGCACTGATCACTTGGCTCACCACCCTCGTCCGGAACCGCGAGTACGGGACGCTCGCCGATCTCCGACGGTCCCGGGTTCGCACCAACGCGCACATCCGCGCGGGCTGGTACGGCGGCGACGACCACCGCGACCTCTTCGAGCGGATGGCCTTCCTGTTCGCGGTCTACCACCAGGGGCGCTCCACGCCCTCGTACGGCCACGGCAGCTTCGGCGACGCGGCCCGCAGGATCGGGGACGGGACCGGGCGCGGGCCGGACAATCCCGGTGCCCAACGGCTGCTGGACCGGGTCGTCGCGAGCCGGCGCGTGCCCTGGCGCCACCTCCAGCACGGGATCACCCGGCTCCGCTCCTGCGAACAGCCCCCGCCGTCCTGGACCGCCCTGACCGACGATCTCATCCTGTGGCACGACCGCAAGGCGCGCATCGCCTACGAGTGGTCGGTCCATTTCCATACCCCTCCCGGGGCGGCCGGGAAGCGCGGAACGACCCCGTGACGCGAGTGACTTTGCCGCCGGCGATTCCATCGACGATTCGAAGGGACACCACCTCGTGACCGAGCCACCTCGGAGCCAGTTCCTCTCCCTGCACCTCCTCGAGACCTTGGCCGCAGTCCTCCCGGTCAGGGACGAGAACGGGCAGCCCAAGTCGCTGGTCTTCGGCGGTGTGGAGCGCCACATGATCACGAGCCAGGCGCGCCGGCGTGCCGAGCGGGTCCACGCCCGCAACCGGGCCAACGCCGGCCTGGGTGAGCTCAAGGGGCGCGCCATGGGCGTCCGTACCCGGGAGTGGGCCCTTCTGGCAGGTCGTGAGCTCGAGTCCGTCCACGGCTGGGACGGGGGCACGGCGCTGGTCACGGCGCGCGCGGTAATGGAGGCCAGCGGTCTCAAGTTCGGCGATCCGAAGAAGAAGACCGTGGCCAATCTGACCAAGGTGCTCGTCTTCGCCCCATCCGACGCCGGAGCGAGGATCGCGCGCCACATCGCCGAGCGGGTGGGGGAGATCGAGGAGTGGCGCGACGCCTATCTCGAAGCCCAGGCCCGCATCGAGGCGGCGAAGAAGCAGACGCGCCGGGGGGCGAAGAGCAAGGGCGCGGCAGAGCCGGATGCACAGGAGCCGCCCGGGGAATCCGCCACGGACGTCACGCTGCCCCGGCTGCCCAAGGCCACCCGCGACGCCGTGCTGCTGGCCCTCGCTCCCCGGGACGCCGTGGACATCGCTCTCTACGGCCGGTTCCTCGCCGAGATTCCCGACTCGCCCAACGTCGACGGCGCCGTCCAGACGGGCCACGCCTTCACGGTGCACGAAGCGGAACAGATCGAGGACTTCTACGCGGCTGCCGATGACGCGAAGCTCGACCGCAAGCGCAATGCCCTCGACTTCCTCGACGCCGCGGGCGACGCAGGCGCGGGTATGACCGGGTATCAGTCCCTGATCTCCGGCACCTTCTACCGACACGCAGTCCTCGACCGTACGCAGCTTCGCGTCAATCTGAGGGTGGCCGGAATGGGCGAGGCGGAAGCCGAACAGGTAGCGTCCGAGGCTGAGAAGGAGTTCGTGAATTCCTTCGTGGAGGCTTTTCCGGAAGCGAAAAAGAACTCGACTGCGTCCACCGGGTCGCTGCCGGTGCTCGTCCTGGCCTTCGAAGGGGACCGTCCCTACAACTACGCGTCCGCCTTCCAGCGGCCGGTCGACGAAGAGCCCCTGGCGGCCGGCGGGGAGGGACCGGCGGGACCCGCCGCCGTGCGCAGACTGCTGCGCCACCACCTCTTCGTCAGCCGCCGTCGCGCCGATCTGCGCACCGCACGGTTGCTTACGTACGACCCCGAGATCGATCTGCTCCTGGGAGAACTGGAGCTGCCGGCGGCGCTGTCCGTGGTGGAACGGGCCGAGGACCTCACACCGTGAGCGGCGCGAACGACTCGCACGTCCTCCTCGTCCGGCTGGCGGGTCCCCTGCAGTCCTGGGGCATCTCCGGCAGATTTGCCCGCCGCGACACACACAGTCGTCCGACGAAGTCAGGCGTGATCGGTCTGTGCGCCGCAGCCCTCGGGCTGTCGCGGGAAGACCCGCTCGGGGAACTCGCCGAGGTGCGCTTCGGGGTGCGGGCCGACCGCCCCGGCACGTCGCTGCGCGACTACCACACAGTGGGCGGCGGGACGTATCCGCTGCGTCCGCGAGACCTGATCACCGACCACCGGCGAGCCGTCAAGGCGACCACGGACCCGCTGCCCGAGTCGTCACCGGACGGCACACCGGAGTCCGGTCCGTTCGGACGTGCCGAGCTGCGGGCCTGGTACGGCTCACCGAAGTACGTCACCGCCGACCCGGAGTCAGGAGTGCTCGTCTCCGGGGAGGTCCGCCGCCACAGCCTGATCACGGAGCGCTGGTACCTCGCCGACGCCGCCTTCCTCGTCGGTCTGGAGCACGGGAACAGGGTCCTCCTGGAGCGTGTGGCCCATGCCCTGGAGCACCCGAATCGGCTGCTCTGGCTCGGCCGCAAGGCCTGTCCGCCGTCAGGAGACCTCGCCCTCCGCATCGCTCCGGGCTCACTCAAGGACGCTTTCGAGACGCACTCCCTGCTTCCCGACGCCGTCGGTCCCGAAGCCGATCCGTCGGCAAACGCGCGGCGCATACGTCCGTGGGCCTGGATCGAGAGCAGACGGCCGCTCCCCGGCGTCGGCCCCCTGTCCGACCAGCCCGTGCAATTCGGAGCGGGCGGCGGGACTCACAGTCTCCGCTGGGAAACCCGCCACCGCATCACCATCGCCGCACACGCCCATGGATGGGACATCATCCTGTGAACGCCACCCCTACCGCGCCGAACGCCTCGTCGGACAAGGGGCGGACCGCCAGGTTCGTCGCCGCGCAGAGTCTGCTGACCCTGGACGCCCGGCATCCGTTCGCCGGCAAATCACTCATCGACGCGCAGGACATGCACCGGACCGTCATGAGCGGCTTCCCCGGCTGGGTGGATGACGGCAGCCCGGACCCTCGTGCCCAGATGGGCATCCTGTCGACCTGGACCGTCGACCTCCGGCAGGCGCGCCTCAACCTGGTGGTCCAGTCGTCGCTCCCCGCCGACTGGAGCGGGATTCCCCGTGCGGCGCTGGTCGAGAAGCCTGAGCACCTCACGGTCGATCGCACCTTCCGCACCGGCGACAGCGTCGTCTTCCGCACGGTCGTCAATCCCGTACGCAGCATTCCGGCTCCGCCGGGCTCTCCGCCGGGGACCCGGGGCACCCGCGTCCCCCACACACGCCCCGAACATGTGAAGGGATGGTTCACGCGCCGCCTTCAACGGCCCGGCGATCCCGCGGTCGCCCCGGACGGCGTCACCCGCATCGGAGCGGACGCCGACACCGATCGGATCGCCGTACGCATGCTCCCGAGCGTCTCGAGCCCAGCGCCTCACAAGGGCCTGCGCATCGCTCGTGCGGAGATCAAGGGCACCCTCACGGTCACCGACCCCACGGCCTTCGTCGCGGTGCTCGCCCAGGGCATCGGCCACGCACGCGCATACAGCTGCGGGCTGGTCCTCGTACGCTGAACCATTGCGAGAACGGCTCGACGGCAGCAGGCCAGGGCGCAGCAGAACCAAACCCGCCGTGCGCTCAGGCTTGTGGCTGAACAGTCTTCAGCATCTGCAGAGCGACCTCGATCTCCTGGACGGCACTGGCACGGTCATCGTCACTCGTGTGGAAGTGCATGGTCTCGTTACATATCTTTCGAACGCGATCCATGCGTTCGGCGAAGCTCTGCTGCGGGAACTGCCAACCCGTTGCCTGCCAGACGTCATCCCGCTTGAGCAGAGTGATGTAGTCAGAAAAGTTCATGCCCTGCTCCGTGAGCTTGACGATCCTTGCGGGATCGCCGGGAAGCCCGTATGCGCCATGAGCCTGCTTCACCCGTATCAGAGCCTTCTTGAGCGCTCGGCGCAGACGCAGTTCAAGCTCTTGGAGGAGGGCGTACGGACGAAGTTCCTGCTCGAATCTGTGGGCCAGGTCGTGGCCGGTCACGATCCCGGAGAGGCTGCCGTCGGGATTGAGTACGAAGACGCAACCGTGGTCGGCCACATCCGCCAGACAGTCCACCATGGGCTCATCGGTGCGTATCGACCGGACCTTCAACACTGCGGCATCTTCGACCAGCGCGGTTGCAGGGCGGTTGGTCGCACCGATTTCCCGCCAGGTGATGGAGCCGCGCAAGTGACCGTCGTCGTCGAGGACCGGGAGCTGGTCATACGTGTTCTCGGACAGAAGTTCCACAGCTCGGCTGAGCGGGTCGCTGAGCCTGACGGTCTTCAGTTCACTGCGCGCCGACGGCAACCGCCCCACGGTCACCAACACGGGCGCCGGGCGAGCCGGCTCCTCGTCATCGTCGCCGCTCTCCCCCTCTCCGGCCCCACCAAGGATCAGGCTGACATCGCCGACATCCGAGGTCCCGGACGCCTCGTCGACCGGGAGATCCACCGGGGAGTCATCTCCTTCTTCCGGCTCCAATTCCAGGTCGGCGGTCTCCGCGCCCGACGTCTGCCGCTCAGCCTCCGGGGCCAGCCCGATGGGCACGACGCGGACCATGTGGTCGATCGACGGGACCTCGGTGAGGGGAGGGACAACCGCGAGACCGAGATCGTCCAGATCCCGGCGAATGGTGGCGATCGCCTTGCCCGAGCGGCTCACGAAGTCCCAGATGCTGAGCAGGTCCCGTACGGCAAGTCTGACCGGCTCGCCCGCCGGGGCTTCGGCCACCTTGTCGGCCAGTTCAGCAGGTCCTTGCAACAATCGCAGGTCAGCCGGAGCGTCAGGGTTTCCCGGATCGGAGTCCCCCGCCGCGAGTGCGGTGAGACGCTTCACGGCATCGAGGCGGCGCAACTCGCTCACCGTGAGGAGGGAGCCGATCGTGGCACGCAGGTCGGCGCGGAGCTCCGAACGCGGCACATCGGTCCGCTTCCACGTGACAGCACGTACATGCCGGAGTCCCGGAGCGGCCTCTGCACGGAACCGGTAATCGCCAGTGAGGTATCCGATGGCAATGTCGCCCGCCTTGAGCGGCAGGACGATCAGGTCCCCGGTCCGCATGACGGCGCGAAAACGCCACAGTTGCCCGCGCCAGTTGCCGAGAACGCGTGGGTTTTCACGGGGATACGCCTTGGCAAGCTCGGCTTTGAGGTCTCCCGGCGTTGTACAGCCCGACAGGTCACCGACCTCGGGCCAGCCGGCGATCGTCAAACCCTCGGACAGGGAGACGGTCTCCCTCTCGTCGTCCGCACCGGCGCGCACCATCCATGCCCGTACAGCGCCCACGTCGTCCCCTCGAACCTGTCGTTACTGAATATCGAAGTGCGATTCGCCGAGCCTAGCCCGGGCTTCCTGATCACGAAAAGCGGGTCATCACTCCGCTGACAACAGCCACACGCATGAACAGCACTCGCGGTGTAATAGAGCTTGTCCTACACTTTGAACATGAAGCCGACCCGCGCTGGAACCACCGAGAACATCTCCGTGTCCATGCCCGCCGAGCTGGTCAGCGAGCTCCGCTCTCGAACCGGCCGCCGCGGGCTGTCCGGCTACATCACCGAAGCTGTCAAACACCAGCTCGCCATGGACGGGCTCGCCGAGATCGTCGCGGCCCATGAGGAAGAGCACGGCGCGCTCACGGACCAGGAGATCGAAGCCGCTCGACGCGAGCTGTTCGGAGATGAGCACGCCGAGCGGGGCGCCGCGTGAAGGAGCAGCCGGCTCGCTCGCTGGTGCTCGACTCCGAGGCGCTCTCTCTGCTCCTGCGCAACGACCGTGGTATGGCCGCTCGCATCGAGGCATCCCGGCAGGCGGGGGTTCCCGTCCTCGTGTCCGCACTGACGATCGTTGAAGCCGTACACGGGAAGACCGATCTGGCGCGCCTGAAGTGGGTACTCTCCCGACTGCGGGTGGAACCGGTCAGCCAGGAGGACTCACTTACCGCAGTTCAGCTGCTTCAGGACGCAGGCGGGCTGCACGGGCACAAGTACGCGATCGATGCCCTCGTCGCCGCGCTTGCGCTCCGCGCCCCGGCCCCCGTGATCGTTCTTACCTCCGACCGGGACGACTGGTCGAAGCTCTGCGGGAAGCGCGTGATCATCAGGGACGTGTAAGCACCGTCGACTACTGGGTCTGTGAGGTCACTGGCACCAGTGGCAGGACGAGTACCCCACGCTCAGCAGCACGGGCACCCCGCGCCGCCGCGCCTCCTCGAACGCCTCGGGCGACCAGGGCCACCAGTCGACCGGATTGTCAGCATGCTGAAGCAGATACGGCGAGGTCACACCAGCCAACCGGTTCATACGGGCCAGCCTCTCACAGCGCCGGTCCCGGGCACGGGGACCGCACGGACTCCCCGCAGGAGAGGTTCCGGTGCGGGGTGGCGGCGCGGGTCCGCACGCGCGTCATGCGGACATTTATCCGGGGGCCCTACCCTGCGGCGCATGGTTCGTCTCGGGGGAAGGAATCTGGGTGTGTACACCATTGTCGTGGTACCCGGGCCCGGTATGCGGCCCGGTGAGAAGGTGCGGCTGGGCCCCGGGGAGGCGTTGCGGTTCGGGCGGGGGGTGTCCGGGCGGGGGCTGGGGATCCCGCATGACGGGGTGTCGCGTTGCGCGGGGGAGATCGTCGCGACCGACACGTACTGGGTGCTCAGCAATCTGAGCCGTACGGCGACCTATGCCGTCGAGAACCCCGAGGGCGCCGGGGAGCACATCAAGGTGGCGCCCGGGCGGCTCGGCGCGCCGGTGGCGTTCGAGTTCGCGCGGGTCGTGCTGCCCGCGGGGCACGAGCTGGTGAGCTTCGACGTGTGGGCGCCGCGCCACGATTACGCGGCGGAGGCCGAGGCGGTGGGCCGGGACGGGGAGGCGACCGCGCTCGCCTTTCCGCTCGACCGGTCGAAGCGGTACTTCACCGTGCTCGCGACCCTGTGCGAGCCACGGCTGCGCGGCGAACCGTATGCGCCGCTGCCCACCGTGGAGCAGGTCGTGGAGCGGCTGCGTCCGCTGTGGCCGGCGGCGAACCGGGCGGCTGTGCAGTGGAACATCGACTACCTCGCGGTGAAGCTGCGGCTCAAGCCCGGGCCCGAGTCCTGTGAGGCGGGGCCCCGCCTGAACGGCAAGAAGGACGCGCTCGTCGCACTGGCGCTGCGGTTCGACCTGGTGCGCGAGGACGACCTGACGGCGCTGCGCCCCGCGGCGAACGGGGCGGTCCGGTGAGCGGGCAGCGGCCGTACGCCGTCGCATCCGTGCCGCCCGGCTACCGCGTCGGGCCCTGGATCGTCGAGAAGCCCCTCGGCGCGGGCGCGTTCGGGAACGTGTACGCGGCCCGTCACGAGATCCCGGGCGCCCAGCCGGAGCGCGCGGCGCTGAAGTTCCTGCCCACCGGTACGCACACGCCCCGTCAGCTGCGCCACCTGCGGGAACTGGCCGAGCGCGAGGTGGCCCTGCTCCGCCGGCTCAGGTCGCCCCGGCTGATCCGGATGTACGAGGCGCTCGCCGTGGACGATCCGGAGCATCCCGAACTCGACGGCGCCACCGTGCTCGTGCTGGAGGAGGCGCGCCAATCGCTCGACGCGTTACTGGGGACGGACCACGCGCCGGAGAACGGCCCCGCCCTGCTCGTACAGGTCTGCGAGGGGCTGCGCCAACTGCACGACGCGGGCTGGGTCCACGGGGATCTCAAGCCCGGCAACGTACTCCTGATGAAGGACGGCACCGCCCGGCTCGGCGACTTCAACATGGCCGCCGAACTGGAGGGCACGCATGCCTATGCGCCCGCGTTCGGAACCGCCGACTACACGCCGCCCGAGCTGCTGTGGTCCGAGGTCGGCGAGCGGGGCATACGGATCCGGAAGACCGCGGACATCTGGGCGTTCGGGGTGCTGGCCCATCTGGTCCTGACCGGTTCCTTCCCGCTTCCCGGGGGCACGCCGACCGCCCGCCGGGACGCGGCGGTGCGCTTCGCGCGCGGCGAGGAGGAGCTGCGCCTGGCGGGCGAACTGCCGGACGCCTGGCGGGAGATCGTGCGGGACTGCCTCGCCCGCACCCACGAGGAGCGGGCCCCGCACGACGCGCCGTCACTGCTGCGCAGGGTCACGGCCGCCGCGGCGGGCCGGGAGCCGCGCCCGCGCCGCAGCCGTCGTCCCCTGCTGGTCGCGGTGGCCGCCGCCCTCGCGGTGACGGCTGCGGGCCTCGGGGCGTGGGCCCGGTGGGACGACGACCCGGCCGGGAAGCCCGGGGCCCGGGAGAGCGCGAGCCCGGTCGCAGGGGCGGAAGAGGCGAACGACGCGGGGTACGACCGTTGCCCCGCCCGGTCCGTGTGCTTCTTCCCGGAGGCGGACGGCCAGGGCGACATGTGCGCCTGGGACGGCGACGATCCCGACTGGACGGACGGCATGAACGACTGCGCGTGGGCGTCCGAGAGGTCACCGGGCTCGATCTTCAACAACGGCGGCGCCGATCCCAACGGCTTCGTGAACGTCTCGTACTTCAAGGAGCAGGAGTTGCACGGGCGCCTCGGCTGCGTCGAGCGGGGCGAGCGGAAGAACCTCACCCTCGCCTCGCATGTGCAGTCCCACACGTGGGCGAAGAGCTGCACCCTCTGACGTACGAGGTACCGCCCCGCCCGCCCCGGCGGGATGGTGTGGGTGTGCCACCGGGGGGTGGCACACCAACGGGGGTGGTGGCATGAATCGGGGGATCATCGCCGCGTGCACGGTCGCGGTGGCCTTGGCGGTCACCGCGACCGGGTGTACGCACGACGGCGCCTCCGAGCAGGGGTGGAAGCGCGACGCCACTTCGGCGGAGCGGCTGCGGATCTCCGACGCCGTCCAGGTGCTGACCGAACGGTGCATGGAGCGCCAGGGGTTCCGGTACTGGGCGGGTGTCCGGCTGAGCGAGGAGGAGAGCCGGGTCGCCGGTTACGTCAACGACGACACGGCGTGGGCCGCCGCGCACGGCTACGGCAGCCGCATCGACGAGAAGGCCGACCGCGCCCGGCGGGCGAACCCGAACGGGAAGTACCGCGCCGGTCTGTCGCCTCGGCGGCGTGCCGCGTACGACGCGGCGCTCGGCGGCGGCCCGGACACCCCGGTCGTCACCGCCGAGGTCCCCACGCCGAACGGGACGGGCCGGATCGGCAAGCGGCTCGGCGGCTGCTCGGCGGAGGCCGAGGAGAAGCTGTACGGGGACCCTGCCGCCTGGTTCCGCGCCGACAAGGCCGTTTCGAGCCTCCAGGGGCTGTACGTGCCCCGGATCACCCGCGACGCGAAGTTCACCGCGGCACTCGCGGCCTGGGCCCGCTGCATGAGCCGGGCCGGACACCCGTACCCCGACCCGCCCGCCGCACGGGACGCGGTGGCCCGGCAGTCCGCCGGGCTCCCGCGCGACGAGGCGTTCGCGGCGGAGAAGCGCGTCGCGGTCGCCGAGGCGCGGTGCGCCCGGGAGAGCTCGCTCGCGGCCGTCGCCCGGGAACGCGAGACCTACTACCGCGACCGCCTCCCCGACCGGTACCGCGAGCTGATCGGCACGCACCGGCGGCTGGAACACCAGGCGTACGTACGCGCGACCGGGCTCACCGGCCCGCGCGCCTGACCCGGCCGCCCCCACAGACCTCCACGGCGCCCTGCCGTGGACCATCACGCCTCCGACGAGGCAGACACACAGGAGCGAATCATGCGAAAGCTGGGCATGTCCATCGCAGTACTCGGTCTCGCCGCCGCCGGGCTGCTCGTCCCCGCGACGACCGCCCAGGCGTCCGCCGCGTCCAACCACTGCAACGACATCTGGCCGGGCCGGAACGGCTACGTGTACGCGTACGACTCCACGTACTGCTACAACAAGCTGGGCGCCGCCGCCGGAAACGACGCCGACTGGGACACGGCGGGCGGCGGCTTCGAGAACGCCAGGGACAAGGCGTCGTCCGTGCTGAACGCCGGCTACACCGGCGACCTGTCCACGGTGAAGTTCTACTGGCTGCAGAACTACGAGGGCGGCTACGCCTGCATCTCCGCGGGCGAGTTCTTCGTGGACGACCTGTCCCGGAACAAGTTCACCAACGGCTACAACGTGAACAACAACATCCGGTCCCACAAGTGGGTCAACAGCTGCGACAACTGGATGCACTGACCCAACCCCCGTGCGGCCCACCGGTGTTCCCGGCCGGTGGGCCGCTCCCCTCCCTCGCGCGGACGCGCCGTACGAAGGACACTGGACCCTCGCGACCGGCGGAGCCGAGGGGGACACGGATGCAGATGAGGGACGGCCACCGGGCCGACGCGGAACGACTGTTGGCCCGGGCCGTGGAGGAAGAGGCACGACGCAGCGGCGGACGGACCGACCCGTCCGTCCTGCTGACCCGGGCGCGGACCGCCCTGGACACCATCGCGGAGGGCGCGGCGGAGGAGTACGCGGCGTATGTGCGGGCGCTCGACGCGTCGGCGGGCGAGCAACGCTTCAGCCGGGAGAGCATGGCGACGCCGTTACTGGTCACGGGTGTCGCCGCAGCGGCGGCCTTCGGCGCCGATGTGGCGCTCGGCACCGCGTCCGGTCTCGCGCTCGGCGCGGGCGCGGTCGTCGCCGTGGCGGGGGCCACCGCGACGGTCGCCAAGGCCACCGCCTCGCACCGGCCGGCGGCCCGGGCGGGCGCGAGTCCGGAGCAGTTGCGGCTGCAGTGGCTGGCCGCCCTGGACGTACGGGGCATACGCCCGTTCCTCGACCAGCAGCGGATGCTCGCCGCCACCACCCGCGCCCCGGCGAAGAAGGCAGCGGCCAAGGCGCGCACCCCGCTGCGCGGCGGGGACCGCAGCGCGGCCGCGCGGATGCGGTCGCTCCTTGAGCAGTCGTTCGGGCATCTCCCGGCGGCCGACGGGCCGTTCGCGGGGCGGCGGGCCGAGCTGGCCCGCATCGGCCAGTGGGTGCACGCGGCCCGCGCGTCGACCGAGACGAAGCCGACCGTCGTCGTGCTGCACGGTCCTCCGGGCGCCGGGCGCACCACGCTCGCCGTGCGGGCGGCGCACGAGCTGAAGGACCAGTTCAAGGGCGCGTGCGTGGTGGACCTGCGCGGTGCGGCGGAGGGCGAGGCACCACTGCCGACCCGGGACGCGCTGCTGCATCTGCTGAACCGGCTGGGCGCGCCCCGCGAGCAGCTGCTGTTCCGGGACAGCGCGTCCGCCGAGCAGCAGGTGCGCAGGCTCAGCGAGCTGTACCACCAGCACCTGACGGGCACCGCCGTGACGATCGTCCTGGACGACGCCCGGGACGCGGAGCAGGTCGCCACGCTGATCCCGGAGCGCTCCGAAAGCCTGGTCCTGGTCACCGCCCGGGAGCCGCTCGACCTGCCCGGTTCGCTGCCCGCCTGGGTGCACCGGCTGGAGGTCGGCGCCCTCGATCCGGGCGGCGCGGAGGAGCTGCTGCGCGGGGTCTCGCAGGAGGCCGAGCCGGGTCCGTACGACTATCCGTCCAGCGAGGCGATCACCGAGCTGTGCGGCGGGCTGCCGCTGGCCCTGCGCGTCGTGGGTTCGGCGCTCGGGGCGCGTACGGCGGACGTGCTGGCCGCGGACCTCGCCGCGTACGGACCGGTGCCGCCCGTCGAGCGCGCCCTGTGGCTGCGCTACACCGACCAGTCCGAGCAGGCCAGGCGGCTGCTGCGACGGCTCGCGCTGGCGGGCCGGGCGAGCCTGGGCGCGGCGGCGGCAGCGGCCCTGCTCTCCGCCGACGAGCAGGAGGCGGACCGGCTGCTGACGGCCCTGTCCGGGGCCGGGCTGATCGACCACGTGCGCGGCTCCCGCTACCGGCTGCACGACCTGGTGCGCGGCTTCGCCCTGGCCCGGCTGCTGGACGAGGAGGAGCCCGCGGAGCGCGCCGCCGCGCAGGAGCGGCTGATCGCGAACTACGCAGAGCTGGCCGGTGCGGTGATCAGGATGGTGGACGGCAAGATGTCGACCCGGGCCGGCCAGTTCGGCTCGCACGGCTTCAGCTCGCTGGACGCGGCCCTGCGCTGGCTGGACGACGAGTCGAGCTTCATCACCTCCGCCCTGCGGCACGCGGAGGGCGTCGACCAGGCGGCGGTGCTCGCCCTGCTCGGCGCGCTGTGCGACTACTGCCTGCTGCGCGGCGACCTCTACCGGCTGGGCGAGATCAGCGAGCTGTCCCAGGCGGTCGACCAGGGTCTCCTCGAACGGTCGGTGCGGTGGCGCACGGGCATCGCGGCCCGGCAGCTCGGTGAGCTGGACAAGGCCCGCACCACGCTGTCCTCCGTCGTCGGCCTGTACCGGGAGGCGCAGAACGACGCCGGTACGGCGCTGGCGCTGTGCTCCCTCGGCATCACGCTGCACCACCAGGGCAACCTGACCGAGGCGGCGGCCCGGCTCCGCGAGGCGATGGCGCTCCAGCTCGCCGCCGGGCAGGACGCGGACCGGGCCTGGTCGCTGCACGCGCTGGCCGCCGTCGAACGCGACCGGGGCAACCTGGCCGAGGCGGCGGCCCTGCTGGACACCGCGCTCACCCTGCACCGCGAGGGCGAGTCGCTGCACGGGGAGGCATGGACGCGGTTCCAGTCGGGCCAGGTCCGGCTGCGCCTGGGCGAGGTGGCGGAGGCCGAGACCGCCCTGCGCGCCGCCCTCGATCTGTACGGGCGGACCCGCGACGAGCGCGGCATGGCGTGGGCGACGACCCAGCTGGCCCGGGCCCGGCTGCTGGCCGGCGACCCGGGCCCGGCGGTCGAGCAGCTGACGGCGGCCCTGGCCCGGCACCGCGACAACGAGGACGCGCGCGGCGAGGCGTGGACCCTGTACTACCTGGGCCAGGCGCTGGAGGAGACCGGCGACACGGTGGAGGCCGTACGGCAGCTGGAGCGGGCCCGGACGATGTTCTCGCGGATGCGCGACGTCTACGGTCTCGCCTGCGCCCGGCACCACTCGGGGCGCGTCACCCGGGACCAGCGGGCCGCGCAGACGGGCAACCTGCGCAATTCAGGGTTCGCCCGCCAGCTGCTGGCCGACGCGCGGGCGGACTTCCGGCGCATCGGGGTCGCCCACGGCGAGGCGTGGACCTGCCTGGACCTCGCGCTGATCGACGCGGGCAACCAGCGGACACCCCAGGCCCTCGGGCTGTGCGACGAGGCGGTCGCCCTGTTCGAGTCGTACGGGGACGCGCGCGGCGCGGACTGGGCGCGCTTCCTGCGGTGCACGCTGCTGCCGTACGCCTCGCCGGGCGGCGCCGAGGTGGGCACGGTGGTGGCCCAGCAGGAGCTGGCCGAGCTGCGCGCGGCCGGCCACCCGGCCAGGGACCCCAAGGTGGACGACTGCGCCGACACGTACCGGGTGGTCCTGGACCGGGGCGCGGACCTGGAGGCGGGCTGGCAGGCGTGGTCGCTGCACCTGGTCCCGTCCCGCCGGACCCGGGAGATCATGGGTGTGACGGTCCACTCAGGCCCGCCCGGCGATTGAGGGCGTCAACCCGCCGAACGACGGCGGTGGCGGGGGCGGCGTCCGTGAGCTCCCCGCCCCGCCGTACTACTTCCGCTTCGCGGACACCGGCTCGCCCGACTCCTCCGGCACCGGCTCCGGCGCCTCCTCGAAGTTCACCCGTCCCATGTGCCGGTTCATCGACTTCATGAGCGCCCACACGCCCACGGCGAGCGCCGCGAAGACGATGAAGCCGAGGACCCCGGGGGTCACCTTGTTCTTGTCGAGTTCCTCGGCGAGCGGGACGAGGTTCGTCAGTGCCTGAGTCGCGTACATATCAGGCATTGTCGCGGATGCCCGCGAAGAGGTCGCTCTCGGGGAGGGAGGTATCGACCAGAGACTTCGCCAGCTCGTACTCCTCGGTCGGCCAGACCTCCCGCTGGATGTCCATCGGGACGCGGAACCAGCCGCCGTCCGGGTCGATCTGCGTGGCGTGCGCGATCAGCGCCTTGTCGCGGATCTCGAAGAAGTCCGCGCACGGAACGTGCGTGGTCAGGGTGCGCTCGGCACGCCCGAACTCCTTCCAGCGCTCCAGCCACTCCCCGTACGGCGACTCCATGCCGCGGGCGATCAGCGCCTCGTGCAGGGCGACCGTGCGCGGCCGGTTGAAGCCCTGGTTGTAGTAGAGCTTCTGCGGCGTCCAGGCCGGGCCGAATTCCGCCTCGGGGAACTTCTCGGTGTCGGCCGCGCCCTCGAAGGCGATCATCGAGATGGTGTGGGTCATGATGTGGTCGGGGTGCGGGTAGCCCCCGTTCTCGTCGTACGTGGTGATGACCTGCGGCCGGAACGCGCGGATCTTCGCGACGAGGCGGCCGGCCGCGACGGTCTCGTCCTCCAGGGCGAAGCAGCCCTCGGGGAGCGGGGGCAGCGGGTCGCCCTCGGGCAGGCCCGAGTCGACGAATCCGAGCCACTCCTGCTTCACGCCCAGGATCTCCCGGGCCTCGTCCATCTCCTTGCGGCGCACCTCGTGGATGTTCTCCTCGATGTACGCGTCGCCCTGGAGTTTCGGGTTGAGGATGGAGCCGCGCTCGCCTCCCGTGCAGGTCACGACCAGCACGTCCACCCCCTCGGACACATACTTGGCCATGGTGGCCGCGCCCTTGCTCGACTCGTCGTCGGGGTGAGCGTGTACGGCCATCAGTCGAAGCTGCTCAGTCAAGACTCGATCCTCAGTCATTGGTCGCCATCAAAGGTGCCGTCCCGCAGGGACGCCGGTCTCGGGGCGGCGGTCGGGTGACGGGTGGGCGGCTTCTATAGTGACTGAACCGGGGGGTGGAAAATTCCTCGATCCCCGGTACGGGAGGAACGATCATGACGGCGGTGCGCGAGGCGCTTCCCGAGAACCGCTACGGCCGCTCCGCGGACCGGCGCGCGGACCGCAGGCTCAGGATCATCGGCTCGGTGCTGGGCGTCGTCCTGCTGGGCGTGGTCGGCTGGATCGGCTACGGCTATGTGACCGGGCAGGGCCTGAGCGGCGAGATGATCAAGTTCAAGGTGGCCTCGGACGCGAAGGTCGAGGTGCACCTGGAGGTCCGCAAGGACCGGGACGCCAAGGGCTACTGCACGCTCCGCGCGCTGAGCGAGGACAACGCCGAGGTGGCCCGCAAGGACTTCCGTTTCGACGGTGACAGCGGCCGGATCGACCAGATCCTGACCCTGCGGACGACCTCCAGGGCGACCGCCGTCGAGCTGCTGGGCTGCACGGAGGACGGCGGGGCGTCGAGTTGACCGCAGCACGCCAGTCGTAACCCCTTTTGACCGGCCCTGACCTGCGGTTTCCGCGGTCGGGGCTTTTACCTTCTCCCCCTTTTCCCGGTGAATTGTTAGGCTCGTGGTTTCGCCCACCCGTAGCAGCGCATGCTTGCGGGTAGGGCGTTGCTTTGTATTCCCAGTACCGACGAGGAGCACCCTGTGACCCAGACCAGCGAAAACGTCACCTGGCTCACGCAGGAGGCGTACAACCAGCTCAAGGCCGAGCTGGAGTACCTGTCTGGTCCCGCGCGCACGGAGATCGCCGTCAAGATCGCGGCGGCCCGTGAGGAGGGGGACCTGCGCGAGAACGGCGGGTACCACGCGGCCAAGGAGGAGCAGGGCAAGATGGAGCTCCGGGTGCGCCAGCTGACCCAGCTCCTTGAGCACGCGAAGGTCGGCGAGGCGCCGGCCGACGACGGCGTGGTCGAGCCCGGCATGGTCGTGACGATCGCCTTCGACGGCGACGAGGACGACACCATGACCTTCCTTCTGGCCTCCCGTGAATACGCGAGCGCGGACATCGAGACGTACTCCCCGCAGTCGCCGCTCGGCGTGGGCGTGAACGGCAAGAAGACCGGCGACAACGCCGACTACGAGCTGCCGAACGGCAAGACCGCCACGGTGAAGATCCTGTCGGCGAAGCCGTACACCGGCTGATCCGTACGTGCGGGAGCCCCGGCCGCGCGGTGCGGCCGGGGCTCCTCCGTGTCCGGGGTCCTCAGTGGGAGACCGAGCGGTACTTGCGTACGGCGAGGGTCCGGAAGACCACGATGATCAGCACGGACCAGATCAGCGACGCCCAGACCGGGTGCTCCATCGGCCAGGCGCCGGTCACCGACTTCGGGACGCCCTCGATGGTGTTGCCGAACAGTTCGCGGGCCGCCGCCACCGTCGCGCTGAACGGGTTCCACTCGGCGACGTACTGGAGGAACGTCGGCATGCCGTTGACCGGCACGAAGGCGTTCGAGATGAACGTCAGCGGGAAGAGCCAGATCAGACCGCCGGAGGTGGCCGCCTCCGGGGTGCGGACGGTGAGGCCGATCAGCGCGCCGATCCAGGTGAACGCGTAGCCGAGCAGGAGCAGCAGGCCGAAGCCGCCGAGGACCTTGCCGATGTTCTCGTGGGTGCGCCAGCCGACGAGGAGCGCCACGCCCGCGAGGACGACGAGCGTGACGGCGGTCTGCACCAGGTCGGCGAGCGTCCGCCCGGTCAGCACCGCGCCCCGGGCCATCGGCAGCGAGCGGAACCGGTCGATGAGGCCCTTGTGCATGTCCTCGGCGATGCCCGCGCCGGCCCCCGCGGTGGCGAAGGTGACGGTCTGCGCGAAGATGCCGGCCATCAGGAATTCCTTGTACGCACTGGCGCTGACGCCCGCGCCGGGGATGGCGATCGAGCCGCCGAACACGTAGGTGAAGAGCACCACGAACATGACCGGCTGGATGATCCCGAACAGGATCATCTCGGGGATCCGGGTCATGCGGATGAGGTTGCGCTTGCCGATGACCAGCGAGTCGCGGACCGACTGGCCGATGCCGCCGCCGGGGCGCGGGGCGGTCGTGCGGGCGGTTTCGCTGAGGGCGCTCATTTCTCCGTCTCCGTTCCGGGGGCCTGGGCCTCGTTCTTCTCCTGTTCGGCCGCATGGCCGGTGAGGGAGATGAACACGTCGTCCAGGGTGGGGCGGCGCAGCCCGATGTCGTCGATCTCCACGCCCTGGGCGTCCAGGTCGCGGATGACCTCGGCGAGGAGCTTGGCGCCGCCGTCGACCGGGACGGTCAGCTTGCGCATGTTCGGCAGGACGGCGGTCTCGCCCTTGCCGAGGCGGGTGAGGACGGTGCGGGCCGGCTCGATCTGCGCCGGGTCGTGGACGACGACCTCGACGCGCTCGCCGCCGATGCGGGCCTTGAGCTGGTCGGAGGTGCCGCGCGCGATGACCCGTCCGTGGTCGATCACGCAGATGTCGTGGGCGAGGTGGTCCGCTTCCTCCAGATACTGCGTGGTCAGCAGCAGGGTCGTACCGCCGGCGACCAGTTCCTCGATGACCTCCCAGAGCTGCTGGCGGTTGCGCGGGTCGAGCCCGGTCGTCGGCTCGTCCATGAACATGACCGGCGGCGACACGACGAGCGCCGCCGCCAGGTCGAGGCGGCGGCGCATGCCTCCGGAGTACGTCTTGGCGGGGCGGTCCGCGGCGTCGGCCAGGTTGAACCGGTCGAGGAGCTCGCCCGCCCGGGCCTTCGCCGCGCGTCCGCTCATCTGGTAGAGCTGGCCGACCATGCGGAGGTTCTCGCGGCCGGTGAGATATTCGTCCACGGCGGCGAACTGACCGGAGAGCCCGATCGAGCGCCGCACCTCGTTGGGGTGCTTCAGGACGTCGATGCCCGCCACGAAGGCGCTGCCGCTGTCCGGCCTGAGCAGCGTCGTCAGGACCCGGACGGCGGTCGTCTTGCCGGCCCCGTTGGGGCCGAGGAGGCCGAGGACGGTGCCTTCCGGCACGTCGAGGTCGACACCGCCGAGTGCTCGCACGTCTCCGAAGGTCTTGACGAGCCCTTCGGCGTAGATGGCGCCTGGCATATGGGAATCCCCCAGTGCGTTCGGGTGGCTACCTCTGGGATCCAGATCCTAGGGACGCCGGGGGCCCGATGCCCGATGAACACACAAGTGGGGGCATACGTGTCAGCCCATCACCAGATACCCCGCGTCGCGCAGCGCCGCCTTCACGTCGTCGCAGTGCTCCGGCCCCTTGGTCTCCAGGTGCAGCTCCACCTCCGCCTCGGTGAGGCCGAGCCGGGGGTCCGTACGGGCATGGCTGACGTCCAGGACGTTGGCGTCGGCGACCGAGAGGACGCCGAGCATGGCGGCCAGTGCGCCGGGCCGGTCGGTGAGCCGCAGGCGCAGGCTGAGGTAGCGGCCGGCCGCCGCCATGCCGTGGGTGAGGATGCGCTGCATGAGCAGCGGGTCCACGTTGCCGCCGGAGAGCAGGGCCACCACCGGGCCCTGGAACGCCTTCGGGTCGCTGAGGAGCGCGGCGACCGGGCTCGCCCCCGCGGGCTCGACCACCATCTTGGCGCGCTCCAGGCAGAGCAGCAGGGCGCTCGACAGCTCGTCCTCGGAGACCGTGCGCACCTCGTCCACCAAGTCCCTGACCAGGGCGAACGGCACGTCGCCCGGGCGCCCGACCTTGATGCCGTCCGCCATGGTCTGGAGCGTGCCGATGGAGACGGGGCGGTCGGCCGCCAGGGACGGCGGGTAGCACGCGGCACCGGCCGCCTGCACGCCGACGATGCGCACGTCGGGCCGGACGGCCTTGACCGCGACGGCGATGCCGGCCGCGAGCCCGCCGCCGCCGATGCCGACGACGATCGTCCGGACCTCGGGGCACTGCTCCAGGATCTCCAGGCCGACCGTGCCCTGCCCGGCGATGATGTCGGCGTGGTCGAAGGGGTGGATGAACACCGCGCCGGTCTCGCGCGCGTACTCCTGCGCGGCGGCCAGGGTCTCGTCCACGACGTTGCCGTGCAGCCGCACGCGGGCCCCGTACTCGCGGGTGGCGGCGACCTTCGGCAGCGGCGCCCCGACGGGCATGAAGACCGTGGAGCGTACGCCGAGAAGCGCAGACGCGAGGGCGACACCCTGCGCATGGTTCCCGGCGCTCGCGGCCACGACCCCTGCGGCGCGTTCGACCGGGGTGAGCCCCGAGATGCGTACGTAGGCGCCCCGCAGTTTGAACGAGCCGGTCCGCTGCAGGTTCTCGCACTTGAAGAGGACGGGCGCGCCCACCAGGCCCGAGAGGTGGCGGCTTCCTTCGAGCGGGGTGACCTTGGCAACCCCGGAGAGCATCTTCTGCGCCCCCCGGACGTCATCGAGGATCACAGGGGGAAAGCTGCCGGGCGACGGGAAGTTCATACCGTAAGTCTTGCAGCTCGCAGGGGCCGCGGCCGCCGCTTGCGAGGCCGTCCTGCGTCGATGTCCGCAGGTTTGTGCAGCGCTGGTACGCGTTGCCCCGGGGCCGCGTACTCTGTCCCCCACCCATCCGACACCGCACGAAGAGAGCCCCCGGCCATGCCCCCTCAGGACATGACGACTGCCTCGTCTCCTTCCGGGGGCGCTGCCCCGGAAAACCCGGGTCCCGACCACGTTCTCGACACCCTTCAGCATCAGGTGGCCGTATTCGCCCGCCGGGCCGAGCAGACCCGTCTCGGCGGGGTGGGCCAGGTGCGCAACTCCATGGACCGGGCGGCGTATCTGCTGCTGAACCGGCTGGACCGGGAAGGGCCGATGGGCGTCAAGGCGCTGGCCGCCGGGATGGGGATCGACTCGTCCACGGTGACCCGGCAGGTCGCGCCGCTGGTGGACACCGGACTTGTGAAGCGGACCTCGCATCCGGAGGACGGCCGGGCGGTCGTGCTCCAGCTGTCGCCGCGCGGCCAGGCCCGGCTGGACGAGGTCCGGGATTCGCGGCGGGAGTTGATGTCGCAGGTGACGGACGGGTGGACCGAGGAGGAGCGGGACACGTTCTGCGCGCTGCTCACCCGCTTCAACGCGGCGCTGGCGGCCCGGCAGACCGCGCACCAGACGGCGCACGCGAACTGAACGCCCGCCTTGCGCCCGGGGGTTGACCTGGGGGCCGCGGCGCGTTCGGATTGACGTGTGCGAGAGCGTCATGCGGACCCGCGGCGGGGCCGCGCCCAGGACTTCGAGTCCTTCGTCGCGGGCGCGGCGGGCCGTCTGCTGCACACGGCCACGCTGCTCACCGCCGAACCGGCGCAAGGCCCTCACCCGCACGCGCGGCGGCTGCTCACGGCCTCGCTGGCCCGGACGTTCGCCGACTGGGAGCGGCTGCGTGGCGAGGACCCGTACAACCGCACCCGGCAGGAGCTGGCGGCGAGGTTCGCCCGCGAGGCGTGGCGCCACCACCGGCCGCGCGGCGGCCTGCTGGACCGGCTGACCCCGCAGGAACGCCTCGTCCTGGTGCTGCGGCTGTACGAAGGGGTCCCGGAGGAGCAGACGGCGGCCCTGCTGGGGCTGCCGGAGGACCGGGTGCGCGCGGTCTGCAACCGGTCGGTGGCCACGATGCGCGGCACCCGGGCCCCGACCGCGCGCCGGGGCCCGGCCCGGCTGCTGGGGACCGCGCCATGAGCGGGACCGGGCGGCGCGAGGACGAGGTGCGCCGGATGCTGGAGGGCCCGCATCCGCAGGTCCCCGCCGAGCTGGCGGCGTCGGCGGCGGAGCGGGGCGCCCGGCTGCTGCGACGACGGCGGGCGCTGCGCCGGCTCTGGGTGCTGACGCTGGTCGCGGCGGTGACCACGTTCACCGTCTGGGCGCTGGCAGTCCGGCCGTGGGAGACGCCGCCTGCGGAGACGACGCCGGTGGAGGGCTGGTAGACGCGGCGTTCCGGACTACCCTGGAAGGGAGTGGTCAGGAGGCTGTCATGACCCGGAAAATCGCTGACTGCCGCAAGTATCCGAGTGAGATGGACTGCTCGCTGACGATCGCCGGCGAGGAGGAGGAAGTCGTGCGGGCCGCGAGCGAGCACGCCGTCTCCGTCCACCGGCACACCGACAGCCCCGAGCTGCGGGAGCAGGTCCGGGCGTCGCTGGAGGACGAGCCGGCCTGAGGCCCGGGCGGGACCGGCGAGCCGGCCCCGCCCTTTCACGTCTCAGCCCAGCGCCTGCGCGAGGTCCGCGAGCAGGTCGTCCGCGTTCTCGATGCCGACGGAGAGGCGGACCAGGTCGGCCGGAACCTCCAGCGGGGAGCCGGCCGCCGAGGCGTGGGTCATGCGGCCGGGGTGCTCCAGCAGCGATTCGACGCCGCCCAGGGACTCGCCCAGGGTGAACAGCTTCGCCCGGTTGCAGACGTCCAGCGCGGCCGCCTCGCCGCCCTCGACGCGGAAGGACACCATGCCGCCGAAGGCCCGCATCTGCTTGGCGGCGACCTCGTGGCCCGGGTGCTCGGGCAGGCCCGGGTAGAGGACCTGGGTGACCTTGGGGTGCCGGCTCAGCAGCTCGGCGACCTTGGTGGCGTTGTCGCTGTGGCGGTCCATGCGCACGGCGAGCGTCTTGATGCCGCGCAGCACCAGCCAGGCGTCGAACGGGCCGGCGACGCCGCCCATCGCGTTCTGGTGGAAGGCCAGTTCGTCGGCCAGGTCCGGGTCGTCGACGATCAGCGCGCCGCCGACGACGTCCGAGTGGCCGCCCATGTACTTGGTGGTGGAGTGCACGACGACGTCCGCGCCGAGCGCCAGCGGCTGCTGGAGGTAGGGGCTCGCGAAGGTGTTGTCCACGACGAGCCGCGCCCCGGCGTCCCGGGCGACCTGGGCGACGGCGGCGATGTCGGTGATGCCGAGCAGCGGGTTGGACGGGGTCTCCACCCAGACCGCCTTGGTGCGCGGGGTGATCGCCGCGCGGACCGCCGCCACGTCCGAGGTGTCGGCGACGGAGAACTCCACGCCCCAGCGCGAGGCCACCTTCGCGAACAGCCGGAACGTGCCGCCGTAGGCGTCGTTCGGGATGACCACGTGGTCGCCGGGGGTCAGCAGCGTACGGAGCAGGCAGTCCTCGGCGGCGAGGCCGGAGGCGAAGGCGAGGCCGCGCCGGCCGCCCTCCAGGGCCGCGAGGTTCTCCTCCAGGGCGGTGCGGGTCGGGTTGGCGCTGCGGCTGTACTCGTATCCGCCGCGCAGCCCGCCCACGCCGTCCTGCTTGTACGTGGACACCTGGTAGATGGGCGGAACCACGGCGCCGGTGAGGGGGTCGGCGGTGTTCCCCGCGTGGATGGCACGGGTTTCGAAGCTGTGCTGGTCGCTCATGGGGCCGAGCGTAGTTCGTTGCGAGGGGCCTCACGGGGCACATGGCCGTCCGGTGACAATGGGGGCATGGAGATTCTGTGGTTCCTGCTCGCGCTGTGCCTGCTGACCGCCGCGATCGGCCCGTACGTGCTGCGCCGCCGCGGCGGCGGCATCCGGCTGGCCGCGCCGGGCTCCCCCGACGCCGCCGACCCGCAGGACTACGGCTTCGCACGCCAGGAGGAGCTGGACGTCCGGACGCCGGGGCCGGACCAGGACCTGCTGGACGTGCTGGAGGTCGTGCAGCACACGCAGGAGTGGCGGGCCGCGTCCCAGCTGCTGGCCGGGACACCGAAGGAGGGTGAGCTGCGCTGGCAGCGGGTACAGGCGTTCGCCGGGGCGGCCTCGCTGGAGCTGCTGCGACAGCCGGGTGCCGGTGGGGCGTGGCTGCGCAAGTGGCGTGCGGAGGCGCCGAAGGACGCGGGCGCCGCGGCGGTGCACGCGGAGTTCCTGGTGCAGCAGGCGTGGCGCTCGTCCACGGCGGGTACGGACGACTTCCGGATCATCCTGGAGGAGGCCCGTACGGTGATCGGCGAGGCCGCACTGCTGGCCCCGGGCGACCCCGTGCCGTACATCGTGGAGCTGGCGGTGGCGCGCGGACTGGGTTACTCCGGCGAGGAGTTCGACCAGCTCTGGGCGAAGATCATCGACCGGGCTCCGGCGCATCTGGGCGCGCACATCGCGGCGCTGCACTTCTGGAGCGAGCGCTGGCACGGCTCGCGCGAGGAGGCCGACCGCTTCGCGACGGCCGCCGCCGCCCGCGCCCCGCAGGGCTCGCTGCTGGCGGGGCTGCCGCTGTTCGCGGTGTACGAGCATCTGCCCGAGGTCAATCTGGTGCGCGGCTTCTACGAGAGCCAGGTGGTGACCCGGGCCGTGGAGGGCGCGATGTACGCGGTGCACTCGGCGCGCGCGGACGACCCGATGCTGCCGCACGTGCGCCATCTGCTGGTGCTGTTCCTGGTGCGGATGGAGCGCTGGGCGGAGGCGGTGCACCAGCTGGTGCACATCGACGGGTACGTGGGCGCGCTGCCGTGGACGGCGAGCGAGGACCCGGCCGCGGAGTACGCGGTGTACCGGGCGCTGGCGGTCGCGGGCTACGAGGCGAACGGCGGCAGCCCGGCGTCGCTGCCGCACTGAGCCCGGCAGGAATCCGCGGGGGCCCCGGAACGTTGTACCGGGAGCACGCCCGACCCAGGAGGAGCCCCCGCATGTTCCTGCACCGCCGCACCCCGCAGCTCCCCACCCCGGAGGAGGCCCTGCGCGGCCGTCCCGCCCCCGAATTCACCGTCCCGGACCGCCACACGGTGCTGGGCAACCCGCTGCTCGGCCCGTACCCGGAGGGCCTGGCGGTCGCGGACTTCGGCCTGGGCTGTTTCTGGGGCGCCGAGCGCAAGTTCTGGCAGACGGACGGCGTCTGGACGACGCTCGTCGGCTACCAGGGCGGCTACACGGAGAACCCCGCGTACGAGGAGGTCTGCTCGGGCCTCACCGGCCACACGGAGGCGGTCCGCGTGGTGTACGACCCGGAGACCGTCACGTACCCGGAGCTGCTGAAGCTGTTCTGGGAGTCCCACGACCCGACCCAGGGCTTCCGCCAGGGCAACGACGTCGGCACGCAGTACCGCTCCGCCGTCTACACCCACTCCCCCGAGCAGGCGGAGGCCGCCGAGGCGTCCCGCGAGGCCTACCAGAAGGTCCTGACGGCCTCCGGGCACGGCACGATCACCACGGAGATCCTGCCGGCCGAGGGCCGCCCCTTCTACCCCGCCGAACCGGCGCACCAGCAGTACCTGGACAAGAACCCGGGCGGCTACTGCGGCATCGGCGGCACGGGCGTCTCCTGCCCGGTGGGCGTGGCCCCGGCGGAGAGCTGAGCGATACGGGAACGGGCCCGGGGAAGCGTCCCCGGGCCCGTTCCGCGCGTCGTGGCGGGGGTCAGATGAGCCCCTGGGCCAGCATCGCGTCGGCGACCAGTTCGAAGCCGGCGATGTTGGCGCCGACGACGTAGTTGCCGGGGCTGCCGTACTTCTCGGCGGTGGTGTAGCAGGAGTCGTGGATGTGGCGCATGATCTCCGAGAGGCGCTGCTCGGTGTGGGCGAAGGTCCAGGAGTCGCGCGAGGCGTTCTGCTGCATCTCCAGGGCGCTGGTGGCCACCCCGCCCGCGTTGGCCGCCTTGCCGGGGGCGAAGGCCACGCCGGCGTCCTGGAAGACGCGGACGGCCTCGGGGGTGGTGGGCATGTTGGCGCCCTCGGCTACCGCCTTGACGCCGTTGCGGACGAGGGCGATCGCGTCGGCCTCGTGCAGCTCGTTCTGGGTGGCGCAGGGCAGGGCCACGTCCACGGGGACGTTCCAGACGCCGGTGCCCTCGACGTACTTCACGTGCGCGCCACGCCGCTCGGCGTACTCGGAGATGCGTCCGCGGCCGCGCTCCTTGATCTCCTTGAGCAGGTCGAGGTCGATGCCCTTGTCGTCCACGACGTAGCCGCCGGAGTCCGAGGCGGTGACGACGGTCGCGCCGAGCTGCTGGGCCTTCTCGATGGCGTAGATCGCGACGTTGCCGGAGCCGGAGACGGAGATGCGCTGGCCGTCCAGGGACTCGCCCCGGCTGCGCAGCATCTCGGCGGTGAACATGACGCAGCCGTAGCCGGTCGCCTCGGTGCGGACGAGGGCGCCGCCCCAGCCGAGGCCCTTGCCGGTGAGGACGCCGGACTCGTGGCGGTTGGTGATCCGCTTGTACTGGCCGAAGAGGTAGCCGATCTCACGGCCGCCGACCCCGATGTCTCCGGCGGGCACGTCGGTGTACTCGCCGACGTGGCGGTGGAGCTCGGTCATGAAGGACTGGCAGAACCGCATGATCTCGGCGTCGGAGCGGCCCTTCGGGTCGAAGTCCGCGCCGCCCTTGCCGCCGCCGATGGGCATGCCGGTGAGGGCGTTCTTGAAGATCTGCTCGAAGCCGAGGAACTTCACGATGCCGAGGTTCACCGAGGGGTGGAAGCGCAGACCGCCCTTGTATGGGCCGAGCAGGCTGGAGAACTCGACGCGGAAGCCGCGGTTGACGTGGATGTCGCCCGAGTCGTCCGACCACGGCACGCGGAAGATGAGCTGCCGCTCCGGCTCGCATATGCGCTCGATGACCCGGGCGTCCACGAACTCCGGCCGCTTGGCCAGCACGGGGCCGAGGGTCTCCAGGACCTCACGGACCGCCTGGTGGAACTCCTTCTCGCCCTGGTTGCGGCGCAGGACCTCGGCGTACAACGGCTCGATGATGCGGTTCTCGGCGGCGTGCGAGGTGGCGGAGTCAGGGGTGACCGGCATCTGATCAAGACCTTCCATGGGTCGGCTCATACGCGGGGGCGCCCCCGTCCCGAGGGGCACCAGGTCCCCCTCCCCATTGAGGGTGTCGCCGGAACTTCGCGCGTACCGCTCGCGAGCGCGGCGTAACAGGACCGTCGTGGCGTATCGATTCTCCCAGTGACCCCGCGCCCCGGCCCGTGGCATCCACATGGTGATCGGGCCCCCCGGAAGCCCCGGACCTGGACCAACGGCCTTGCGGGAGGCCGGTTCCGGGCACGATTGGCCGGGTCGGGGCCGCGTCCGGCCCACCGCCGAAGTGGTGAATCTCACAGCCGCGCCGCCTCGGCGGTGAGGTTCCGGAAACCTGGGCGTTACGCCACCGGAGTGGCGCCCCGCAGCGCCGCCGCGGTCGCCCTCGGGTCGTAGTCCGCGGCGACGCCCTCCACGAGCACCACGTCGCCGGCCATGTTCCGGGCCCGCAGCGGCACCAGTTCCTGGTAGGCCGGGGAGGCGTACCAGGCGCGCGCCTCCCCGATGGACGGGAAGCCGACGACGACCACCGCGCCCGGCCACGCGCCCTCGATCACCTCGACCGGAGCGTTGTGGACCAGGAAGCGCCCGCCGTACGGGTCCAGGGTCGCCTGGATGCGCTCGATGTAGTCGATGACCTCGGCGTTGGGCCGGCTCTCGGGGTACAGGTGCGCGATGGCGTAAGCGGTCATGGTGGCCCTCCGGTGCGTCCGGTCGTCGGTTCGGCTGATGGAGTCCATGCTGCCGAGGGCACCGGAGGGCGTCGATTACCCCTGAGGTCATGCGGTCAGGCGGGGGCGTTCTCCGTGATGGTGACCTTGCCCTTGCGGATGGTGGCCAGGCGCGGGGCGCGGCGGGCGATGGCGCTGTCGTGGGTGACCATGACGAAGGTGAGCCCGTGCTCCTTCCACAGGGTCTCCAGGACCTCCATGATCTCGTCGCGCATGGACTCGTCCAGGTTGCCGGTGGGCTCGTCCGCGAGAAGCACCTTGGGCCGCTTGACCAGGGCCCGGGCGATGGCGACGCGCTGCTGCTGGCCGCCGGACATCTCGCCTGGCACATGGCCCAGACGCTCGCCGAGCCCGACGGACTCCAGCGCCTCGGCCGCCCTCCCGCGCCGCTCCGACGCCTTGACGCCGAGGGGGACGAGGGCCGTCTCGACGTTCTCCTGGGCGGTGAGCGTCGGGATGAGGTTGAAGCTCTGGAAGACGAAGCCGATGTTCTCGGCGCGCACCTTGGTGAGCTTCGCCTCGCTGAGCCTGGCCAGGTCCATTCCGTCGAGCTCGATGCTCCCGGCGGTGGGCCGGTCCAGGCCGCCGAGCATCTGGAGCAGGGTGGACTTGCCGCCGCCGGTGGGCCCCTGGATGACCAGGCGGCCGCCGTCCTCGATGGTGAGGTCGACGCCGTCGAGGGCGCGCACGGTGGACTTGCCGCGCCGGTACTGCTTGGTGACGCCTTGAAGGGTGTACATGGGTGGTCTCCTGACGGGGTGTGGGGTCCGGGCTGCTACTCGACGCGGCGGAGCGCGTCCGCCGGGCGCAGCCGGGAAGCGCGCCAGCCGCCGAAGGCGCCCGCGATCAGCCCGCCCGCCACGGCCAGGGCCACGGCGGTGAGGATGACGGAGAGGGAGACGGGCGCGGTGAGCGCGATGTCGAGGGCCTTGGAGGCGCTCTGCCGGCCGAAGCCGGGCCCGCCGCCGCCCATCATGCCGCCGCGCGTCCCGCCGGAGGAGCCGAGCTCGGCGGTGAGCGTGGGGCTGACGGCCGTGACCGCGTACGCGCCGGCCAGGCCGACGGCGATGCCGAGGACGCCGCCGATGAGGCCGTTGACCAGGGCCTCGCCGACGACCTGGCGGGTGACCCGGCCGCTCTTCCAGCCGAGGGCCTTCAGCGTGCCGAATTCGCGCACCCGACGGCTGACGGCGGACGAGGTGAGGAGCCCGGCGACGAGGAACGCGGCGACCAGGACGGCGATGGAGAGCCACTTGCCGACGCCTGCGGCCAGGTCGGACGCGGTGGACAGGGAGCCGGAGACGGTGTCCGCGAGGTCGGCGGAGGTGGTGACCGTGGTGCCGGAGATGTTCTTCTGGATGGCCGACTTGACGCCGTCGATCTTCTGCGAGTCCGCGGCCTTCACGTAGACCGTGGTGACCTTGTCCTTCGAGTCGGACAGCGTCTGCGCCTGCTTGAGCGGGATGTAGACGTTGGCGGCGGCGTCGCCGCTGTCGGCCGTCGAGACGCCGATGACCGTGAACTTCGTCCCGTGGATGGTCAGGGTCTTGCCGGTGGCGAGGCTCTTCTCCTTGGCGTACGCGGAGTCGACCACGGCCACCTTCGCGTTGGTCTCGGTCGCCGTGAACGTACGGCCGGAGGTGATCTTCGACGAGGTGAGCGGGCCGAGGTCCTGCTGGGTGACGTCGGTGCCGTACACGGTGTAGGAGTTGACGTCGAAGGAGGCGCCGCCGCCCTTGACCTCGCCCTGCGGCATGCCGCTGCCGCCACCGGGCCCGCGTCCGCCGCCGCCCTGGGCCGTACCGCCCTCCTGCTTGAACTCGCCGCGCTTGAACTGCCCGTCCACCTTCATGACGGACAGGCTCAGACCGCCGACCGCACCGGCGACGCCGTCCTGCTCGCCGACCTCGGCGACCGTGGAGGACGCCAGGGTCTGGAAGCCCTGGACCATGACCCGGTCCGTGCTCTGGGTCGCGTCGTCGTCGCTGTCCCTGGCGTCGAACTCGAACTTGGGGCGGCCGGTGGAGCCGGACTTGGGCGCCGTGGCCGCCTTGGTGACGGTCATGTCCGTGCCGAGCCCGTACAGCGATTCGAGGACCTTGTCCTGGGCCTTGCTCATGCCCGAGGAGACGGAGCTGACGACGATGACCAGCGCAATGCCGAGGGCGAGCCCGGAGGCGACGACGAGCGCCGCCTTTCTGCGGCGGCGCAGCTCGCGCCGGAGGTAGGTGAAGAACATGGCGCGAGGCTAGGAACGGCTCGTGATGGTGGGTTGAGGGCGCCATGAGAGCCGGATGAGAAGAGTGTGTACGCCGAAGGGGGTGGGGTTCGGCCGGACGGACCGGTCAGGCGGTGGAGCCCGCCGTCCACTCGGCCCAGCTGAGGTTCCAGCCGTTGAGGCCGTTGGAGGGCTGGATCGTCTTGTCCGGGGAGTTCTTGACGACGACGACGTCACCGACCAGGGAGTTGTTGTAGAACCACGCGGCGGGCTGTTCGGCGTCACCGGCGCCCTTGACGTCCTGGAGGCCGACGCAGCCGTGGCTGGTGTTGACCTTGCCGAAGATGCCCTTGCCCCAGTAGTTGCCGTGGATGAAGGTGCCCGACGTGGACAGCCGCATGGCGTGCGGGACGTCCTTGATGTCGTACTCGCCCTTGCCGTCGTCGTCCGTGAAGCCGACGGTGGCACCGTTCATCCGGGTCTCCTTGTACTTCTCGGAGATCACCATCTGACCGTTGTACGTGGGGTTGTCGGGCCCGCCCGCGGAGATCGGGATGGTCTTGATGGTCTTGCCGTCCCGGGTGACGGTCATCATGTGCGTCTTGGCGTCCACCGTGGACACCTGGTTGCGGCCGACCTTGAAGGTGACCGTCTTCTGCTGGACGCCGTAGACGCCGTCCGAGCCCTCGACGCCGTCCAGGGACAGCTTCAGGGTGACGGTCGAGCCGGCCTGCCAGTAGTTCTCGGGGCGCAGGTCGAGGCGCTGGTTGTTGAACCAGTGGCCGACGACCTCCTGGCCGCTGCTGGAGGTCACCTTGATGCCGTCCTGGACGGCCTTGGTGTCGGTGATCGGCTTGTTGAAGTTGATGGAGACGGGCATGCCGACGCCGACCGTGGAGCCGTCCTCGGGGGTGAAGTTCCCGATGAAGCTCTTGTCGGGCGAGACGGTGGTGAAGGAGGAGTTCTCGTGCGCCTCGCGGCCCTTGGCGTCCTTCGCCGTGGCGCTGACCTTGTAGGTGGTCGAGCGCTCCAGCTGGGCGTCCGGCTGCCAGCTCGTGCCGTCGGCGGCGAGGGTGCCCTGGACGCTCTTGCCGTCCGCGCTGGTCATCGTGACCTCGGTCAGCTTGCCCTTGGCGACGGTGACCTTGGCGGCGTTGTTGATGCTCGCGTTGGTCGCACCGTTCTTGGGCGCGATCGTTATCTGCGCCTCGGAGGTCTCCTGCGCCGCCGCCTTGTCGACGTCGGCCGCCTGGGACTTCGAGCTCTCGGGGCTGGGCCCGGCCTTGTCCCCGCCGTCGTCACAGGCGGAAAGCACCAGTACGCCGCCGAGCAGTGCGGACGCGGCCATCAGGCCCTTGCGCCGCTTGCTGTCCGTCATCACACGCTTCTCCATCGTTGCCGAAATCCCCAAAAACCCCGAACAAGGCCGCCCAACGGCGAAACCCCGTCAATGTTCCAAGAACCCCTTGTACGGGATCCCCGTTCCACGTGCGCCGAATGTGTGGGGAACACCACTCTTCGACGCCGTGCCGGGGGCGGTGGTTCCCGCGTCCGCGACACGGACCGGCTCCGGTCCGCCACGAGCGGGCAGGGCCTGCGTTCCCGCAGGTCGGGCCCGCCGCTCCGGGCCGCCGCAGCCGTCGCCCTCCCTCCCATTGTGCGGGACGCCAGGGGCGCGCCTCGTCGTGCACGCCTTCCCCGAGGGCCCCGCCGTCATGCGTTCCGCGGGGCCCTGGCGTGATCCGGACGGCAGCCCTAGCATCGGGACGAGCCGGACGTCCGGCCGTCGCAAGGGGGACCGATTCCGTGGCCATCGCCCGCCGCCCGCTCCTGACCGCCACCGCCGCGGGGGCGCTGTTGTGCGCCCTGTGGTTCGTCCCGTCGGTCAAGGCCACGGGCGATACGGGCACCGCGCCCGGCACGGTGTCCGGCAACGCGGCGACCGCGGGCGACGACGTGGATTCCGGCGCTCTCACCGCGCCGGGGACGAACGTCCACGCCACCCCGTATGTGCTCGGCGGTGTCGCCTTCCTCGGCATCGGGGCCGGTGTGGTGACGTATTCGTCGTCCCACCGGACGGCCCCGCGCCCCGCGCTCTGAAGCCCGCTCCGGTCAGGCCAGCGGCCCGGTGACCGGTTCCACGGCGGAGACCAGGCCGCCCGCCCGTACGAAGGCGTCGGCCGCGGCCAGGTCCGGCGAGAGGAAGCGGTCGGGACCGGGGCCCTCCACACCGGCGGCCCGCAGCGCCTCGATGACGGCGCGCGTGGCGGGTGCCGGAGTCAGCCCCTGCTGGGCGCGCAGCTCGACGGCGCGGGTCGCCGCGTAGAGCTCGACGGCGACGATCCGGGCGAGGTTGCCGACGGCGGTACGCAGCTTGCGCGCGGCGGACCAGCCCATCGAGACGTGGTCCTCCTGCATGGCGGAGGACGGGATGGAGTCGGCGGAGGCCGGGACGGCGAGCCGCTTCATCTCACTGACCAGGGCGGCCTGGGTGTACTGGGCGATCATCAGCCCGGAGTCCACGCCCGCGTCGTCGGCCAGGAACGGCGGCAGCCCGTGCGACCGGTTCTTGTCGAGGAGCCGGTCGGTCCGGCGCTCGGTGATGGAGCCCAGGTCCGCGGCGGCGATGGCCAGGAAGTCCAGGACGTACGCGACGGGCGCCCCGTGGAAGTTGCCGTTGGACTCCACCCGGCCGTCGGGCAGGACCACCGGGTTGTCCACGGCGGACGCCAGCTCGCGGTCGGCGACGGTCGCGGCGTACGCGAGGGTGTCCCTGCCCGCCCCGTTGACCTGGGGCGCGCACCGCACCGAGTAGGCGTCCTGGACGCGCGGCGCGTCGTCCTGGTGATGACCGGTGAGGCCCGACCCGGCCAGCACCCGCAGCATGTTGTCCGCGCTGGCGCCCTGGCCGGGGTGCGGGCGGATGGCGTGCAGCTCGGGGGCGAGGACCTTGTCCGTGCCGAGCAGGGCTTCCAGGGAGAGGGCGGCGGTGATGTCGGCCGAGGTGTAGAGCGTCCGCAGATCGGCGAGGGCCATGATCAGCATGCCGAGCATGCCGTCGGTGCCGTTGAGGAGGGCCAGGCCCTCCTTCTCGCGCAGCTCGACCGGGGCGATGCCGTGCGCGGCGAGCAGTTCACCGGCCGGGCGGACGGTGCCGTCGGGGCCCTCCGCGTCGCCCTCGCCCATCAGGGCGAGCGCGCAGTGCGACAGGGGCGCCAGGTCGCCGGAGCAGCCGAGCGATCCGTACTCGTGGACGACGGGGGTGATCCCGGCGTTCAGCACGTCGGCCATGGTCTGCGCGACCTCGGGCCGGACACCGGTGTGGCCGGAGGCGACCGTCTTCAGCCGGAGGAACATCAGCGCCCGGACGACCTCGCGCTCGACGCGCGGGCCCATGCCGGCGGCGTGCGAGCGGACGATGTTGCGCTGGAGCTGCGCACGCAGCTCGGGGCTGATGTGGCGGCTGGCCAGGGCGCCGAAGCCGGTCGAGACGCCGTAGACCGGCTCGGGCTTGGCGGCGAGCGCGTCCACGATCTCGCGGGCTGCGGCCAGCGCGGCCACCGCGGCGGCGGAGAGCTCGACACGGGCGTTGCCGCGGGCCACGGCGATGACGTCCTGAGCGGTGGTGCCGGACGTCCCCACCACGACTGTATGCATATCCATATTCAGCAGCGTACGGATTGAAACCCTTCATGTCACCAGTGGTCGGCGGGTTGACCCCTTACGCCGGCAGCGACGCTCGCACCGGTCGTACGGGTCACACCTCGGGCGGGTTGCCGCGCAGGTGGCGGCGGTCGTGCGGGGACTTCGGCGGGGCGTCCGCCAGCCGGATGACCTCGTCGTCGCGCCCCGCCACCACCGGGCGATCCGAGCGGGCCGCCTTCGCCCGGTACTGCGCCGCGTCCGCCAGCCGGAACAACCGCCGGGCCGAGACCACGGGCCCGATGTCGTCACCGGTGGACGCGATCCCGCAGGCGACCCCGTTGCCGGATTCGAGACCGGCCGCCCGCTCGCACAGCTCGGTGGCGACGGCGACCACCTCGTCCGCCCCGGGGCCCACCGCCAGCAGGCAGAACTCGTCGCCGCCCAGCCGGGCCGCCAGCGCGCCGGGCAGTATGGCCCCGCACCGGGACAGCACCGAGCCGAAACGTTCCAGCAGCCGGTCGCCCACCGCGTGGCCATGGGTGTCGTTGACCCACTTCAGCCCGTTCAGGTCGCAGACGACCAGGCTGACCACCGCACCCTCCGTCCGGTGCGCCTCCAGCGCCTCGTCCAGCCGCACATCGACGGCCCTGCGGTTGGCGAGGCCGGTCAGCGGGTCCGTGAAGGCCAGCTTGCGGACCTCCTCCAGGCGCTCGGTCTGGGCGAGCCCGGCCGCCACCACGGCGGCCAGCACCGTCGCGAAGTCGGCGTCCGCGCGTCCGAAGACCGGTTCGCCCACCGGCCGCGCCACGTACAGCTCGCCCCAGGCCCGCCCGTGCAGCACGATCGGCGCGACCACGCAGCACCCCCGCCCGCGACGGCGCAGCGCCGCGACCCGCTGGTGGCAGTAGCCGGGCCCGTATCCGTGCGCACCGGCCGCCGGCTCCCGGCCCGGCCCCCCGTCCACCGGGCCCTCGGCGGTCTCCACCCAGGCCTCCGGCTCACCGCCCCCGGCCCACCGCTCGTGCAGGAATTCGGTGATCTCCGGGAACCGGTGGACCGGGTAGACCTCCTCGTCGGGGAACTCCTCCTCGCCCTCGGCCCGCTCACCCGCGTTGACCAGGACCCTGAGCCTGCCCCGGTCGCGCTCCCAGACCGAGAGCGCGGCGAAGCTGCCCCCCAGCGCCTGGCAGGCCCCCAGGGCGGCGGCTCGCCAGCACTCCCGGGGGGTCTGCGCCGCGGCCATCGCCTGTGCCAGCGAGACCACGGCGCGCAGTCGTGCGTCGTCACCACCCATTGCGCCAGTTTAGGGCGATATGGCCTCAGCGATCACCCGACGACTCCGGAGCGTGACCGATCCGGCCGGAAAAGGGCACCCAGGGTCACTCCCCCGGCCAGTTCGGCTTCCGCTTCTCGTTGAACGCTGCCACGCCCTCCGCCCGGTCCCCGGAGAAGGCCACCGACCGCCACGCGGAGTCCTCGACCTCAAGCCCGGCCCGCAGGTCGAGCCCGTGTCCGAGCCGCAGCGCCCGCTTGGCCGCCCGCAGCCCGACCGGTGAGTGGGCGGCGATCCGTCCGGCCAGGGCCAGCGCCTCGGCCCGGTCCTGGCCCTCCGCCACCAGCTCGTCCACCAGGCCCAGCTCCCGGGCCTCGGGGCCATGCACCCGGCGGGCGCTGAAGATCAGCTCGGCGGCGCGCGCGGCCCCGACCCGGCGGGGCAGCAGCTGGGTGCCGCCGCCGCCCGGGATGACGCCGACGGAGACCTCGGGCAGGCCCACCAGGGCGGTCGGGTCGGCGACGATCAGGTCGCAGGACAGGGCCAGCTCGAAGCCGCCGCCCAGCGCGAAGCCGTGCACGGCGGCGATCGTCGGCATCGGCAGCTCCAGCACACCGGTGTAGGCGGCGCGCGCGGTGGGCCGCTGGCGCACCAGGTCGGCGTCGGAGAAGGAGTTGCGCTCCTTGAGGTCCGCGCCCACGCAGAACGCCCGCTCATGGCTGGAAGTCAGGACGGTGACGCGTACGTCCCGGTCGGCGGCGAGCGCGTCGCAGGCGGCGGCGATCGAGCGCGCCATGTCCGTGGACACCGCGTTCATGGCCTTCGGCCGGTCGAGGACCAGCTCGGCGACGTGATCGAGGCCCTCGTGGGCCCGGACGACGACGAACTCCCCGAACCGCTGCTCGGACGTGACGGTCATGGCTGCACCCCTGTCGGTTAACGAGCGTTACCGGAGGGATCCTAGAGCTCTCCCCCGAAAGGGCGTGCGGAACAGCTCAGGAGGTACCGCGCCGGGCCAGCAGCCAGGGTTCGACCACGCCGAGGCCGCGGACCGGGCGCTGCCACATGGGCTGGAGGCCGAAGCGGTACTTCGGCACCGGGACCACCTCCGCGTCCGGGCTCTCCTTCCCGGCCCGCTCGGCCGCCGCCGCGGCCTCCTCCGCCGCCCGCGCCTCGGAGACCGGGGCGTCGCCCGTACGCGTCAGCTCCTCGGCGAACGCTCCGTCGACCAGCACCGCGTCCTTGGGCGCTATCGAGGTGAGCCGGCTGGCCAGGTTCACCGTGGTGCCGAAGACATCGCCCATCCGGGTGGTGACCGTGCCGAAGGCGATGCCGACCCGGAGCGCCGGCATCGTCTCGTCCACGGCCATCGCCTCGACCAGGCGCAGCGCGATCTCGGCGGCGGTGCCCGCGTCGTCGGCGGCGAACAGGACCTCGTCGCCGAGGGTCTTGATGAGCCGGCCGCCGTGCGCCGCGACCAGGTCGGCGCAGGTGGTCTCGAAGGACTCGACCAGCTCGCCGAGCTCCTCCTCCTCCAGACGGCGGGTGAGCCGGGTGAAGCCGACGAGGTCCGCGAAGCCCACGGCCAGGCGCCGGTCGACCATCTCGTCGTCGTCGGCCGCCTGCACGACCCGGCCCGTGGCGGCGGCGAGCTGGCGCCGCCACACGTACACCAGGAACTCCTCCAGCTCGGGCAGGAGCAGTTCGACCAGGGGGTATGTGACCTCGGTGCGGGTCATGCCGGGCTCGGGGGGCTCGGTCAGGCCCTCCAGGAAGGAGTCGATCTGCCATTCGGCCAGCCGGGCGGTGGTCTGCCCGGTCGACCGGGCGACCTGGATCGCCATCGGCTCGCTGAGCAGCCCGGCCTCCACCAGACCGGAGAGCCGCCGCAGGGCCAGCACGTCGGCCTCGGTGAGCGCCTTGGCCTGGCCGATGTCCGCGAAACCCATGGCCCGCCAGAAGCGGGAGGCCAGGTCCATGGAGACGCCGGCCGTGCGGGCCGCCTGGAACGGCGTGTAGCGGCGGTCGGCGCCCAGGATCAGCTGTTCCAGCCGGATCGCGAGGGGGTCGTCGGTCGGCTCGGCCGTGTGGTCGACTTCGTGGTGCGGTGTGGCGTGCACCGAGGGGTCCGGTGACTGCTGCGCGCCATCGCCGGAGGTCGTGTCGTCGACGGTCACCAGCCGCCTCCTGCCCGTTCCCTGCGCACTGCCCTGCCGATCTGTCCGTCGGTGGATCACCTCAACGATACGGCAGGTGTGCCCTACCTCACGTCCTCAGGGCACGAGCCCGGGGCGCTCCCGGTTCAGGTCAGGCCGCCCGCCGCGCCCCGCAGGTGCACGATGTCGCCCGCGGAGACCGGTTCCCGCAGTCCGCCGCCGGTGGCGAGGACGAGCCGGCCGTCCCCGTCGACGGCGACGGCCTCTCCGGTGAGCGTGCGGTCGCCGGGCAGTTGGGCCCGTACGGCCTTGCCGAGGGTCGCGCAGCCCGCCGCGTACGCCTCCTGCACCCCGCTCGCCGCCGCGTCGCCGTCCGCGTCGCGCCAGAGCCCGTACCAGTGCTCCAGCGAGCGCAGGACGCCCCGCAGCAGCGTTTCGCGGTCGGTGGAGACCGCGCCGGCCAGGGCGAGCGACGCGGCGGTGGGGGCGGGCAGCTCGTCGGCGCGCAGGGAGACGTTGAGGCCGATGCCGATGACGACGCCGTCGCCGGCCCGCTCGGCGAGGATGCCGCCGGTCTTGCGCTCCTCCCCCCCGACTGTGACGAGCAGGTCGTTGGGCCACTTCAGGGCCATGTCGACGCCCGCGGCGCGCGCCAGACCGGTCGCGGCGGCGACGCCGGTGAGCAGCGGCAGCCAGCCCCAGCGCTCGGCGGGCACGTTCCCGGGCGTCAGGTAGACGGAGAAGAAGAGGCCGGAACGGGCCGGGGCGGTCCAGGTGCGCTCCAGGCGCCCGCGCCCGGCGGTCTGCTCCTCGGCGACGAGGACCGTGCCCTCGCTGAGGCCCGCCGCGCGCGCGGCGAGATCCGTGTTGGTGGAGCCGGTCGACTCGACCACGTCGAGCGCGGTCCACAGCGAGCCCGGCCGCAGCAGTCCGCGGCGCAGCGCGGGGACGTTGAGGGGCGGCCGGTCCAGGTCCGACCAACGGCTCTGTGGCGCATCCGAAGGTGTCATGCAAGCCACCCTAGGTGTGTCAAAGGACGCACTGCCGAACCGTATCCGCGCCGATACGCTACGGCTCAGTAGCTGTTTGTCAGCAGATCAGCAGCCAAGTCGTCCCCGTGACCAGGCAGGGAGCCGCCACCCGATGTCCGAGCCGGAAGAGACCGACGTCCACACGACCGCGGGCAAGCTCGCGGACCTGCAGCGCCGTATCGAAGAGGCGACCCACGCCGGGTCGGCGCGCGCGGTGGAGAAGCAGCACGCGAAGGGCAAGCTGACGGCGCGCGAGCGCGTCGAGCTGCTGCTCGACGAGGGTTCCTTCGTGGAGCTCGACGAGTTCGCCCGGCACCGCTCGACCAACTTCGGCATCGAGAAGAACCGGCCGTACGGGGACGGCGTCGTCACCGGCTACGGCACGGTCGACGGCCGTCCCGTCTGCGTGTACTCGCAGGACTTCACGATCTTCGGCGGCTCGCTGGGCGAGGTCTACGGTGAGAAGATCGTCAAGGTGATGGACTTCGCGCTGAAGACCGGCTGCCCGGTCATCGGCATCAACGACGGCGGCGGAGCGCGCATCCAGGAGGGTGTCGCGGCGCTGGGGCTCTTCGCGGAGATCTTCCGGCGCAATGTGCACGCCTCGGGTGTCATCCCGCAGATCTCGCTGATCGTCGGCCCGTGCGCGGGCGGCGCGGTGTACTCCCCCGCGATCACCGACTTCACGGTGATGGTCGACCAGACCTCGCACATGTTCATCACGGGCCCGGACGTCATCAAGACGGTCACCGGTGAGGACGTCGGCTTCGAGGAGCTGGGCGGAGCCCGTACGCACAACACCACCTCGGGCGTCGCGCACCACATGGCGGGCGACGAGAAGGACGCCATCGAGTACGTCAAGTCGCTGCTGTCCTACCTCCCGTCGAACAACCTCTCGGAGGCCCCGGCCTTCCCGGAGGAGGCGGACCTGGCGGTCAGCGACGAGGACCGCGAGCTCGACACGCTCATCCCGGACTCGGCGAACCAGCCCTACGACATGCACACCGCGATCGAGCACGTGCTGGACGACGGCGAGTTCCTGGAGACCCAGGCCCTGTTCGCGCCGAACATCATCACCGGCTTCGGCCGCGTCGAGGGCTATCCCGTCGGCGTCGTCGCCAACCAGCCGATGCAGTTCGCCGGCTGTCTGGACATCAACGCCAGCGAGAAGGCCGCGCGTTTCGTCCGCACCTGCGACGCGTTCAACGTGCCGGTGCTGACCTTCGTGGACGTACCGGGCTTCCTGCCGGGCGTCGACCAGGAGTACGGCGGCATCATCCGCCGCGGCGCCAAGCTGATCTACGCGTACGCGGAGGCGACGGTCCCGCTGATCACGGTGATCACGCGCAAGGCGTTCGGCGGCGCGTACGACGTGATGGGCTCCAAGCACCTGGGCGCCGACATCAACCTCGCCTGGCCGACGGCGCAGATCGCCGTCATGGGCGCGCAGGGCGCGGTGAACATCCTGCACCGCCGCACGATCGCCGCCGCCGAGGATCAGGAGGCCACCCGCGCCGAACTGATCGCGGACTACGAGGACGCGCTCCTCAACCCGTACGTGGCGGCCGAACGCGGATACGTGGACGCGGTGATCATGCCGTCCGACACCCGGGCACACGTGGTCAGGGGCCTGCGCCAGCTCCGCACCAAGCGCGAGGCCCTGCCGCCCAAGAAGCACGGCAACATCCCCCTCTAGAAAGGGTTCTGGCCATGATCAAGGTCGTACGGGGCAACCCGACCCCGGAGGAACTGGCCGCCGCCCTCGCGGTGGTCCGGGCCCGTGCGGCGGCGGTGTCCGCCGTGCCGTCCGGCGCCCCGGAACCGCCCGCGGGCTGGTCCCACCCGAGCCGCCTGGCCCGAAGCGGCCGCCACCTGCCGGGCCCGCGCGCGTGGGCCCGTACGTACTGGCCCGCGTAACCGCTGGTGACGCGAGGGGCGGCGGTTGAGTACGCGTACTCAGGCGCCGCCCGAGGCCCGCCCCGCAGGATCAAGTCATGCTCTGGTCCGACCCCGAGAACAAGCCCCCCAAGGAACTCCGCGACGCGGAGACGATGATGCGCCGAGCGGGCCTGATCCTGGCCCTGGCGATGGTCGTCGCGATGTTCGTGCTGGGCACGCGCTGAGGCAGAATCAAGCCCCTCCGGCGATCGAGGAGCGGGGGCCCGGGGGCAGCGCCCCCGCAACGGCCCGCGTCCGTACGATGGCGCGCATGACCGCACCCCGCCGCTTCGTACTCGCCTCCGCCTCCCCGGCCCGCCTCGCCCTGCTCCGCCAAGCCGGCCTCGCCCCGGAGGTCATCGTCAGCGGCGTCGACGAGGACGCCCTCACCGCCCCCACCCCCGCGGAACTCGCCCTCGTCCTCGCCCGGGCCAAGGCGGCCGCCGTCGCCGCGCTCCCCGAGGCCGCCGGGGCCCTGGTCATCGGCTGCGACTCGGTGCTTGAGCTCGACGGACAGGCGCTCGGCAAGCCGGCCGACGCCGAGGAGGCCACGGCCCGCTGGAAGTCGATGCGCGGCCGCGCCGGCATCCTGCGGACGGGGCACAGCCTGACGGACACCACGACCGGCCGCACGGTCTCGCGGACGGCGTCCACCACGGTGCGCTTCGGGGAGCCGACGGACGCCGAGGTCGCCGCCTACGTCGCGTCCGGCGAACCGCTGCACGTGGCGGGGGCCTTCACCCTGGACGGGCGCTCGGCGCCGTTCGTGGACTCCATCGAGGGCGACCCGGGCAATGTCATCGGGCTCTCGCTGCCCCTGCTGCGCCGCCTGCTGGGCGAGCTGGGCATCCAGGTCACCGACCTCTGGGCCTGAGCCGGGATCAGGCCGGCTCGGGCTCCGGCTCGGGACCGGCCGCCTCGGGACCGGCCTTCCCGGACCCGGCGGCCGTCTCGGGACCGTACGCCACCAGGACGAGCACGATCAGGCCGAGCGTCACCATCATCCAGGCGAACGCGGCCCAGCCGACGAGTCCGACCGTCAGCGCGCCGAGTACACCGTGGACGACCGCGCAGCAGATCAGCACGATCCGCGCGACACGCCCCGGGGCCCGGTCGCGGACCCCCGCCAGCACGAGGAGCACGGCGCACAGGAGCAGGAAGACCCCGGAGACCCCGCCGAGCACCCAGGTGCCCTTGGACATCGCCTCGGGGTCCGTACCGGCGAGTGACATGTCCTGGTTCTTCACGACCGTGCCCAGGACCACGTTGACGACCACGACGCCCACGGCTTCCACGGCCAGCACGAGCGCGGCCAAGAAGGCGACCAGCCTGCGCACCACGACACTCACCCCCTGTTACCAGCAGTACGTGCAATAGCGCGGACCCTACTAACGAGTAATGGCCACGACAAGAGCCATGCGCAACCCCGACCCGCCCCCACTCCTCCGGGTCTTCGTGGGTCGGGCAAAGAATTCCCCACCCCTTAGTGGGAACTCCACAAAGAATCACGGTAAGTCGCTGCCCGTGCCGATAGAGACCTGGGCCACACCTGGTCGCTACTGTGCGGTTTCAGAACCCGGCGTACCGTGGTGGCACAAGGGATTTCGCGACTCGAGCACGCCTCGAATCACACTCCGTGTGGGCAAGCTCACCATTGGGGACGGGTCGTAGGACCGTGTCGGTAGTCCCTAAACTCAGCTTGTTTCAAGGAGGGAGCCATCGTGCGCAAGGTGCTCATCGCCAACCGTGGCGAAATCGCTGTTCGTGTTGCCCGGGCCTGCCGGGACGCGGGTATCGGCAGCGTGGCCGTCTACGCCGATCCGGATCGTGACGCTCTGCACGTCCGTGCGGCCGACGAGGCATTCGCTCTGGGCGGTGACACCCCGGCGGCCAGCTACCTGGACATCGCCAAGGTGCTCCAGGCTGCCAAGGACTCCGGGGCGGACGCGATCCACCCGGGTTACGGCTTCCTCTCGGAGAACGCCGAGTTCGCCCAGGCCGTGCTGGACGCCGGTCTGACGTGGATCGGCCCGCCGCCGCACGCGATCCGGGACCTCGGTGACAAGGTCGCCGCCCGCCACATCGCGCAGCGCGCCGGTGCCCCGCTGGTCGCGGGCACCCCGGACCCGGTCTCGGGTTCCGCGGAGGTCGTCGCCTTCGCCGAGGAGCACGGCCTGCCGATCGCGATCAAGGCCGCGTTCGGCGGCGGCGGCCGCGGCCTGAAGGTCGCGCGCACGCTGGAGGAGATCCCGGAGCTGTACGACTCCGCCGTCCGTGAGGCGGTCGCCGCGTTCGGGCGCGGGGAGTGCTTCGTGGAGCGCTACCTCGACAAGCCGCGCCACGTGGAGACCCAGTGCCTGGCCGACACCCACGGCAACGTGGTCGTCGTCTCGACGCGTGACTGCTCGCTCCAGCGCCGCCACCAGAAGCTCGTGGAGGAGGCCCCGGCCCCCTTCCTGTCCGACGCGCAGAACGCCGAGCTGTACGCGGCGTCCAAGGCGATCCTCAAGGAGGCCGGCTACGTCGGCGCCGGCACGGTCGAGTTCCTGGTCGGCATGGACGGCACGATCTCCTTCCTGGAGGTCAACACGCGCCTTCAGGTGGAGCACCCGGTGACCGAGGAGGTCTCCGGCATCGACCTGGTCCGCGAGATGTTCCGGATCGCCGACGGCGAGGAGCTGGGTTACGACGACCCCGCCTCGCGCGGTCACTCCTTCGAGTTCCGGATCAACGGCGAGGACCCGGGCCGGGGCTTCCTGCCGGCTCCCGGCACGGTGACCAAGTTCGAGGCGCCGAGCGGTCCCGGCGTCCGCCTGGACGCGGGCGTGGAGTCCGGCTCGGTCATCGGCCCCGCCTGGGACTCGCTGCTGGCCAAGCTCATCGTGACCGGTGCGACGCGTGAGCAGGCGCTCCAGCGTGCGGCGCGTGCCCTGGCGGAGTTCAACGTCGAGGGCATGGCAACCGCCATCCCGTTCCACCGCGCGGTCGTGACGGACCCGGCGTTCACCGCCGACCCGTTCCGCGTCCACACCCGCTGGATCGAGACGGAGTTCGTCAACGAGATCAAGCCGTTCGCCGCGCCCGCCGAGGTGGAGGCCGACGACGAGTCCGGCCGCGAGACGGTGGTCGTGGAGGTCGGCGGCAAGCGCCTGGAGGTCTCGCTGCCCTCCTCGCTCGGCATGAGCCTGGCCCGTACCGGCCTCGCGGCCGGCGCCAAGCCCAAGCGCCGCGCGGCGAAGAAGTCCGGCTCGGCCGTCTCCGGCGACACCCTCGCCTCCCCGATGCAGGGCACGATCGTGAAGATCGCCGTGGAGGAGGGCCAGGAGGTCAAGGAGGGCGACCTGATCGTCGTCCTGGAGGCCATGAAGATGGAGCAGCCGCTGAACGCGCACCGCTCCGGCACGGTCAAGGGCCTGGCCGCCGAGGTCGGCAGCTCGATCTCCTCGGGCGCCGCCATCTGCGAGATCAAGGACTGACCCGCGTCTTCCCCGCCGGTGCCCCGGTCATGTCCTCGGACGTGACCGGGGCACCGGTGCGTTCGGGGAACGGCGCCCGCCCGCACGATGGCATCCTGGAGACCGGGGAGACAGGCCGGGAAGACTGGAGGGACCGCACCATGGCGACGAGCCAGGCAGGGGCACCGGCCCGGCCCATGCGTGCCGACGCGCGCCGCAACTACGGCCGGCTGCTGGCGGAGGCCCGTACCGCCTTCGCGGAACACGGCACCGACGCGTCCCTGGAGGACATCGCCCGGCGCGCGGGGGTGGGCATCGGCACGCTGTACCGCCACTTCCCGACCCGGCACGCCCTGATGAGCGCGGTCTTCCAGGAGGCGGTGGCCTCCCTGATCGCCCGCTCCCGCGAACTGGCCGGCGCGGAGCGGCCGTGCGCCGCGCTGGTGGACTGGCTGGGCGCGATCGTCACCCACGCCGGGGAGTACCGCGGCCTGGCCCAGGCCCTCATGTCGACGTGCCACGACGAGAGTTCGGCCCTGGCCCGCTGCAACACCCCGCTGCGCGAGGCGGGCTCGACGCTGCTGGCCCGGGCCCAGTCGTCGGGGGCGGTCCGCCCGGACGTCTCGATAGACGACCTGATGCAACTGACGAACGCCATCGCCCTGGCGGCGGAACAGTCCCCGGACGACCCGGAACTGGCGAACCGCCTGCTGAAACTGACGCTACGAGGGCTGCATCCGAGCCCCTCCGGCGACTGAGGAGCGGGGGAAAGGGGCCACGCCCCGAATCAAGCCCCTCCGGCGATTGAGGAGTGGGGGTCCGGGGGCAGCGCCCCCGGGCTACCGCCGCCGCAGGTCCGCCACCCGCGCCCGGTCCCGCTCCCGGTCACCGACCCCCGGCTCCCCGAGCGCCCGCAACGGCTGCCCCTGCGTACGCCGCTGCCCGGGCAAGGGCATCTCGCGCCTGGCGGGCCGCCCGCCCCCCGCCCCCGGGTCCGCGGCGGCGGAGGACGCCCCCCCGCCCCCCGCGACAGCGATGCGCACGCCCTGATCCGCCAGCGCCTGCAACTCGGCGGCGGACCGGTCGTCGTGCGCGGCGGGCTCGTCCGTCACCAGATGGGTGATGAGATCCGTCGGCACGGTCTGGAACATCGTGTCGGAACCGAGCTTCGTGTGGTCCGCGAGGACCACCACCTCCGCCGCGGCCTGCACCAGCGCCCGGTCCACGCTCGCGGAGAGCATGTTGGACGTGGAGAGCCCGCGCTCGGCGGTGAGCCCGCTCCCGGACAGGAACGCCCGGGAGACCCGCAGCCCCTGGAGGGACTGCTCGGCCCCGCTGCCCACGAGGGCGTAGTTGGAGCCGCGGAGGGTGCCCCCGGTCATCACCACCTCCACCCGGTTGGCATGGGCCAGCGCCTGGGCGACGAGCAGGGAGTTGGTGACGACGGTCAGGCCGGGGACGCGCGCGAGCCTGCGGGCCAGCTCCTGCGTGGTCGTACCGGCACCGACGACGATGGCCTCGCCCTCTTCGACGAGGCCGGCGGCCAGGTCGGCGATGGCCGTTTTCTCCGCGGTGGCGAGATGGGATTTCTGCGGAAAGCCGGACTCCCGCGTAAAACCGCCCGGCAAGACCGCACCGCCGTGCCGGCGGTCGAGGAGTCCTTCTGCCTCCAGTGCCCGCACGTCCCGCCGTACGGTCACTTCGGAGGTCTGGACGACGCGGGCGAGCTCACGGAGCGATACCGCCCCGTTGGCGCGCACCATTTCGAGGATCAACTGACGACGTTCTGCAGCGAACACGAAACTGACAGTAACGTGACCGCGCGAGACTTTTCAGCAGTTTGCGCCGAATAGCAGAAGTTGTACATACGGGCGGTCACCAAGTGGTATAGGAGGCCGCCTTGTTGTCGTCTCCTGATCGCACGGCGGGTGCGGACCGCCCGACTTGGCGGGAGTTGCCGGGGATTGCCGGGCTCCGGCCCGGCGCCCCCGGCCCCGTCACGCCCCGCCCGTGCGCTTACGGCTGTGCAACTGGCGGGCCACTTCGGCGATCGATCCCGACAGGGACGGGTACACAGTGAAGGTGTTTGCGATCTGGTCGACCGTCAGATTGTTGTCGACCGCGATCGAGATGGGGTGGATCAGCTCGCTCGCCCGGGGGGCGACGACACAGCCGCCGACCACGATGCCGGTGCCGGGGCGGCAGAAGATCTTGACGAAGCCGTCCCGGATGCCCTGCATCTTCGCGCGCGGGTTGCGCAGCAGCGGCAGCTTGACGACCAGCGCCTCGATCTTGCCCGCGTCGACGTCCGCCTGGGTGTAGCCGACGGTGGCGATCTCCGGGTCGGTAAAGACGTTCGAGGAGACCGTCTTGAGGTCCAGCGGGGCCACCGCGTCGCCCAGGAAGTGGTACATCGCGATGCGGCCCTGCATGGCGGCGACGGAGGCGAGCGCGAAGATGCCGGTGACGTCGCCGGCCGCGTAGACGCCGGGCGCGCTGGTACGGGAGACCTTGTCGGTCCAGATGTGTCCGGAGTCCTTCAGCCGGACGCCGGCCTCCTCCAGGCCCATGCCCGCGGTGTTGGGGATGGCACCGACGGCCATCAGGCAGTGCGTGCCGGAGATGACCCGGCCGTCGGCGAGGGTCACCTCGACCCGGTCGCCGACGCGCTTGGCGGACTGGGCGCGGGAGCGGGCCATGACGTTCATGCCGCGCCGCCGGAACACGTCCTCCAGGACGGCCGCCGCGTCGGGGTCCTCGCCGGGGAGCACCCGGTCGCGGGACGAGACGAGGGTGACGCGCGAGCCGAGGGCCTGGTAGGCGCCGGCGAACTCGGCGCCGGTGACACCGGAACCGACGACGATGAGCTCCTGCGGCAGCTCGTCGAGGTCGTAGACCTGGGTCCAGTTCAGGATGCGCTCGCCGTCCGGCTGCGCGTCCGGGATCTCGCGGGGGTGCCCGCCGGTCGCTATCAGCACGGCGTCCGCGGTGAGCGTCTCCTCCGTGCCGTCGGCGGCCGTGACGACGACCTGGCGGGAGCCGTCGGCGGCCTGAAGGCCCTCCAGGCGGCCGCGGCCGCGCATGACGCGGGCGCCGGCGCGGGTGACGGAGGCGGTGATGTCGTGGGACTGGGCGAGCGCCAGGCGCTTGACGCGGCGGTTGACCTTCCCCAGATCGACGCCGACGACGCGCGCCGCCTGCTCTATGTGCGGGGTGTCGTCGGCGACGATGATGCCCAGCTCCTCGTACGAGGAGTCGAAGGTGGTCATCACCTCGGCCGTCGCGATCAGGGTCTTCGAGGGCACGCAGTCGGTGAGGACGGACGCGCCGCCGAGGCCGTCGCAGTCCACGACGGTCACCTCCGCGCCGAGCTGGGCGCCCACCAGTGCCGCCTCGTACCCGCCGGGTCCGCCGCCGATGATCACGATCCGGGTCACGAAAAGTCCGCCTCGCGTTTCTCGTCCCGCGGCCGTCTGCTGCCCCGGCCGGGGGTCCGGGGGATCGCCCCGGGGGAATGCAGTACGTACTTCATTGTCCCGCACGCGCCAAGGTGCTTCTCCCCGGGGCCCTCCATACGTGCGCCGGAGCGCACGGCGCGCGCACGCGGCGGACGCGTCCGCCGCGTTCCCGCCTCCCCCCGGGGGTCGTTCCTCACAGGAACCGGCATGCCCGCCGCCACCTCCCGTACCCTCGATCCCATGTCGCTCTACGCCGCGTACGCCGGCAACCTCGACGCGCGGCTGATGACGCGCCGCGCCCCGCACTCACCGCTGCGCGGCACCGGCTGGCTGAACGGCTGGCGGCTGACCTTCGGCGGGGAGCAGATGGGCTGGGAGGGCGCGCTGGCCACCGTGGTGGAGGCGCCCCGCTCGCAGGTGTTCGTCGCCCTGTACGACCTGGCCCCCATGGACGAGGACTCCATGGACCGCTGGGAGGGCGTCGGCCTCGACATCTACCGCCGCATGCGGATCCGGGTGCACACCCTGGACGGCGAGGAGCCGGCCTGGATCTATGTGCTGAACGGTTACGAGGGCGGCCTGCCGTCCGCCCGCTATCTGGGCGAGATCGCGGACGCGGCCGAATCGGCGGGCGCCCCGCACGACTACGTGATGGAACTGCGCAAGCGCCCCTGCTGACCGGCGCGCTTGTCGGAACACACGAACGAATCCGGCAAGACTCTGTACAGGGGCATCTACGCGCGTAGGGATTCAGCGGTTACGCTCGTCCGCGTGAACGCATCACTTATTCCGGACCACATCCAGGGCGACCCGTACGCCGCCGCCGCCGACGCCGCCGCCCGCCTGCGCGAGCTGACCGGTGCCGAGACTCACGACGTCGCCCTCGTGATGGGCTCCGGCTGGGCGCCGGCCGCTGCCGCGCTCGGCGTTCCGGCGGCCGAGTTCCCGGTGACGGCCCTGCCCGGCTTCCCGGCGCCCGCCGTCGAGGGCCACGGCGGAACGATCCGCTCGCACGTGATCGGCGAGAAGCGGGCCCTGGTGTTCCTGGGCCGCACGCACTACTACGAGGGCCGCGGCGTCGCCGCCGTGGCGCACGGGGTCCGCACCGCGGTCGCCGCCGGGTGCCGGACGGTCGTCCTGACGAACGGCTGCGGCGGCCTGCGTGAGGGCATGCGCCCCGGCCAGCCGGTCCTGATCAGCGACCACATCAACCTGACGGCGGCGTCGCCGATCGTCGGCGCGAACTTCGTGGACCTCACCGACCTGTACTCGCCGCGTCTGCGCGCGCTGTGCAAGGAGGTGGACGAGACGCTCGAAGAGGGCGTGTACGTGCAGTTCCCCGGCCCGCACTACGAGACCCCGGCCGAGATCAACATGGTCCGCGTCATGGGCGGCGACCTGGTCGGCATGTCCACGGTCCTGGAGGCGATCGCCGCCCGGGAGGCGGGTGCCGAGGTGCTGGGCCTGTCCCTGGTGACGAACCTGGCGGCTGGGCTGAGCGGGGAGCCGCTGAACCATGAGGAGGTCCTTCAGGCGGGGCGGGATTCCGCGACGCGGATGGGGTCCCTGCTGGCGCGGGTGCTGGACCGGATCTGAGGTTGTCCCGGGGCGCCGCCCCCGGACCCCCGCTCCTCGATCGCCGGAGGGGCTCACCGGTATCCCCGCCGCAGGCGCAACGCACCCGCACCGCACACGAAAGGCTCCCCGTGACGACACCCCCGGACCTCCTCGCCCGCGCCAGCGCCTGGCTGGCGGAGGACCCCGACCCCGACACCCGCGATGAGCTCGCCGAGCTCATCGCCGCCGAGGACACCCCCGAGCTCACCGCCCGCTTCGCGGGCACCCTCCAGTTCGGCACCGCCGGGCTGAGGGGCGAACTCGGCGCGGGCCCGATGCGCATGAACCGCTCCGTGGTCATCCGCGCCGCCGCCGGGCTCGCCGCGTACCTGAAGGACCAGGGGCGGGCCGGGGGTCTCGTCGTCATCGGCTACGACGCCCGCTACAAGTCCGCCGACTTCGCCCGGGACACCGCCGCCGTGATGACCGGCGCCGGGCTGCGCGCCGCCGTGCTCCCCCGCCCGCTGCCGACGCCCGTCCTCGCGTACGCCATACGGCACCTGGGAGCCGTCGCCGGGGTCGAGGTCACCGCCAGCCACAACCCGCCCCGCGACAACGGCTACAAGGTCTACCTCGGCGACGGCTCGCAGATCGTGCCGCCCGCCGACGGCGAGATCGCCGCGGCCATCGAGGCGGTCGGCCCGCTGGACACCGTGCCCCGCCCGGAGAACGGCTGGGAGACCCTGGGCGACGAGGTCCTGGACGCCTACCTGGCCCGTACGGACGCCGTGCTCGACGCGGGCTCGCCGCGCACCGCCCGCACCGTGTACACCGCGATGCACGGCGTCGGCACCTCGGTGCTCACCGCCGCGTTCGACCGGGCCGGCTTCCCGGCCCCGGTGCTCGTCGCGGAGCAGGCCGAGCCGGACCCCGCGTTCCCCACCGTGGCCTTCCCCAATCCGGAGGAGCCCGGCGCGATGGACCTCGCGTTCACCACCGCGCGCCGCGTGAACCCGGATCTGGTGATCGCCAACGACCCGGACGCGGACCGCTGCGCCGTCGCCGTGCCGGACCCGGCGGCGGACGGCGGCTGGCGGATGCTGCGGGGCGACGAGACGGGCGCGCTGCTCGCCGCGCACCTGGTGCGCCGGGGCGCAACCGGCGTGTTCGCGGAGTCGATCGTCTCGTCGTCGCTGCTGGGCCGGATCGCGGAGAAGGCGGGCCTGGGCTACGAGGAGACCCTGACGGGCTTCAAGTGGATCGCCCGGGTCGAGGGGCTGCGTTACGGGTACGAGGAGGCGCTCGGCTACTGCGTGGACCCGGAGGGCGTCCGCGACAAGGACGGCATCACGGCCGCGCTGCTCGTCGCCGAGCTCGCCTCCGTACTCAAGGAGCAGGGGCGTACGCTCCTGGACCTGCTGGACGACCTCGCGCTCGAACACGGGCTGCACGCGACCGACCAGCTCTCGGCGCGGGTCGAGGACCTTTCCGTCATCGCGGACGCGATGCGCCGCCTGCGCGAGCGCCCGCCCGCCGCCCTGGCGGGGCTGCCCGTGACCTCGGCCGAGGACCTGTCACGGGGCACGGACCGGCTGCCGCCGACCGACGGGCTGCGGTACACGCTCGACGGCGCCCGGGTGATCGTCCGCCCGAGCGGCACCGAGCCGAAGCTCAAGTGCTACCTGGAGGTCGTCGTGCCGGTGGCCTCCGCCGACGCGCTGCCGGCCGCCCGTGCCCGGGCCGCGGAGCTGCTGGCCGGCATCAAGCGCGACCTGGCGGCAGCGGCGGGCATCTGAGACGGGGCGGCCGGGGCCCGGCCCGGCCGCCCTCCGCTCAGCCCGCCACCCGCGCCATCCACGCCTCGACCTCGTCCGCCGAGCGCGGCAGCCCGGCCGACAGGTTCTCGTGGCCGGAGTCCGTCACGACGAGGTCGTCCTCGATGCGGACGCCGATGCCGCGCCACTCCTCCGGGACCGTCAGGTCGTCCGGCTGGAAGTACAGCCCGGGCTCGACGGTCAGCACCATGCCCGGCTCCAGCACCCCGTCGACGTACGCCTCGCTGCGCGCCCGGGCGCAGTCGTGGACGTCCAGGCCGAGCATGTGACCGGTGCCCGCCATCGTGAAGCGGCGCTGGAGGCCGAGTGCGTACGCCCGCTCGGCCGGGCCCTCGATGAAGCCCCACTCCACGAGCCGGGCGGCGAGAAGGCGCTGCGCGGCCTCGTGGAAGTCCCGGTAGTGGGCGCCCGGCTTGACCGCGGCCATGCCCGCCTCCTGCGCCTCGTACACCGCGTCGTACACCTTCCGCTGGAGCGGTGTGAACGTGCCGCTGACGGGAAGGGTGCGCGTGACGTCGGCGGTGTAGAGGGTGCGGGTCTCGACGCCCGCGTCGAACAGGAGCAGGTCGCCGGGGCGCACGGGCCCGTCGTTGTCCCCCCAGTGCATGATCGTGGCGTGGTCGCCGGCGGCGCAGATGGAGCCGTAGCCGACGTCGTTGCCCTCCAGCCGGGCGCGGCGGAAGAACGTGCCCTCGATCCACCGCTCCGAGGTCGCGACGGCCCCCGAGAGGTCGGCGATCACGTCGGTGAAGCCGCGCACGGTCGAGTCGACGGCCTTGCGCAGCTCGCCGATCTCCCACGCGTCCTTGACGAGGCGGAGGTCGCTCAGCGCCTCCTCCAGCTCCGCGTCGCGCTCCTCGTCGGTGACGACCGCTCGCTCCAGGGCCGGATCGATGCCCCGGACGATCCGGGTCGGCACCCGGCCCCCGGCTCCGGCCAGCGCCTCGGCCGCCGTGCGGACGTCGCGGCAGGGCAGTCCGAGGACGCGGGCGGACTCGGCGAGCGTGCGGCGCCGCCCGGTCCACAGCTCGGCCGTGGCCCCGATCCAGAACTCGTCGTTGTCCCGGGTGTCGCGCGGCAGCTGGAAGCAGTAGGCGTCGTGGCCGCCGTCCGCCCGGGGTTCCAGGACGAGGGCACCGTCGCGGGCCTGGTCGCCGGTCATGTGGACGTAGCCGGAGTAGGGCCGGAAGGGGTAGTCGTCGTCGTTCGACCGGGTTTTGAGGTTCCCGGAGGGAATGACGAGGCGCTCGCCGGGGAAGCGCGCGGAGAGCCGGGCGCGCCGGGCGGCGGCATGCGGGGCCTGCTCGTCGGGTACGAGGTCGTGCCGTTCGGTGTCCGCCCATCCGGTCCTCATCAGGGCGGAGAGTTCCTCGGAGATCTCCGTGTAGAGCCCGTTCTTCCGGCCTTTCGCCACGTCATGCTCCCTCTGTGGACGTGTTGGACCGCCGGGTCCTCACCGACGGCACCCGGAAGCTACCGCCGTCACGGGCGTGCGGGTGCGCGGCTGTGCCAGTGGCACCGATCGGCCACCGCCGCGCCTCTTCCCCGGCGGACAATGCCGTACATGACGAACGCGAAGCTGGCCGGGGCCCTTCGGCTCCTCGGGGTGGGCGAGGCGGCGGCCCGGGTCTATCAGGCGCTGCTCGACCTGGCGCCCGCGCCGTTGGCCGCGATCGGCCGGGCGGCCGGTCTGGACGCCCCCGCGCTGTCGGCGGCGTACGGGGAACTGGCCGACGCGGGGCTGGTCGGCGGCGCGGGCACCGGCGCGGACGTGGTCGCCCCGGTCCCGCCGGGCGACGGTCTGGAGATCCTGGTCAGGCAGCGGGCGAGTGAGGTCGAGGAGTCCCGGATCGCGGTCGGGGGCGCGTTCGAGTCGTTCCGGCGGCAGCGGCTCGCCGCGTACGACGACCATCTGGTCGAGTCCGTGACCGGGGACGCGGTCGGGCCGAGGATGCGCCGGGCGTGGGCGAGCGCGCGGGAGCAGATCCGGCAGCTGGAGTCGCCGCCCTACGTGCCGCAGCCCGGGGCGACGGAGGACGCGCTGGCCACGCTCGCGCGCGGGGTGACGCAGCGCGTCGTGTATTCGCGGGAGTCGCTGGAGCACCCCGGGCATCTGAAGGACGTCATCGAGCCGTGCGTACGGGCCGGGGAGCAGGCCCGTGTGGCGCCCGCGGTGCCGGTGAAGCTGGTGATCATCGACGACGCGTCGGCGCTGGTGTCGCTGTCGATCCGGGAGGCGGACGTGCACAACACCATGCTGGTCGTGCGGCCGTGCGGCCTGCTGTCGGCGCTCATCGCGCTGTTCGAGCAGTACTGGCAGAGCGCGCTGCCGTTCAGCGGCCGGACCACGCGCCCGGGCGGGCTGGCGCCCGCGGACCGGCGGCTGCTGTGGCTGCTGGCGGGCGGCACGAGCGACGAGGTGATCGCGCGCGAGCTGGGCGTCAGCCGCCGCACGCTGTTCCGCCGCCTCCAGGTCCTGATGGCCAGGCTGGGCGCCGCGAACCGCTTCCAGCTGGCGTTGCAGGCGCAGCGCCAGGGCTGGCTGTGAGCGCCCGGGAGGTCAGCCGGTCGCGCCCAGGACCACGAGCAGCACCGCGCCGAGGGCGGCCGGGGCGATGACCTCGTACGCCCAGCGCACCGAGGCGGCGGGGGCGTCGGCCGCGGGCTTGTCGCCGGCGCGCTCGGACAGCTCGCGCAGGTCCGCGACGGCCTGGTCGGCGGCCGCCGTGCGGGCCTTGGTGTTGCGTACGTCGGCGATCGTGGACGTACGCCGGTAGGGGTCGTCCACCGCCTGCCGGGACTGCTGGCGGGCGGCCTTCTTGCGCTGCCGCAGCGATACGGGAACGGCCCAGAGCTGGAACTTCGTACCGTCGTGCGTGAGGAGTTCGCTCGAATACCCGGCCCGTACGTCGGCGACGTCGCTCCACGGGAGGGTGATCGTGCGGAACGGGTTGCGGATGCGGATGCGCCGCTCGTTCGCGGCGACCACGGGGCGCAGCGTGAAGGCGACGATCAGGGGCGCGGCGGTCAGCATCCCGGCAAGCGCCATCCACGGCACCCGGCCGTCGCCCCGGAACACGGCGTCGCCGCCGATCCCGCAGACGAGCACGAGAAGCAGGACGCCGCCGGCCAGCCCGGCGGGCGACCGGAAGGTCCGGTCGGCGTAGGTGGGCTCGTCGGCAGGCGTGGGGCTCGTCATGAGCCCGATTGTGCCTGACGCGCCCGCGAGGCGCGGTGGCGGCCGACGCACGGGCGCGGAGGCCGTGGGACGCGCGGACGGCCCGCACGGCATCTCCGGGGTCCCTGTACAGGTCGCTACGCGCGTAGATATGCTCATGTGGTGACCATGCCCACCACCCTCCCCGCATTCGCCGACGCGACGGCGTCCGACAGTGCGCTGCGCCGCTTCCTGCACGGGCTGCCCGGCGTCGACCCGGTCGGCCTCGAAGCACGCGCCGCGGCCCTCGGAACCAGGTCGGTCAAGACGACGGCCAAGGCGTACGCCATCGACCTCGCGATCTCGATGATCGACCTGACGACGCTGGAAGGCGCGGACACCCCCGGCAAGGTCCGGGCCCTCGCCGCCAAGGCCGTCAACCCCGATCCCACCGACCGCACGACGCCGCGCACCGCCGCGGTCTGCGTCTACCCCGACATGGCGGCCACCGCGGCCGCCGCCCTGGCCGGCTCCGGCGTGAAGGTGGCGTCCGTGGCGACGGCCTTCCCCGCCGGGCGCGCCGCGCTCGACGTGAAGCTCGCGGACGTCCGGGACGCCGTGGCGGCCGGGGCCGACGAGATCGACATGGTGATCGACCGGGGCGCGTTCCTGGCCGGCCGCTATCTGAAGGTCTACGAGGAGATCCTCGCCGTGAAGGCGGAGTGCGGGTCCGCCCGGCTCAAGGTGATCTTCGAGACCGGTGAGCTGTCCACGTACGACAACATCCGGCGGGCCTCCTGGCTCGGGATGCTGGCCGGCGCGGACTTCATCAAGACCTCGACCGGCAAGGTGGCGGTGAACGCCACGCCCGCGAACACCCTGCTGATGCTGGAGGCGGTGCGCGACTTCCGCGCGCAGACCGGCGTCCAGATCGGCGTGAAGCCGGCCGGCGGCATCCGCACCTCGAAGGACGCGATCAAGTTCCTCGTGCTGGTCAACGAGACGGCGGGCGAGGACTGGCTGGACAACCACTGGTTCCGCTTCGGCGCCTCCAGCCTGCTGAACGACCTGCTGATGCAGCGCCAGAAGCTCAGCACCGGCCGTTACTCCGGCCCCGATTACGTGACGGTGGACTGATACCCATGGCATCCGCATTCGAGTACGCACCGGCGCCGGAGTCCCGTTCCGTCGTCGACATCGCCCCCTCGTACGGCCTGTTCATCGACGGTGAGTTCACCGACGCGGCCGACGGCAAGGTCTTCAAGACGGTCAGCCCGTCCTCCGAGGAGGTGCTGTCCGAGGTCGCCCGGGCCGGTGCCGACGACGTGGACCGGGCCGTGCGGGCGGCCCGCCGCGCGTTCGAGAAGTGGTCGGCGCTGCCCGGCTCCGAGCGCGCCAAGTACCTGTTCCGGATCGCCCGGATCATCCAGGAGCGCAGCCGCGAGCTGGCCGTCCTGGAGACCCTGGACAACGGCAAGCCGATCAAGGAGACCCGCGACGCGGACCTCCCGCTGGTCGCCGCGCACTTCTTCTACTACGCGGGCTGGGCCGACAAGCTGGACCACGCGGGCTACGGCCCGGACCCGCGCCCGCTGGGTGTGGCCGGACAGGTCATCCCGTGGAACTTCCCGCTGCTGATGCTCGCGTGGAAGATCGCCCCGGCGCTCGCCACGGGCAACACGGTCGTCCTGAAGCCCGCCGAGACGACGCCGCTGTCCGCGCTGTTCTTCGCGGACATCTGCCGCCAGGCGGGCCTGCCGAAGGGTGTCGTGAACATCCTGACGGGGTACGGCGACGCGGGCCAGGCGCTCGTGGAGCACGGGAACGTCGACAAGGTGGCGTTCACGGGTTCGACCGCCGTCGGCAAGGCCATCGCCCGGAGCGTCGCGGGGACGGACAAGAAGGTCACGCTGGAGCTGGGCGGCAAGGGCGCCAACATCGTCTTCGACGACGCCCCGGTCGACCAGGCCGTCGAGGGCATCGTCACCGGCATCTTCTTCAACCAGGGCCAGGTCTGCTGCGCGGGCTCCCGCCTCCTGGTCCAGGAATCGATCCAGGACGAGCTGCTGGACGCGCTGAAGCGCCGCCTGTCCACGCTGCGGCTGGGCGACCCGCTGGACAAGAACACGGACATCGGCGCCATCAACTCCTCGGAGCAGCTGGCCCGGATCACCGCACTGGTGGAGACCGGCGAGGCGGAGGGCGCGGAGCGCTGGAGCGCCCCGTGCGAACTCCCTTCGACCGGTTACTGGTTCGCCCCGACGCTGTTCACGAACGTCACCCAGGCGCACACCATCGCCCGCGACGAGATCTTCGGTCCGGTGCTCTCGGTGCTGTCGTTCCGAACGCCGGACGAGGCGGTCGCCAAGGCGAACAACAGCCAGTACGGCCTGTCGGCCGGCATCTGGACGGAGAAGGGCTCGCGCATCCTCGCGGTGGCGAACAAGCTCCGGGCGGGCGTCGTCTGGGCCAACACGTTCAACAAGTTCGACCCGACCTCGCCGTTCGGCGGTTACAAGGAGTCGGGCTACGGCCGCGAAGGCGGCCGTCACGGCCTGGAGGCGTACCTCGATGTCCGATAACCGTCTGAGCGTCTTCAAGACCTACAAGCTGTACGTCGGGGGCAAGTTCCCCCGCTCCGAGAGCGGCCGGGTGTACGAGGTGACGGACTCGAAGGGCAAGTGGCTGGCGAACGCGCCCCAGTCCTCCCGCAAGGACGCGCGCGACGCGGTCGTGGCCGCCCGCAAGGCGTTCGGCGGCTGGTCCGGCGCGACCGCGTACAACCGCGGCCAGATCCTCTACCGCGTCGCGGAGATGCTGGAGGGCCGCCGCGAGCAGTTCGTGCGCGAGGTGGCCGAGGCGGAGGGCCTGTCGAAGTCCAAGGCGGCGGCCGTCGTGGACGCGGCGGTGGACCGCTGGGTCTGGTACGCGGGCTGGACGGACAAGATCGCCCAGGTCGTGGGCGGCGCGAACCCGGTCGCGGGCCCGTTCTTCAACCTCTCGACGCCCGAACCGACCGGTGTGGTCACGGTCCTGGCGCCGCAGGAGTCCTCGTTCCTCGGCCTGGTCTCGGTGATCGCCCCGGTGATCGCCGCCGGCAACACCGTGGTCGTGGTGGCCTCCGCGAAGGCACCGCTGCCCGCGCTGTCGCTGGGCGAGGTGCTGGCCACCTCCGACCTGCCGGGCGGTGTGGTCAACGTCCTGTCGGGGAAGACCGCGGAGATCGCGGCGCCGCTCGCCGCCCACCAGGACGTGAACGGCATCGACCTGACGGGGGCGGACGCGGAGCTGGCGAAGGAGCTGGAGATCGCGGCGGCCGACAACCTGAAGCGCGTGAGCCGTCCACAGGCTGTGGACGGCGCTGCGGCCGACTGGACGGCCGACCCGGGTACGCACCGCCTGACGGCGTTCCTGGAGACCAAGACGGTCTGGCACCCGACGGGTGCGCTGGGCGCGTCGGGCTCCTCGTACTGACCGCACACGGCGACGGCCCGTTCCCGGAGGCGCCTCCGGGAACGGGCCGTCCCATGTGCCGGCCGGACCTCAGCCGCGCAGCCCCTCCACGACCGGGCCCACGACGGGCAGGTCCTTGATGGCGCCGCCGCTCGTCAGCGGGTCGGTGACCAGGGCGGTGGAGAGCGGCTTGAAGTCGGCGACCTGGGTGCCCACCGCGTTGTCCAGCGGGTCCGTACCGGTGCCGGCCAGCGGGTCGAGCCGCAGGTGCGTGACGGGCGCGACGCTGTGCTCCAGCGACTGTCCGAGCGCCCCGGTGACCGCACCGCCGGCTGCCTCGGTGGCCTCCGCGAGGCCGACGTCGGCCCCGGTCTCCTGGACGACGGGCAGCGGGGCGGCCTGCGCCGCCGCACCCCCCGCGCCGAGCGCGGCGCCGACCGCGGTGACGGTCAGACCTGCGCGCAGCAGGGTGCGGCGCCGGGACTTGGAAAGTGCGTGACGTGCCATGGATTTCCCACCTGATCGGGACGATCGGACCATCGGTCGTGTAATCGACCGAATGCAAAGAGTAGTTGAGGTGTGATGCGCGATACCAACAGGACCTCCGGGGGGTCCCACGTGCGGGTCAATGCCTCACACTCGTGTCCTGTGAGTTCCCAAGCGCTTTCGACCCGCGTCGTCCTGTTGACGGGCCCCTCCGGCTCCGGCAAGTCGTCCCTCGCCGCCCGCACCGGCCTCCCGGTGCTGCGGCTGGACGACTTCTACAAGGAGGCCGGCGACCCGACCCTGCCGCTGGTCGCCGGCAGTACGGACATCGACTGGGACTCCCCGGGCTCCTGGGACGCCGACGCGGCCGTCACCGCGATCACGGAGCTCTGCCGGACCGGCCGCACCGACGTCCCGGTGTACGACATCTCCACCAGCTCCCGCACCGGGCACGAGGTCCTGCACACCGGGCGCACGCCGCTCTTCGTGGCCGAGGGCATCTTCGCGGCCGACATCATCGACCGCTGCCAGTCCCTGGGCCTCCTGGCCGACGCCCTCTGCCTGCGCGGCCGCCCCTCCACGACCTTCCGCCGCCGCCTCCTGCGCGACCTCCGCGAAGGCCGCAAGTCGGTGCCGTTCCTGCTGCGGCGAGGGTGGCGCCTGATGCGTACGGAGCGCCGCATCGTGGCCCGCCACGTGGCGCTGGGCGCGCACGCGTGCGCCAAGCCGGAGGCGCTGGGCCGCCTGGCGGCGGCGGCCGCGGGGCGGTGCCGTTTGCCGGCGACCCGGTAAGCCCTCCGCCGGTTTCGGTTTCGTGGGCTCCGCCCCCGAGCCCCCGCTCCTCGATCGCCGGACGGGCTTGAAATGAAAAACGCCGCGGGGCCGGACAGGACCCCCCGGCCCGTCCGACCCCGCAGCTTCCCCGTATCCCCGTTGTCCCCGAGATACCCCCGTATCCCTCGGGCTCCCCGCTTCCCCCGTGACACCACCGCGTCCCCCGCCGCGGCAGCGCCCCCGTTCCCCCAGCCTTCAGGCCACCAGCTCGCCGAAGGACTCCTCCTCGTCACGGCCGAAGCTGAGGACCTCGTCCTCGCGCAGCCGGCGGAGCGACCGCCAGATGCTCGACTTCACCGTGCCGACACTGATGTCGAGGATGGACGCGATCTCGGGGTCCGTACGACCCTCGTAGTACCGCAGGACGAGCATCGTGCGCTGCAGCTCGGGAAGGCGCGCCAGCGCCTGCCAGAGAACGGCGCGCAGCTCCGTACCGCGCATCGCGTCCGTGTCGCCCGCCGTCTCCGGCAGCTCCTCGGTCGGGTATTCGTTCAGCTTGCGCCTGCGCCAGGCACTGATGTGCAGATTGGTCATCGTGCGGCGCAGGTAACCGCCGACAGCAGCCTTGTCGCTGATGCGGTCCCAGGCCCGGTACGTCGAGAAGAGGGCGCTCTGGAGCAGGTCCTCGGCCTCGAACCGGTCACCGGTCAGGTGGTAGGCGGTGGCGTACAGGGAGGCGCGGCGCTCCCGGACGTAGGCCGTGAACGCCGCTTCGGCGTCCCCGGACCGCTCCGGTGACTTCCGCTCCCCCGAGTCCTCCCCGTACGTGCTTCCCCCGTTGCCCCCCGCGTCAACCACCGTCATGAATGACGTGTGCTGACGCCCGGCGCCTCGAACGCACCCCCGTCCGTTCACTGCGGCGCCGGACTTCTCGGTGTTCCGCCCGACATCGTGGAGACGCGTGACAACTGCGCTTGCGTTGATGCTGTGAGTTGCGTTCATCTCGCGCCCCCCATCGGTGGAGTCCGTCCGTTCCTTGTGCCAACGAGCTTGCCGGGGCAGTTTCATGGGGCTGTCCGCCGACTGTCACAGGGCTGTCACAGGGCCCGGCGGGGTCACGAATCCGTGCTTCCGGATGCATGAGGGACGTATGGGGCACGCATCAGGGGGGACCAACTGTCGAACTGGGGCGCCCCATGGGTCAGAATGACCAAGTGCCTTTCCTGTTGCTGATCGAGGACGACGACGCCATCCGCACGGCCCTCGAACTCTCGCTGTCACGCCAGGGCCACCGTGTGGCCACCGCGGCGACGGGAGAGGACGGCCTCAACCTGCTGCGCGAGCAGCGCCCCGACCTGGTCGTGCTGGATGTGATGCTGCCCGGGATCGACGGTTTCGAGGTGTGCCGGCGCATCCGCCGCACCGACCAGCTGCCGATCATCCTGCTGACCGCCCGCAGCGACGACATCGACGTCGTGGTGGGTCTGGAGTCCGGCGCCGACGACTACGTGGTCAAGCCCGTGCAGGGGCGGGTGCTCGACGCCCGTATCCGCGCGGTGCTGCGCCGCGGCGAACGGGAGTCGACCGACTCCGCGACGTTCGGGAACGTGGTGATCGACCGCTCCGCCATGACCGTCACCAAGAACGGCGAGGACCTGCAGCTCACGCCGACCGAGCTGCGCCTCCTGCTCGAACTGAGCCGCCGGCCCGGCCAGGCCCTGTCCCGGCAGCAGCTCCTGCGCCTGGTCTGGGAGCACGACTACCTGGGCGATTCCCGGCTGGTCGACGCCTGTGTCCAGCGGCTGCGCGCCAAGGTGGAGGACATCCCGTCCTCGCCGACCCTGATCCGTACGGTCCGGGGCGTGGGTTACCGGCTGGACTCGCCGCAGTGAGCACGGCTGTGCGGCGGGGCCTGCGCGCCGGGCTCCGCTGGACCAGCCTGCGCCTGCGGCTCGTCATCGTCTTCGGTCTCGTCGCGCTGACCGCCGCCGTGTCGGCCTCCGGCATCGCGTACTGGCTCAACCGCGAGGCCGTGCTGACGCGTACGCAGGACGCGGCGCTCGGGGACTTCCGCCAGGAGATGCAGACCCGGGCGGCCTCGCTGCCGCTGCGCCCCACCAAGGAGGACCTGCAGACGGCCGCCGTGCAGATGGCGAGCAGCAGCCCCGGCTACAGCGTGCTCCTGATCGACGAGCGCGACCCCGGCAAGCCGATCGTCGGCAACAGCGACCTGGACACCTTCACCCGCGACAACGTACCGCTGTCGTTGCAGGAGCAGGTGGACAGCAAGCAGCCGGTCAAGGCGGGCAACAAGTACGAGTACCACCTCTTCTGGCAGCGCACCTCGATACGCGGCACGCCGTATCTCGTCGCGGGTACGAAGATCATCGGTGGCGGGCCGACCGGCTACATGCTGAAGTCGCTCGACCAGGAGCGGCAGGACCTGAGCTCGCTCGCCTGGTCGCTGGGGATCGCCACGGCGCTCGCCCTGGTCGGCTCGGCGCTGCTCGCGCAGGCGGCGGCGACGACCGTGCTGCGGCCGGTGCAGCGGCTCGGGGACGCGGCCCGCAAGCTCGGCGAGGGCAAGCTCGACACCCGGCTCGTGGTGTCCGGCACCGATGAACTGGCCGACCTGTCGCGGACGTTCAACCGGACCGCCAGCTCGCTGGAGAAGAAGGTCGCGGACATGAGCGCCCGCGAGGAGGCCAGCCGCCGCTTCGTCGCCGACATGTCGCACGAGCTGCGTACGCCGCTGACGGCGCTCACCGCGGTCACGGAGGTGCTGGAGGACGAGGTCGACAGCCTCGACCCGATGATCGCCCCCGCGGTGAACCTGGTGGTCAGCGAGACCCGCCGGCTGAACGACCTCGTGGAGAACCTGATGGAGGTGACCCGCTTCGACGCGGGCACCGCCCGCCTCGTCCTCGACAACGTGGACGTCGCCGACCAGGTGACCGCCTGCATCGACGCCCGCGCCTGGCTGGACGCGGTCGAGCTGGACGCCGAGCGCGGCATGATGGTCCGCCTCGACCCGCGCCGGCTCGACGTGATCCTGGCCAACCTGATCGGCAACGCGCTCAAGCACGGCGGTTCGCCGGTACGGGTGTCGGTGCGCATCGAGGGCGAGGAGCTGGTCATCGAGGTCCGGGACCACGGCCCCGGCATCCCCGAGGACGTCCTGCCGCACGTCTTCGACCGGTTCTACAAGGCGAGCGCCTCCAGGCCGCGTTCGGACGGCAGCGGACTCGGGCTCTCCATCGCCATGGAGAACGCGCACATCCACAACGGCGACATCACCGCCCGCAACTCCCCCGACGGCGACGGCGCGATCTTCGTGCTGCGCCTGCCGCGTGACCCCGGGGAGCCGGGCCGTCCCGCCGGGGACCACGACGCACCGATACCGGACCACCAGGAGGACGACGCGACGTGAGGCGCAGCGAACGCCGGGGACCCCGAACCGCCGCCGCCCTGGCAGGTGCCGCACTCTGTGCCGTACTGGCGGCGGGCTGCGGCATCCGTACGACCTCGGTGCCGGTGGACGCCGGTGCCGCCCCGTCCCGGGTGCCGTGCGCGATGCCCGCCGAGGACGCCGCGGCCCAGGCCGGGCGGGGCATCCCGGTGCAGGTGTACCTGGTCTGTGCCGCGCAGCTGGTGACGGTGGACCGGGCGGTGCGGGTCCAGGGGGCCGAGTCGGACCGGACGGCGGTCGCCGCGGAGCTGCTGGACGAGTTGCGCAGGCAGCCCACGGCGGGGGAACGGCAGGCGGGCTTCTCCACCGACGTTCCCCGGAGGCTCCGGGTATTCGGCCCCCGCTTCGGCGACGCGAAGGACGTGCTGCGGCTCAACGAGCAGCCGGAGGACCTGCCTGCCGAGGCCCTGGCCCAGGTCGTCTGCACCTTCGCTGACAGCGAGGCCCTGACCCCTGGCGACACGGTGTCGCTGGGCGGCCCCGGCGACTACCCGGCCCGCGGCTACCTCTGCACGGCGGAGACGAAGGCGAGCCCGACGGCGGTGCCGAGCACGGCGGGCGTGCCGTAGGCGGCCCCGGGGATCCGTCGTGAGGCAGGTCTCCCCAGGTCCGGCGGAACCGATCCTGCCGCCGCCCGCGTCTAGGGCATCGTGCGTCAAGGTACGGACGGCCGGGCCGTCATCCGCTTCCGCGCGGTCGGGGTGTCGATGCTCCTCGCGCATCTCCTGCTCGTCGGGTGGCTCACCCTGCGTCCGCTGGACGTGCCGTGGATGAACGCCGCCAACCTCTCACCGTTCGCCGGTATCAGGGCCGATCTGTCGCTCGGCCCCGCCGCCGCGTTCCGCCGGATCGGCGGCGGGCTGCTGCTCCTGGCGCCCCTGGGCGTGCTGCTCCCGATGGCCGGGGGCAGGCTGTACGTGCACCCGTGGCTCTCGCTGGCCCGTACGGTCGCGGCCGGCTCCCTGATCTCGCTCGCCATCGAGCTGGGGCAGACCGGGGTGCCCGGCCAGGTGGTGGACGTGGACTCGCTGTTCCTGAACACGGCGGGCGTCGCCCTCGCCCACGTCCTGGTGGTGCCCGCGTGCCGGGCGCGCCTGCGGCGGCGCGGCGGACCGGCGGGGACGCGTGTGGTGTCGCGACGGGGGCACGAGGTCTCTCAGGGTTCGATCCCTCAGGGTTCGACCCCGACGATTTCCGGGGTCGGGATGGCCCCGTAGAGCGATGCTTCGTCCGTTTCGTCGCGGGACGATGGATGCATCGGGAGCACAACGGACTGCTCCCCGCAACGGTTCGCGAAGGAGCCCACCATGGCCGCACTTGCCCGCCCCCGTGACGGACGCATGCTCGGCGGAGTGTGCGCAGCGCTGGCGCGGCGTTTCGGCACGTCGGCGAGGACCATGCGCATCATCTTCCTGGTCTCGTGCCTGCTGCCGGGCCCGCAGTTCCTGCTCTACCTGGCGCTGTGGCTGCTGCTGCCCCAGGAGGGGCCGTCGCCCTCGGCCGCCTGGTAGCCGTTCCCCGTACACATGCCGGTGGGCGGGCACCCGCTCGGGGTGCCCGCCCACCGGCGTCTTTCGGCTTCGGCTCAGCCGCCGAGCGGCAGACCGTTGGCGGACAGGCCGCTGGTGCTCAGACCGCCGGCCGGCATGCCGCCGAGGAGGCCCTTGACGGGGGTGGTGGCGTCGCCGACGAGCTTGGTCTGGCTGGTGCCGAGGAGCTGGTCGGCGGTGTCCTTGACCGGCAGCGTCGAGGTGGCGTCGGCCACGGCACCGGCGACGGGAAGGACGCTGGTCGCGGTCTCCAGCGGCAGCGCGGAGGCGGACGCGGTGCCGGCGGCGGCAGCGGCGAAAGCGGCGCCGAGAGCGGCGACACCGAGAGTCCTGGCGGCAGACTGCTTCATATGACATTCATCCTTGGGGAAGGGGATGTGAGCGGCTATGCAACGTAGTCAGCCGCGCCCCGGATCCGCAAACATGCGACACCAGGGAAAACGGCCGGGAAATCCTTTCCCCGGCCGTTTTCCGTACGCTTCCGTCAGCCGGCGAGCGAGGAGGAAACGCTGGTCGCAGCGGTCTGCTCGAAAAGCCATTCGGACTTCAGCTCGGCATAGCCGGGCTTGATGACGTCGTTGATCATCGCCAGACGTTCATCGAAAGGAATGAACGCCGACTTCATTCCATTGACGGTGAACCACTGCATGTCATCGAGCGTGTATCCGAATGCCTCGGTCAGCTTCTCGAATTCCTGGCTCATGGTGGTGCCGCTCATCAGCCGGTTGTCGGTATTGACGGTGGCCCGGAAGTGCAGCTTGCGGAGCAGCCCGATGGGGTGCTCCGCGTACGAGGAAGCGGCCCCGGTCTGGAGGTTGGACGTCGGGCACATCTCCAGCGGGATGCGCTTGTCCCGGACGTACGAGGCGAGCCGCCCCAGCTTCACGGAGCCGTCCTCCGCGACCTCGATGTCGTCGATGATGCGGACCCCGTGCCCGAGCCGGTCGGCGCCGCACCACTGGATGGCCTGCCAGATCGACGGCAGTCCGAACGCCTCGCCCGCGTGGATCGTGAAGTGGTTGTTCTCGCGCTTGAGGTACTCGAAGGCGTCCAGGTGCCGGGTGGGCGGGAATCCCGCCTCGGCGCCCGCGATGTCGAAGCCGACGACGCCCTGGTCCCGGTAGCGGTTGGCGAGTTCGGCGATCTCCAGGGAGCGCGCGGCGTGCCGCATGGCGGTGAGCAGGGCGCCGACGCGGATGCGGTTGCCGTCCTGCCGGGCCCGCCGCTCGCCCTCGCGGAACCCCTCATTGACGGCCTCGACCACCTCTTCGAGGGTCAGCCCGGCCTCCAGGTGCTGCTCGGGGGCGTACCGCACCTCGGCGTAGACGACCCCGTCGGCGGCCAGGTCCTCGGCGCACTCGGCGGCGACCCGGACCAGCGCGTCACGGGTCTGCATGACCGCGCAGGTGTGGGCGAACGTCTCCAGATACCGCTCCAGCGAACCGGAGTCGGCCGCCTCCCGGAACCAGATGCCGAGTTTGTCGGGCTCGGTCTCGGGAAGCGTGTCGTAACCGATCGCCGCCGCGAGGTCGACGATCGTTCCGGGGCGCAGACCGCCATCGAGATGGTCGTGCAGAAGGACCTTGGGGGCACGCCGGATCTGGTCCGGGCCGGGCACGTGGAGGGTCGGGCTCATCATCCAGGCACTGTAGCGCCTACGCGCGTAGAGCGGGCTTGTCGTTGCATAACGGAACGGTCGAGCCTTCCCGCGCGCCGCTGCGTAACAGACCCCGCGAACAGGGGTGGCGGAGGCACGCTCGTCTGACACTGTTACGTCATGGCACAGCGCGCACTCCCCCAGCCCGCGGCACGGCTGGGACGGGCCGTCGGAGCGGCGGCCGGAGCAACAACGGTCGGCGGCGTGGTCCTGCTGCTCCCGGACGGCGAGCCCCACTCGAACCGCCGCCCCTCCTCCCTCTCCCACGCCCGCCTGCTCCCGCTGGCCCGCGCCCTGGCCCACGCGGGCCGCACCGACGGCCTCACCGCCCATGTGGTGCGCTACCGCTGCCGCGGCTGGAACGAGGACGACGCCCATCTCGCGGCGGACGCGGAGTGGGCGGTGAAGGAGGCCGTACGCCGCTACGGCGACGTCCCCCTCTGCCTGGCCGGCCACGGCATGGGCGCCCGGGCGGCCCTCCGCGCGGGCGGTCACCCGGCGGTCGGCGCGGTCCTGGCGATGGCCCCCTGGCTCCCCGGCGACCCGGCCGCCGACCCCGAACCGGTCAAACACCTGGTCGGCCGCCCCGTCCTGCTGGTCCACGGCACCAACGACACGCGCTGCGCACCGGAGTTGTCCTTCCGGCTGGCCGAACGCGCCAAGAAGGCCAACCGCGACACCTGCCGCTTCGAGGTCCACTCGGACGGGCACGGGCTGCGCCAGCACCGCTCGGAGGTCGCCGCCCTGGCCGCCGACTTCGTACGCGGCACGCTGTTCGGCCACGCGTACGCCCGCCCGGTGACGGACGCGCTGGCGGCACCACCGCCGCTGGGGCTGCGGATGCCGCTGGCGGTGGGGTTCGGGGAGTCGTTGGGGGGCTGAGGGCCCCGCGTGCGGTCCCCTCACCCCGGCAGCAGACTCCCCCGCCTCCCCAGCAGGAACTTCTTGAACGCCGCCACCGGGGCGGTGTCCGGGTGCCCGTCCAGCCAGGCCACCCCGATCTCGCGCGCCGCTCTCGGCGCCGTCACCGTCAGTTCCACCACGCCGGGGCGGGCCACCGCCGGAGGGGGCAGCAGTGCTACGCCCAGGCCCGCCGCCACCAGGCCGCGCAGGGTCTCCGCCTCCTCGCCCTCGAAGGCGACGCGGGGGACGAAGCCGGCCGCCGCGCAGAGGTCGTCCGTGATGCGGCGGAGGCCGTAGCCGGGTTCCAGGGTGACGAAGGTTTCGTCGGCCGCTTCGGCCAGGCGGATGCGGCGGCGGGTGGCGAGGGGGTGGTCCTCGGGGACGACCAGGCGGAGGCGTTGTTCGTCGAGGCGGCGGGTGACCAGGTCGGGGGCGTCCGGGACCGGGGAGGTGAGGCAGAGGTCGAGGCCGCCGGCGCGGAGGCGTTCGATCATGGCCTCGCCGTAGTTCTGGACGAGTTGGAAGCGGACCCGGGGGTGGTCGGCCCGGAAGGCGCGGATGAGGGCGGGGACGGTTTCGGAGCCCATCGTGTGGAGGAAGCCGAAGGCCACCTTGCCCGCGGTGGGGTCGGCGTCGGCGCGTACCGAGTCGGCGGCCTTCTCCACCTCGGCGAGGGCGCGTTCGGCCGAGCCGAGGAAGGTGCGGCCGGCGGGGGTCAGGGAGACCGTGCGGCCCTTGCGCGCGAACAGGGCGACGCCCAGGTCGTCCTCCAGCCGCACCATCGCGCGCGAGAGCGTGGACTGCGGGACGCCCAGCTCCTGCGCGGCGCGGGTGACGTGCTCGTGGCGGGCGACCGCCTCGAAGTACGCGAGGCGCGGTGCGAGGACCGCGCGGATGTCTTCTTCGTAACTGCTCGGTGACAGCCGGGGCTGTGAGCTGCGTTGATGCACCATGGGATTGATTATTCGCTGTTTGTGCATTGGACGCATGAATCCGGGGCGGCCTACCGTCGTCGCATGCCTCCCGCCAGTACCGGGGCGTCCACCCTCGTCGTGGCCGCCTCGACCCAGCCGTCCCCCGTCACCGACACCACCGACCGGCTCGCGCCCGGGCGCCCCGGCTACCGCCGGATGAGCTTCGCCCTCTTCGCCGCCGGTGTCGCGACCTTCGCGCTCCTCTACTCCACGCAGGCGCTGCTGCCCGCCGTCTCCGCGTCCTTCGGCGCGACGGCCGGGCAGGCGAGCTGGACGGTGTCCGCCGCGACCGGGGCGCTGGCGCTGTGCGTGCTTCCGCTGAGCGCGCTGTCCGAGCGGTTCGGGCGGCGGCAGATGATGACCGCCTCACTGGTGATCGCGGTGACGGTCGGCCTGTTCGTCCCGTTCGCCCCCTCGCTGGGCTGGCTGATCGCGCTGCGCGCGGTCCAGGGCGCCGCGCTCGCCGGACTGCCCGCCTCCGCGATGGCGTACCTGGCGGAGGAGGTGCGGCCCAAGGCGCTCGTCGCCGCGATCGGGCTGTTCGTGGCCGGGAACAGCATCGGCGGGATGAGCGGCCGCATCCTCACCGGCTGGGTCGCGCAGCTGTGGGGCTGGCGGGCGGCGCTCGGCGCGGTCGGGCTGCTGGCCGTGGCCTGCGCGGTCGTCTTCCACTTCATGATCCCGCGCGCCCGCCACTTCACCCCGGGCACGCTGAATCCCAAGGCCCTCGCGCGTACGGTCGGTTCGCACCTCGCCAACCCGCTGCTGCGGCGGCTGTACGCGATCGGCGCGCTGTTCATGACGGTGTTCGGCGCGGTGTACACGGTCATCGGATACCGGCTCGTGGAGGCCCCGTTCAACCTGCCGCAGGGCATCGTGGGGTCGATCTTCCTGGTGTACCTGGTCGGTACGGTCTCCTCCGCGGCCGCCGGACGGCTGGTCGCCCGGCTGGGGCGGCGGGGCGCGCTGTACTTGGCCGTCTCCACCACGGCCGCGGGTCTGCTGCTCTCGCTGGGCGACACGCTGGCCGCCGTGCTCCTCGGCCTGGTGCTGATCACGGCCGGGTTCTTCGCCGGGCACGCGGTCGCCTCGTCCTCGGTGAGCCGTACGGCGACGACGGGCCGCGCCCAGGCGTCGGCGCTGTACCAGTCGGCGTACTACCTCGGTTCCAGCGCGGGCGGCACGCTCGGCGCGGTGGCCTTCCACACCGGCGGCTGGGCGGGCACGGTCGTGCTGGGGCTGCTCGCGGTCCTCGGCGTCGTGTCCATCACGCTGTACGGGACGCGGGCCGCCCGCGCCGAACGGCTGCGGCCCGCCGCCGCGGTGCCCGTACAGAACTGAGACATTCGGCGCACAACCTGTCGCTCCCCTTCGCGCGTCTAGCAGGCGGAATCACCGCAGTGCGCGCGAAGGGGAGTTGGCGTACATGGGAGTCAGGAAGAACATGCGGAACATACGGGGCATTGCGGGCGTACGGGCGCGGCGGGGGCTCGTCCTGTCCGTCGCGGGTCTGACCGCGATACCGGCGTTCGTCCTCGGTACGGGCACCGCCGCGCAGGCGGCGTCCTGCACGACGTCCACGGGCCCGTACCAGAAGCAGGTGGAGAAGTACCTGCACCTGAAGGTGGACGGCAGGCAGTCGTCGGCGGACTGCAAGAAGATCCGGTCGTTCCAGAGCACCTACGGGGTCACTCCGACCATCGGTTACGCGGGACCGGTCACCTGGCGCACGATGCAGACGCTCACCGCGCAGAAGGCGGCCAGCAAGAACCCGAACAAGGCCGGGAAGTGCCCGACCAACAAGGGGCGCATCGCCTGCGTCGACCTGACACGGCAGATCAGCTGGATCCAGGACGGCAAGAAGCTGAAGTTCGGGCCGGTGCCGGTGCGGACGGGACGGGACAAGTACGAGACGCGGACGGGCGCCAAGAAGATCTACTGGCGCCACAAGAACCACGTGTCCTCGATCTACCACGTGTCCATGCCGTACTCGCAGTTCTTCGACGGCGGGCAGGCGTTCCACGCGGTCGGCGTGAAGATGTGGAACCCGCCGGGGTCGCACGGCTGCGTCAACATGCGCACCTCGGACGCGAAGTCATACTGGAATTTGTTGAAGAACGGCGACGACGTCTACGTGTACGGCCGCAAGCCGGGGACCTGACGGCTGCCGCTCGCCCGCCCCGTTGTCAGTGCCCCGCTGTAGCTTCCGAAGTACTGGACGGAGCGAGCGGTCGCACGGCACGACAGGGTGGATCGGCGATGAGTGAACTGACAGCGGCGGCAGCGGGTCCCGGCGCCGGGACCGGCGCGCCGGGGGACATCGACAGCCGCCTGGAAGGGCACCGGGTCGAGCTGACCGGTTACTGCTACCGGATGCTCGGCTCGGCGTTCGAGGCGGAGGACGCGGTCCAGGACACGCTGGTGCGGGCCTGGCGGAGCTTCGACAAGTTCGAGGGCCGGTCCTCGCTGCGGTCCTGGCTGTACCGCATCGCGACCAACGTCTGCCTCGACATGCTGAACGCGGGCAAGCGGCGGGCCCGGCCGGTCGATCTGACCGGGCCGACGCCGCTCGCGCAGGCCGCGCTCAACCCGCTGCCGGAGAACACCTGGCTGGAGCCGATGCCGGACGGCCGGATCATCCCGACGACCGACGACCCGGCGGAGGCGGCGGTGGCGCGCGAGTCGGTGCGCCTCGCGTTCGTCGCGGCGCTCCAGCACCTGCCGCCGAAGCAGCGCGCGGTGCTCATCCTGCGCGAGGTGCTGGCGTGGAGGGCCGCGGAGGTCGCGGAGCTGCTCGGCACCTCCGTCGCCTCGGTCAACAGCGCCCTCCAGCGGGCCCGCGCGACCCTGACCGACCACGAGTCCGTGGCGGCCGACGCGGCGGACCCCCTGGACGCGGAGCAGACCGCCCTGCTGGAACGGTACGTGGCGGCGTTCGAGGGCTACGACATGAAGGCGCTGACCGCCCTCCTCCACGAGGACGCGGTGATGACGATGCCGCCGTTCGACCTGTGGCTCCGGGGCCACGAGGACATCACCGGCTTCATGACGTCCCTGGGCGCGGGCTGCGCCGGCTCCCGCCTCCTCGCGACCACCGCCAACGGCACCCCGGCCTTCGCCCACTACAAGCCCGATCCGGAGGGCCCGGGCTTCCTCCCCTGGGCGGTCCAGGTCATCGACATCAAGGACGGCACGATCACGGGCCTGCACTGCTTCCTGGACGCGCCCCGCTGGTTCCCGCTGTTCGGCTTCCCGGACCGGCTGGAGGCGGTTGCGGTCTGAGGCGTCGGGCATCGTCCGGGACCGGCCCGTCCTGCCCGGCCGCCCCCGCCGTCTCCCCCAGCCCGACCAGTTCCAACAGTGCCCGTAGTTCAGGCGGGGTGCCGCGCAGCCGCAGTCGGCGGCCGTTCGCCCTGCGTGCCGTCAGGGACAGGCGGGCGATCGCCTCGATCGTGGTCAGGTCCGGGTGGGCGACCTCGCTCGCGTCGCAGGCCGCCATGGTGGCCGGGGACGCCGTCAGCATCGCCGCCAGTTCCGCGCAGAGGCGGGGGACATCGGCCCGGGTGAGGGGGTCCGGGAGGACGACGACGGCCGCCGGCTGCTCGGGGTTCATGTCCAGGCAGACCGGCGGCGCGCCGGGAATTCATCGCACCGGGGTCAGGCGATACGTTCCCGCACCACCGGGGTCGCCGTGAACGCCGTGCCCGCGGGCTCGATGTCGTACGCGTCCGGGAGCGCCTTCAGGGCGTAGTCGAACTTCTCCGGGGTGTCCGTGTGCAGCGTCAGCAGCGGCTGGCCGTCGGTGACCACGTCGCCGGGCTTGGCGTGGAGCTCGATGCCCGCGCCGGCCTGGACCGGGTCCTCCTTGCGCGCCCGGCCCGCGCCGAGGCGCCAGGCGGCGACGCCGATGTCGTAGGCGTCCAGGCGGGTCAGGACGCCGGAGGAGGACGCCCTGATGACGTGCTGCTCGCGGGCGACCGGGAGTGCGGCGTCCGGGTCGCCGCCCTGCGCGGAGATCATGCGGCGCCAGACGTCCATCGCGGAGCCGTCCTGGAGGGCCTTCTCCGGATCGGCGTCCTTGAGTCCGGCCGCGTCCAGCATCTCGCGGGCCAGGGCCAGCGTGAGGTCGATGACGTCCTTGGGGCCGCCGCCGGCCAGGACCTCGACGGACTCGCGGACCTCCAGGGCGTTCCCGGCGGTGAGGCCGAGCGGGGTGGACATGTCGGTGAGCAGGGCGACCGTGCGGACGCCGCTGTCGGTGCCGAGGGCGACCATCGTGGAGGCCAGTTCGCGGGCGTCGTCCAGGGTCTTCATGAAGGCGCCGGACCCGACCTTGACGTCCAGGACCAGGGCGCCCGTGCCCTCCGCGATCTTCTTCGACATGATCGAGCTGGCGATGAGCGGGATCGCCTCGACGGTGCCGGTGACGTCGCGCAGCGCGTACAGCTTCTTGTCGGCGGGGGCCAGCCCGTCGCCCGCCGCGCAGATGACCGCACCGGTGGTGTCGAGGACGTCCAGCATCTCGGCGTTCGAGAGGTGGGCGCGCCAGCCGGGGATGGACTCCAGCTTGTCGAGGGTGCCGCCGGTGTGGCCGAGGCCCCGGCCGCTGAGCTGCGGGACGGCCGCGCCGCAGGCGGCGACCAGCGGGGCGAGCGGCAGGGTGATCTTGTCGCCGACACCGCCGGTGGAGTGCTTGTCCGTGGTGGGGCGGGAGAGGCTGTCGAAGTTCATCCGCTCGCCGGAGGCGATCATCGCGGCGGTCCAGCGGGCGATCTCCGTGCGGTTCATGCCGTTCAGCAGGATCGCCATGGCCAGCGCGGACATCTGCTCGTCGGCGACCTCGCCGCGGGTGTACGCGTCGATGACCCAGTCGATCTGCTCGGGGGTCAGCTCGCCTCGGTCCCGCTTGGTGCGGATGACGGAGATGGCGTCCATGGTCTGGCGTCCTTCCGGCCGGTACGTACGGTGCGCGTGGGCCCTGTTGACTCTACGCGCATAGAGGGCAAAAGAGGCGCCGGGTGGGCCCGTTGTGCGGGCCCACCCGGCGGGGGTTCAGCCGAGGTGCGACGGGCCGAAGGCCTGGGGCAGCATCTCGTCCAGGGTGCGGAAGCCGTCCGGGGTCTCCAGGATCAGCTCCGGGCCGCCGAACTCGTACAGCAGCTGCCGGCACCGGCCGCACGGGACGAGGCTCTCGCCCGCCCCGTCCACGCAGGTGAAGTGGGTCAGCCGGCCGCCGCCGGTGGCGTGCAGCTGGGAGACCAGGCCGCACTCGGCGCAGAGCCCGATCCCGTACGAGGCGTTCTCGACGTTGCAGCCGGTGATCGTACGGCCGTCGTCCACCCGGGCCGCGACGCCGACCGGGTAGCCGGAGTACGGGGCGTACGCACGGGACATGGCGTCCCGGGCCGCGGCCCGCAGGGCCTCCCAGTCGGCCTCGGTGAAGGGCGGGGGCGTCACTTGCCCTGGCCCTTGCGGTAGCGCATGCCGTCCGCCTTCGGCATCCGCAGCCGCTGCGCGGAGAGCGAGAGGACGAGCAGCGTGACGATGTACGGCGTGGCGCTGACGAACTCGGTGGGCACGCTGTCCGTACCGAGGTACCAGACCAGGACGACGGCGGCGATGACCGCGCTGACGACGCCCTGCACCCAGTTCTTGCGGTAGAGCTTCCACGCGGCGATGCCGACGAGCACCACGAACAGCAGCAGGAGCAGCGCGTGGACGGACTCGCCGCCGTTGCGCAGCTGGAGCGCGTCGGCGAAGCCGAACAGGCCCGCGCCCATGGCGAGGCCGCCGGGGCGCCAGTTGCCGAAGATCATCGCGGCGAGACCGATGTAACCGCGTCCGCCGGTCTGGCCCTCGTTGTAGATGTGCGAGGTGACCAGGGACAGGAAGGCGCCGCCGAGCCCGGCGAGGCCGCCGGAGACGATCACCGCGACGTACTTGTACGTGTAGACGTTGACGCCGAGCGATTCGGCGGCGACCGGGTTCTCGCCGCAGGAGCGCAGGCGCAGGCCGAACGCCGTCTTCCACAGGACGAAGAAGGTCCCGATGAACAGGACGACGGCCAGGATCGTCAGCAGCGAGAGGTTGGTGACGAGGCCGCCGAGGATGCCGGCCAGGTCGGAGACGAAGAACCAGTGGTGCTTCTCGATGGAGTGCAGTCCGTCGGAGAGGCCGGGGATCGTCACCGAGGTGATGTCGTCGGACGGCGGGGACTGCTTCGGGGAGCCGCCCTTGGCCGCCGCCTCGCCGCTGTTGAACCACAGCTTGGCGAAGTAGGTGGTGAAGCCGAGCGCCAGGATGTTGATGGCGATGCCGGAGATGATGTGGTCGACGCCGAAGGTGATGGTCGCGACCGCGTGCAGCAGGCCGCCGAGCATGCCGCCGACGACACCGGCGAGGACGCCGAGCCAGGGGCTGGTCTGCCAGCCGGCCCAGGCGCCGAAGAAGGTGCCGAGGATCATCATGCCTTCGAGGCCGATGTTGACCACACCGGCCCGTTCGGACCACAGACCGCCGAGACCGGCGAGGCCGATCGGCACGGCCATGGCGAGCGCGGCGCTGATCTGGCCCGCCGAGGTGACGTCCTGGGCGCCGGTGATGGCGCGCACGGCGGACAGCGCGAGCAGGACGCCCGCGACGATCAGCAGGATGACGGGGAAGGACAGGCGGGAACGCCCGCTCTTGCCGCCGGAGACCTTGGGGGCCGCCGGGGGCGGGGTGGAAGTCGCCGTGACGGTCACGCCGACACCTCCTGCTGGTCGGAGTTACGGGCGGCCTGTGCGGCGAGTTCCGCGCCGACCTTGCTCTGCTGGCGCTTGAGTCCGTAGCGGCGGACGACTTCGTACGCGATGACGACGCACAGGACGATGACGCCCTGGATCACGCCGACGATCTCCTTGTCGTAACCCTCGAACTCCAGCTTTCCGGTGCCGCGCTCCAGGAAGCCCCAGAGCAGCGCACCGAGCGCGATGCCGACGGGGTGGTTGCGGCCGAGGAGGGCGATGGCGATGCCGGTGAAGCCGATGCCGACCGGGAAGTCGCCGCTGAACTCGTGGCTGTCGTTGAGCAGCGTCGGCATGCCGATGAGACCGGCGACGGCGCCCGAGATGAGCATCGAGGTGATGATCATGCGGCGGACGTTGACCCCGCTCGCCTCGGCGGCCGAGCCGGACTGGCCGACGGTGCGCAGGTCGAAGCCGAAGCGGGTACGGGACAGCGTGAACCAGTACGCGATGCCGGCGGCGACGGCGACGACGATGAAGCCCCAGACGGGGGTCGGCGTCGTCGGGAACTCGAAGAAGTGCGAGGACTCCGGGAGCGGCTTGGTGGAGATCTTGGTGCCGGCCTCGTCCAGGTGGCCGAGGCGGTTCTGCTGGAGCAGGTAGCCGATGACCGCGGTCGCGATGGAGTTCAGCATGATCGTGGAGACGACCTCGCTGACGCCCCGGGTGACCTTGAGCAGACCGGCGATACCGGCCCACATGGCGCCGACGATCATCGCGGTGAGGATGATCAGCGGGATCTGGAGGGCGCCGGGCAGGGTCAGCGCGCCGCCGAGCGCGGCGGCGAAGAAGGCGGCGAGGCGGTACTGCCCGTCGACGCCGATGTTGAAGAGGTTCATCCGGAAGCCGACGGCCACCGCGAGACCCGCGAGGTAGTACGTCGTCGCCTTGTTGAGGATGTAGACCTGGCTGTCCGACTTCAGGCCGTAGTCGAACATGATGCCGAAGGCGTTGAACGGCTCCTTGCCGGTGGCGGCGAGCACGAGTGCCGTCACCAGGAAGGCGACCACGATCGCGAGTACGGGGGCCGCGATCCCCAGGAGCAGCCGCTCCTTGTCGATCTTCTTCATCGGTCCTCTCCCCCTTCGCGGGGGTCGGTGTCGTCGTCCGTGGCGGGCGCGGCGGGCGCCTCGCCCCCCTCCGGCGCTTCCAGGTGGCCGCTGGCCGCGCCGGTCATCGCCGAGCCGAGCTCCTCGGGGGTGATGGCCGCGGGGTCGGCGTCCGCGACCAGGCGGCCGCGGTACATGACGCGCAGGGTGTCGGAGAGCCCGATCAGCTCGTCCAGGTCGGCGGAGATCAGCAGGACGGCCAGGCCCTCGCTCCGGGCCTCGCGGATCTGGTCCCAGATCTGGGCCTGGGCGCCGACGTCCACGCCCCGGGTGGGGTGCGCGGCGATCAGGAGCTTGGGCGCGTGGCTCATCTCGCGGCCGACGATCAGCTTCTGCTGGTTGCCGCCGGAGAGGGAGGCCGCGGTGACGTCGATCCCGGGGGTGCGGACGTCGTACTCGCGCACGATGCGCTCGGTGTCGGTGCGGGCGGCCTTGATGTCGAGGAAGGCGCCCCGGCTGTTGGGCCGCTCGGTGACGTGGCCGAGGATGCGGTTCTCCCAGAGGGGGGCCTCCAGCAGGAGCCCGTGCCGGTGGCGGTCCTCGGGGATGACGGCCATGCCGCCCTCGCGGCGCTTGCGGGTCGGGGTGCGGGAGATGTCCGCGCCGTCCAGCGTGAGGGTGCCCGCGTCCGGGGTGCGCATGCCCATGATCGCGTCGACCAGTTCGGACTGGCCGTTGCCCTCCACGCCGGCGATGCCGAGGACCTCGCCCTTGTGGATGGTGAAGGTGATGCCGTCGAGCACGGCGCGCACGGCGCCGTCCGGGTCGGTCGCGGTGAGCCGCAGGCCGTCCACGGTGAGCATGGGCGTGTCGGTGACCGTGGACTCGCGGGTCTCCGGGGAGGGGAGCTCGCTGCCGACCATGAGCTCGGCGAGCTGCTTGGTCGTGGTGTTGCCGGGGTCGGCGGTGCCCACGGTGGTGCCGCGCCGGATGACCGTGATCTCGTCGGCGACCGACAGGACCTCGCCCAGCTTGTGCGAGATGAAGATGACGGTCAGGCCCTCCGCCTTGAGCTCCCGCAGGTTGTCGAAGAGCGCGTCGACCTCCTGGGGCACGAGGACGGCGGTCGGCTCGTCGAGGATCAGGGTGCGGGCGCCCCGGTAGAGGACCTTGAGGATCTCCACGCGCTGCCGGTCGGCGACACCGAGGTCCTCGACCATGGCGTCCGGGCGGACGCCGAGACCGTACGCGTCGGAGATCTCCCGGATCTTGGCGCGGGCCCGGTCCCCGATGCCGTACAGCTTCTCGGAGCCCAGGACGACGTTCTCCAGGACGGTGAGGTAGTCGGCGAGCATGAAGTGCTGGTGCACCATGCCGATGCCGCGGTCGATGGCATCGCCCGGGTTGGAGAACACGGCCTGTTCGCCGTCCACCGCGATGGTGCCCTCGTCCGGCTTCTGCATGCCGTAAAGGATCTTCATCAGAGTGGACTTGCCGGCGCCGTTCTCACCGACGAGGGCGTGGACGGTGCCGCGGCGCACGGTGATGTCGATGTCGTGGTTGGCCACGACCCCGGGGAACCGCTTGGTGATACCGCGGAGCTCCACGGCGTTGGGACTGCTGGACGCGTTGATGGCGCACTCTCCTTGGCAGGAGCGGAGGGCGGGGGCGGTGAGGACGGGAAGGCGGGGGTGGAAAACGTATCGCGCCCGGCTGGTTCCAGTCCCGACGCTACGCGCGTAGCGTCGCCGAATCGTTGGCCACCTGATCACAGGTGGCCGCCACCCCGCCGGGGGTACGTGAATCGGGGCCCGGAACGGGCGGCCGAAGCCGCTCGCCGGGCCCCGATCGACGGTGGATCAGGTCGTGGTCTTGACCGTGATGGTGCCGTCGACGATCTTCTTCTTCGCCTCGTCGAGCTGGGTCTGGATGTCCTTGAGGTGGTCACCCGTGGGGGTCAGGCTGACGCCGCCCTTGGCCAGCGAGTACGTCTGCGTACCGGTGATCGGCTTGCCGTCCTTGACGGACTTGACCAGGTCGAAGACGCCGGAGTCGACGTTCTTGACGACCGAGGTCAGGATCGTGTCCGCGTACTTCGCCAGGGCCGGGTCCTTGGCCTGGTCGGAGTCGACGCCGATGGACCAGGCGCCCTTCTTGCCGGCGACGGCCTCGATCGAGCCCGCACCCGAGCCGCCCGCGGCGGCGAAGATGACGTCGATGCCCTTGTCGAGCATGCCCTTGGCGGCGGCCTTGCCCTTGTCGGGGCTGCCGAAGCCGGAGAGGTCCGAGCCGGTGGACAGGTACTGGATCTGCACCGTGGCCTTCGGCTTGGTGTCCAGGACGCCCTGGCGGAAGCCGGCCGCGAACTTCTTGATCAGCGGGAGGTCCACACCGCCGATGAAGCCGACCTTGTCGTCCTTGGACTTCAGCGCCGCCGCGACACCGGCGAGGTAGGAGCCCTGCTCCTCGGTGAAGACGATGTTGTCGACGTTCTTCGCGTCGGAGACCGAGTCGACCAGGCCGAAGCTGATCTTCGGGTACTTGGGCGCGATCTTGTCGACCGCCTCCTTGTACGCGAAGCCGATCGCGATGACCGGGTTGTAGCCGCCCTCGGCGAGCGACTGGAGGCGCTGGTCGCGGTCGGCCGAGCTCTCACCGGTCTTGGCGGTGAGCTCCTTCGTCTCGGCGCCGAACTCGGCCTTGGCCTTGTCCAGGCCGCGCGCGGCGGAGTCGTTGAACGAGTTGTCGCCACGGCCGCCGACGTCGTAGGCCATGCCGATCTTCATCTTGCCGTCGTCCGAGCCGCTGCTCTCGTCGGACGACTCGCCGCACGCGGTGGCGGTGAGTGCGAGGGCCGCGGTGACGGCGATCGCGGCGCTGATCTTGGATACCCGGCGCAAGGGAAGGCTCCTTCAAACCTGACCGAAGCGCCTCTTCCGGCGCTGGTTTCGCCGCGATCGTAACGCGCGTAGATGTCAGATAAAGCCCTGTACGGAAGCCGTTATCGGATCGTCGCGAACGCGCGCCGAACCCGGGGCGACGTGTCCGGTTACGAATGGTTGACGTGGAGCAACGCGGAGGCGGTGAAGAGCTCGACGCCGACCGTGATCGCTTCCTCGTCGGCGTCGAAGTTGCCGCGGTGGAGGTCGAGCCCGCGGGTGTCGCCGGGGGTGCGGACCCCGAGGCGCGCCATGGCACCCGGGACGTGCTCCAGGTACCAGGAGAAGTCCTCGCCGCCGAGGCTCTGCTCGGTGTCCTCGATCGCATACGGTCCGCGGCGCGCGGCCATCGCTCCGGCCAGGAGATCGGTCGCGGCGGCCTCGTTGACGACGGGCGGGACGCCCCGGACGTAGTTGATCACCGTCTTGGCGCGGTGCATCCCGGCCACCTCGTCGATCGCGGCGTGCACCAGGTCCGGCGCCTCGCGCCATGCCTTGAGGTCCAGGCAGCGGACGGTGCCGGAGAGCTCCGCGTGCTGCGGGATGACATTGCAGGCGTGGCCCGTCTCCAGGCGCCCCCAGGTCAGGGCGAGCCCGGCCCGCGCGTCGGCCCGGCGGGCCAGCAGGGCGGGCACCTCGGTGGCGACCTTGGCGGCGGCGGTGACCAGGTCCGTGGTGAGGTGCGGGCGGGCGGTGTGGCCGCCGGGTCCGTCCAGGGCGACTTCGAGGCGGTCGCAGGCGGAGGTGATCGCGCCGACCCGGAGCCCGATCCGGCCGGCGTCCACCTTCGGGTCGCAGTGGACGCCGACGATCCGGCCGACGCCTTCGAGGACCCCGGACTCGATCGCGTCGGGCGCCCCGCCGGGCAGCACCTCCTCGGCCGGCTGGAAGATCAGCCGCACCGGGTTGGGCAGCAGCCCCTGCCGGTCCAGCTCGGCGAGCACGAGGCCGGCGCCGAGCACGGTGGTGGTGTGGACGTCGTGCCCGCAGGCGTGCGCCCGGTCGGGCACGGTGGAGCGGTAGGGCACGCCGCTCTTGGTGTCCGGGATGGGCAGCGCGTCGATGTCGGCCCGGAGCGCGAGCATCGGCCGGGTGTCCTCCCCGCGCGTCCCGACGTCGCACATGAGCCCGGTCCCGGAGGCGAGCACCTTCGGCGCGAGCCCGGCCCGTTCCAGCCGGGCCTTGATCGCCGCGGTGGTGCGGAACTCCTGATTGCCCAGCTCGGGGTGCATGTGGAGGTCCCTGCGGAAGGCGATCAGCTCGGCGCGCAGGGCGTCGGGCAGCGTGCCGGGCAGGTTCGCGCCCTGGGAGGGACCGGCTTCGGACTCGGGGCAGATCAACTGGCTCACCTTTTGAAGGGTAAGCCTGTTCCCTCCTCAACTGACCATGAAACAAGAAAACTTCAGCCACACAGGCGAATGTTTGGCCGCGTCTCGGCGTGTGGGACGGGCACGGGGTGGGTAAACTCCGGCGCTCGCCGCGCCTCCGCCGGCTGCCCGTCACCGGGTTCGCCACGTCGCGACCGGCGGGAACCTCCTCAGCCCCGCAGAGCCCGGCGTATCGGGTGCAGCGCCAGCCCGACGCAGAGGGCCCCCACCGTCAGCAGGTCCAGGCTCATGGCCATCATGACGGTCCCGGCGAGTACCAGCAGCGGGGACCGGGCCGGAACCCCGTCCCGGCGGAAAAGCGCGAGCAGCGTGAGGAGCGCCAGCAGCCCGAGCCAGAACAGCAGCGGCACCACCGTGTAGACGACCGGCATCACACCCGGCACGTCCTGCACCCTTTCGAACAGGTCGCTCATCGCCTGCTTGTCCGCGGCGAGGAACCCGACCACGAGGTCGATCACCGCCTGCACCGCCACCGCCGCCGACCCCAGCAGCCCGATCCCGGCGGCCACCCGGACCCCGGCCCGTCCGGCGCCGCGCACCCCGGACGGCAGCCGCAGGCTCAGGAACACCGGAACGAAAGCGAGCACTCCGGCCAGGAACAGCAGGTGCGCCGTCGACCACCACACCCCTGGCCCGTAGTCACCGACTGCCCGCCCGATGAGCCGCACCACCCCGTATCCGGCCATCAGGGCCGGCCCCGCGAGGAGAGCGGTCCTGGTGATGCCGCCCTGCTGAAGCCGCGTCAATTCCCTTGTCTGCATGGGTCGATGATCGATTCCCGGCATGGCGGTCGGCTATCGGGTGCACCCCTGAAGCGCCCCTGATCCGGGCCCCGCGGCACCCGGGGTCGACGGCGGACCCGCGTCAGGGTCCGCCCGCGCCGGGCCGGGCCCTCACGCCTCCCCCGTCACCGCCGTGACCCGCCACGGTGCCAGGCGGTGGACGTCCCGGGCCGTCTCCGTGACGCCGCTCAGGAAACCCTGGGCGCGCGGGGAGGCCGTTTCGTGGAGCCATTCCGGGGCGATGTCGCAGACCGCGACCTTCACCTCCGTGCCGGCCAGCGCGAGGGGCAGGGTGTGCACCACGGTGGACGGGAAGCTCAGCACCGTGCGGCCGATCGGGCCCCGGCGGGCGATGAGCTCCAGGGGGAGGTCGGGACGGACGATCTCCAGGCCGGTGACCGCCTCCAGGGCGTGCAGCTTCTCGGTGGACTCGCGGCGGTGCGCGAAGTAGCGGGTGGCGCCGTGCGTACGGGCGAGGGCGGCGACCGCCTCCAGATAGCGGGCCCGGTCCACCACGCCCGTCTCGACCAGCGAGGTGCCGACCAGGTCCGCGCCCTTGGTGAGCGACGGCGGGCCGAAGCGGGACCGGGTCCAGGAGAAGGTGTTCGGGATGAGGGTGACGCCCGGCGGCGGGATCACGGGCATGGCGGTGAACAGCTCGACCTCGCGCGCCGCCGACGGGGTGAACCTGCGCCGTGCGGTGGACGTCACCGGGGCGAGGGCCAGCTCGCGCGGGCCGAGGCCGCCGCGCCGGTGCCAGCGCACCAGGCGCTCGCCCCGGGTGAGCTGGGCGACGAACTCCATGGTGGCGGTGCCGTCGTCGACCACGGTGAGGCGGCGGGGGCGGACCAGCGTGAGCAGCAGCTGCACGTAACGCGAGAACGGGTCGCCGATGACGATGTGGTCGGCGTTGCGGACGAGCCGGGTCAGGGCGCGCAGCGACTTCAGGGGGGTGCCCGAGTCGCCGCGCGCCTCCTGCCAGCGCACGGTCATGCCCTCGTCGCGGGCCAGCTCCGCCATCCGGCGCAGCTGACCGCGCGACATCGGGTCGACCGGGGGGAGGACGACGACGGTGACGTCCGTGAGGACGCGCCCGCCGCCCCCCTCGGTGACGGCCCACTCCAGGACGTTCAGGAGCTGGACCGGGCTCTCGACGAAGGCGAGGTTCACCGGCCGGCCCGTCAGACCGCGACCGGCTCGGCGGCCGGGGCCGCCGCGTCGCTCTCCGCCACGACGCCCGGGACCCGGCGGAGCTTCTTCATCGGGCCGAGCTCGGACTCGTACACCTTCTTGACGCCGTCGCCGAGGCTCGCCTCGATGGTGCGGATGTCGCGGACGAGGCGGGACAGGCCCTGCGGCTCGACCGAGGCGGCCTGGTCGGAGCCCCACATGGCGCGGTCCAGGGTGATGTGGCGCTCCACGAACGCGGCGCCGAGGGCGACGGCGGCGAGGGTGGTCTGGAGGCCCGTCTCGTGGCCGCTGTAGCCGATCGGGACGTTGGGGTACTCCTGCTGGAGGGTGTGGATGACCCGCAGGTTCAGCTCCTCGGCCTTCGCCGGGTACGTGGAGGTGGCGTGGCAGAGCAGGATGTTGTCGGAGCCCAGCACCTCGACGGCGTGCCGGATCTGGCGCGGGGTCGACATGCCGGTGGAGAGGATCACCGTGCGGCCGGTGGCGCGCAGGGTGCGCAGCAGCTCGTCGTCGGTGAGCGAGGCGGAGGCCACCTTGTGGGCGGGGACGTCGAACTTCTCCAGGAAGGCGACGGCCTCGGTGTCCCACGGCGAGGCGAACCAGTCGATGCCGCGCTCGGCGCAGTGCTCGGAGATGGCCCGGTACTCGTCCTCGCCGAACTCGACGCGGTGGCGGTAGTCGATGTACGTCATGCGGCCCCAGGGGGTGTCGCGCTCGATGTCCCACTGGTCGCGCGGGGTGCAGATCTCCGGGGTGCGCTTCTGGAACTTGACGGCGTCGCAGCCGGCCTCGGCGGCCACGTCGATCAGCGCGAGGGCGTTGTCGAGGTCGCCGTTGTGGTTGATGCCGATCTCGCCGGTGATGTAGACGGGGTTGCCGGGTCCGGCGGTGCGGTTGCCGAGGGTGCGCAGGCGGGAGGTGCTCATGAGGGTGTTCCTTACTCGGTGGGGACTGAGGTGGGGGCTGTGGTGAGGGTGGGGCCCAGGAGCCAGGCCGCGATCTCGCGGATGGCGCCGGAGCCGCCCGGGGTGGTCGTCACGGCGCGCGCCGCTGCGCGCACCGAGTCGTGGGCGCTCGCGACGGCCACGGGCCAGCCGGCGAGCGCGAAGCAGGGGAGGTCGTTGACGTCGTTGCCGACGTACATGACGCGTTCGGGCGCGAGGGACTGCTCGTCGCACCACTGCTTGAGCGCGAGGTCCTTGCGGTCGACGCCGTGCAGGACGGGCACGCGCAGCTTGTGGGCGCGGGCGGCGACGACGGGGTTCTGTTCGGTGGACAGGATCAGCAGCGGTACGCCCGCCTTGCGGAGGGCGGCGATGCCGAGTCCGTCGCCCCGGTGCACGGCGACGGTCTCGCGGCCGTCGGAGTCCACCAGGACCCGGTCGTCGGTCTGGGTGCCGTCGAAGTCGAGGACCACGGCGTCGATGTCGTCCAGGGTGGGCAGCGGTGCCGGGTCCAGGAGCGGGGCGAGGGCGCGGGCGCGGGCCAGGTCGTGCGGGTCGTCGATCTCCAGGACGCGCGCGGGGTCGGTGCGGACCAGCGCGGTGTGGCCGAAGAAGCGGTGGCGGTGGGTGCGGAACCCGGCGGCGTCCATGGCGTAGGCGGCGCCCGTCTCCAGCAGGTCCTCGGGGCGGTCCTGGCGGCGCGGGCGGACCCGCTTGTCGTGGTTGACGCCGTAGTTGTGGTCCTCGACCGCGGTGCCGTCGCGCCACAGGAAGCCGTGGAAGGGGGCGACGGTGACGGCGGTGTCGGCGCCCTCGCGGGCGACGGCGGCGGCCACCCCGTCGATGTCCTCGCGGGTGACGAAGGGGCTGGTGCACTGGACGAGGAGGACGACGTCGGCGGTGCGGCCCCGCAGCGCCTCGTAGGCGTCGAGGGCGTGCAGCACGGCGGCCTCGCTGGTCGCGGTGTCGCCGGCGATCTCCTCGGGGCGCTGGACGCAGTGCAGCCGGGCGCTCTCGCCGAGGGCTTCGGCCGCCGCGCGGGCCGCTTCGGCGACGGCGGGCGCGTCGGTCGTCACGACGACGTCGGTGACCTCGCCGGAGGCCAGGCAGGCGTTGACGGCGCGGGCGACGAGCGGGACGCCGCCGACCCGGGCGAGGTTCTTGGCGGGTACGCCCTTGGAGCCGCCGCGTGCGGGGATGACGGCGAGCACGGTGGGTCGGTTCATCGGTGCTCCGGTGGGTGTGGTGTCGGTGGTGTGCGCGGCTCGCGTGGTCACGGCTCGCGTGGTCACAGGTCCCCCATCCGCCGGACGACCGGGGCGACGCGCTGGACGCCGTGCCGGTACGCGCCCCGGGCCGCGTCCCGGACCGCCTCGCGCACCACCGTCCGGACCCGGCCGGCCTCGCGGGGCGCGGCGGCACCGGGCAGCGGGCGGCCGTCGGGGGCCAGGTGGTGGCGGGCGAGGATGCCGGGGAGGTAGCCGGGGGCGGTGGCGGGCGTGTAGTAGGGCGCCGGGCCGGGCAGCCGGCCCCGGGCCAGCAGTGCGGTGACCCGGGCCCTTGCGGTGTCGTACGCGGCGGGGTAGCTGCCGTCGGCGGCGACGCCCTGGCCGGCCAGCCAGTCCGGGTCGGGTTCCGGGTGGCCGCCGCCGTCCAGGTGGTCGAACGAGGTGAGCAGTCCGGACCCGGTGAAGTGGTGGTTGCCGAGGGCTTCGCGCACCCCGAGGTCGGTGAGGACGGCGGTGGGGATGCGGCGGTGCAGGGACTCCAGGGCGGCCGTGGAGGAGACGGTGACGAGGAGGTCGGTGCGGTCCAGGACCTCGCCCATGTGCCCGTACACCAGGCGGAAGTTGGGCGGGAGGCCACCGGGCAGGCGCTCGGCGAGCCGCTGGTAGGGGTGCTCCTCGATGTGCGTGGTGTGCTCGCCGGGCTTGGAGCGCAGCTTCAGCAGCACCTCGCGGCCGGGGTGCAGCCGGGCGTGCTCGACGAGGCGCCTCAGCAGGTACGTCCGGTCGGCGCGGTTCTCCGGTACGGAGGGTTGGGCGGCGAACACCAGGGTGTCGCGGCCGGGTTCCGGGCGGTAGGGCTCGCCGCCGAGGAACGGGAGGGCGGCCTCGGTGACGGCCGAGGCGTCGGCGCCCACTCCCTCGTACACCGCGCGGAAACGCTCCGCGTCGTGACGGGAGTTGGCGAGGACGACGTCGGCGCCGTGGCGCAGCAGGAGCCCGTCGGTGAGCTTCTCGTAGACGACGCCGACGTAGCCGGTGACGAGGACGGGCCTGGTGGGCAGCCGGAGCGCCGCGATGCCGTGCAGCATGGCCTGGACGGCGCCGCCGACGAGGGCGAGGACGACGACGTCGTATCCCTCGTCCCGTACCGCGTGCAGGAATTCGACGGCGGTGACCTCGCGCACCCGGTCGGCGGGGATCCCCACGTCGCCGACCTCGGCGAGCTGGCGGGGGGTGGGGGTCGCCCGGCCGCGCAGCAGCAGTCCGCTGATCTCGACCCGCTGCGCGGGTGCCCCGGACACGGGGGCGGTGAGGCGGTGCGCGGTGAGCGCGCCCCATTTCCACCGGGTGTCGGAGTCGGCGATCACGGCTGCCCTGAGGGCGGTCGTCTTTTCGGTACGTCGTGGCACGTCTCCGAATTTAGGAAGGCATTCGGATTCGCGGCCCAACGTGACGGCAACAGCGGGTTAACAGCCCGCCGACACCCGGAGAATCAGCTGACGGAAAGGGCTTCCGGGAGCGGGGAATCGGGCTGGTTCATTGTCCCGACATTCTTCGTTCACCTGGTGTACCCGTCGGGTCCAAAGTAAATGCCGGACCGGCGCCTAGCGTGGTCCGCGTGGTCAAGCTCTCCGTCATCGTGCCGTTCTACAACGTTCGGGCCTACGCCCCCGACACCCTGAGAAGTCTGCGGGCCAATGCCCGCGAGGGGGTCGAATTCATCCTCGTCGACGACTGTTCGTCCGACGGGACCCTGGACATCCTCCGGCGCGCCGAGCGCGAACTCCCGGGTGCCGTCCTGGTCCCGCACGAGCGGAACGGGGGCCTGGCCACCGCGCGCAACACGGGGATCGACGCGGCGCGCGGCGAATACCTCACGTTCCTGGACGGCGACGACTGGGCGGTGCCCGGGCACTACGAGCGGCTGCTGGCCGCGATCACGGCCCTGGGCTGCGATTTCGTCCGTACGGACCATGTGCAGTTCACCGACCGGGTGCGCACGGTCCACCGCGTCCCGTTCGGGCTGCGGAACACCGTGGTCAGCCCGCGCGAGGTGATCCTGCCGGCCGACCGGTCGACGCCGGTGGACTACGCGTACGCCTGGGCCGGGGCCTACCACCGCCGGCTCGCGGATTCGGGGCTGCTGCGGTTCCGGGACGGGCTGCGCACGGCGGAGGACCGGCCGTGGATCTGGCGGCTGCACCGGGAGGCGGAGTCCTTCGCGGCGGTCGGGCTGCCCGGGATCTTCTACCGGCGCGGGGTCGCCTCCTCGCTGACCCAGATCGGCGATGTGCGCCAGCTGGACTTCATCCGCGCCTTCGACCAGGTGCTGGAGGAAACGGCCCTGGACCCGGATGCGGACCGGCTGATGCCGAAGGCCGTGCGTACGTACTGCGCGGTCATGGCGCACCATTTGGAATCCATCGAAAGGTTCGAACCAGCAGTGGCCAGGAAATTGCGCTCGATGAGCGCGGCTTCGCTGCGGCGCATGCCCCAGGACATTCTCGCGGAAACGCTGAATTCGCTGGGTGAGCGCCGTGCGGACCGGCTGCGCCGGGTGCGCCGCCGGTCCGTGTCGCGGGAGGTCGCGGCCTGATGCCCGGCAGCCGGTCCACCACTCAGATCTTCTCGGCGTGCACGCAGTACGCCGCGGCCACGCTCGTCGCGGCCCTGCGCTCCGGCATGTTCGGGCCGCGCTCCGAGCACCGGCGCGTCCTGGTCGTGAGCGACACCTCGCCCGCCCCGGAGCTCGGCACCCCGCTCCACCAACGGCCCGGATTCGAGGCGCTGGCCGCCGAGTTCGACGCGGTGCGGTCCTGGAACGACTTCATCAGCCCGTTCCACCCGGCCGGCTGGGCGCCCCGGGAGCAGGACGCCCCGCTGTGGGAGCGGGCCGTGCGCGCGGCCTGGGACCTCGGCGACGGGCCGGTCGAGCTGGCCTGCGAGTCCATCCAGGCCAACCCCGCGCAGGCGCTGGCGACGGTCTTCGGCGACAGCCCGCTGCACGTGTACGCGGACGGGCTGATGAGCTACGGACCGACCCGCAGCCGGCTCGACCAGCTGATCGGCACCCGCATCCGCCGGCTGCTCCACCTGGACCTGGTGCCGGGACTGAAGCCCCTGCTGCTCACGGAGTTCGGGGTGGAGCCGGAGGTCGTCCCGACGGACGCGTTCCTCAAGGTGCTGGGCGAGCTGGCCGATCCGGTCGCCGCCCCCGAGGCTCCGGGCCCCGTCCTCGTTCTCGGTCAGTACCTGTCCACCCTCGGGATCCTGACGCCCCGCCAGGAGGAGGACCTGCACGCGGAGATGGTGCGCGGCGCGGTCGCCCTCGGCCACACCCGCGTCGTCTTCAAACCGCACCCCAGCGCGCCCGCCCACTGGACGCGCGCGCTGGAGGAGGAGGCGGTGCGGCTCGGCGCCACGCTCACCGTGGCGGACAGCCCGGTCCTGGCCGAGACGCTGTTCGAGTCGATGCGCCCCGCCCTCGTCGTCGGCTGCTTCTCCACCGCGCTGCTGACCGCCGCCTCGTTCTACGGGCTGCCGGTCGCCCGCCTGGGCACGGGCCCGCTGCTGCAACAGCTCAGCCCGTACCAGAACAGCAACCGCATCCCCGTGACGATCGTGGACGCGCTGCTCCCCGACCTTGCCGACCCGGCAGCGGTGACCGGCTGGTCGATGCCCTCGCCCGAGGAGGTCGCGCGCGGGGCCGCCGGGCTGGTCGGCGCGGTCGGCTACGCGATGCAGCCGCAGCTCCAGGCGCCCCTGCGCCCCGCCGCCGAGCGCTATCTGAGCGGCCACCGGGACAGCGTGCGGCGGTACTTCAAGCGGCGGCGGCTGACCGCGCTCGGGCTGCCCGGGGCGATCCCCGCGCAGCTCACGTTCATCCCGCGCAACGCGACGGTCCGCCGCATCGCGCGCCGGGCCCGGACGCTGAAGCGGGCAGCGGCCGGCTGAGCCATGAGGAAACTCCCGATAATCCGGTCGCCGCGCGGCCGGGCCGCCGCGCTGGCCGCCGTGCTCGCAGCCCTGGCCGTCTGCGCCGGGGACGCGGTGGCCCGCAGCTACCCCTTCGGCCCGCACACCCGCAGCGTCAACGACCTGGGCAACCAGTTCGTCCCGTTCCACGCCCGGCTCTGGGACCTGCTGCACGGCCGTGCCGACGGCGGACTGCTGCTGAACTGGCAGTCCGGCTTCGGCACGGGCTTCCTGCCCGACTTCGGTACGTATCTGAGCAGCCCGTTCGCCCTGCTCGTCGGGGTCTTCCCCCGGGACCGCATCGACCTGGCGGTGTACGCGGTCACGCTGGTGAAGACCGGGGCGGCGGCGGCCGCGATGACCTGGCTGCTGACGGCGTTGCGGCGGGGGCGGGGCAAGGAGTGGGCGGCAGCCGCGCTCGGGGCCTCGTACGCGCTGTGCGGGTGGTCGGTGATCGAGGCCGTCTACAACCCGATGTGGCTGGACGGGCTGATCGCGTTCCCGCTGCTGTGCCTGGCCGCCGAGTGGGCGCGCACGGGCCGCCGGCCGGTCCTGGGCACGCTGCTCGTGACGCTGGCCTGGGTGTCGAACTTCTACACCGCGTACATGGCGACGCTCGGCGCGGCCCTGGTGCTGGTGGTGCGGCTGGTGCTGGAGGACGGGACGCGCCGGGAGCGGGTACGGGGGCTGGGCCGCGCGGTGCGGACCGTCGCGCTCGGCGTCGGGCTCGCCGCGCCCGTCCTGGTGCCGGTGTTCCTCGGGACGCGGCACGCCTATCCGGGCTGGACGCGCACGTTCGCCCCGGCGGCCTGGCCCGATGTCGCGGCCCGGTTGCTCCCGGCCACGTACGGCTTCTTCAGCCCGGCGCTCTTCCTGGGCACCGGCGCCCTGCTGCTGGCGGGCGCCCTGGCCTTCCACCGGGCCGTCCCGCGCACCGAACGCCTGGTGTGGGCGGGGCTCGTGGCGGGGGTCGCGCTGTCGTTGCAGTGGGGGCCGACGCATCTGCTGTGGCACGCCTTCGCGACGCCCAACGGCAGCCCGTACCGCCAGACGTTCGTGCTGTCCGGGCTCCTGGTGATCGCCGCCTGGCTGTCCGTCGCCTCCGCCTGGCCGGACCGGCGGGCGCTGCTCGGGGGCGCCGGAGTGCTCGCGCTGATCGCCGCCGGGGCCGCGTCCAGCGCCCTGGTCACCGCCTGGACGTACCCGCTGTTCGCGGCGGGACTGGTGGCCGTGGCGGGCGCCCTGGTGCTGGCCCGGCGCGGCCGGTACGCCGTGCTGGCGGCGCTCCTCCTGATCGGGGCGCAGGCCGGGCAGGCCGCCGCGACGACCGCGTACGCCGACCGGCAGCGGCTGGGGCGGCTGGACGACTACGCGCCCTGGGGCGAGCGGCAGCGCCTTCAGGCTGCGGCGGTGGCCGGGGCGGACGGCTGGCCGCGCTACCGGACCGACCCCGGTCTGGAGCAGAGCACGGCGAACGATCCGCTGCTGACCGGCGGCCAGGGCGGGGCGTACTACAGCAGCCACACCCCGGACGTGCTGACCCGCACCTTCCTCGCCCTGGGCGCCGGGTGGACGTCCAACGGCCGCGCGCTGCACGATCTAAACGGCCCGGTGACGGACGCGGTGTTCTCCGTGGGCGCCCGGGTGCACATGCCGCGCGACCCGCACCAGGGCTGGAACCGCCCGGACGCCCGCCCGGTCACGGTGACACGGGCGGAGGTGCCGCCGCTGGTGACGGTACGGGACGTGAACGGGCCGGTGCGGTACGGGCGTTCACCGTTCCGCAACCAGGAGAAGCTGCTCGGTGCGTCCGTCTACGCGGTGCCTTCGACCACCCTCCGCGCGACGGACGGAACCGACGCGCCGGACGCGGGGGCGTACGACTACGCGGTGCGGCCCGGCACGTACACCCTGCGGGCGGCCTGCCCGGCGGGCAGCGAGGTGTACCTGTGGGCGCCGGACCTGTTCGGCCGCGCGCGGCTGGGGGCGTCCGAGGAGGCCGACTTCCGGGGTGAGTTGCCGGGGCGGCGGGCAGAGCTGCGGAAGCTGGGCGACGGGGGCGGGGCGCTCGCCGTGTCGTTGCGGGTGGCCCGGCCGGGGACCGTCCCGCACGAGGCCGTGGGCTGCCTGGACCGGGCCCGGCTGGCGGACGCGGTGGCCGGGCTGAAGCGGACGGGGGCGACGCGGGTGACGGTCACCGGGAGCGGCGTACGCGCCGAACTTCCCACCGGGACGCGGGGATGGGCCGTTCTCGCCGCGCCCCGGACCGCCGGGTGGAGCTGCGGGGGCCGCCCGGCCGGCTCGTACCTCGGGCTGGTCGCGGCCCCGGTGGGCGGCGACCGGCCGGTGCTCGACTGCTCGTACCGGCCGCCGGGGCTGAAGGCGGGGGGCCTCGCGGGGGCGGGGGCGCTGCTGGGGCTGGTGGCGGTGGGGGTGACGGGGCGGCGGCGCCGGGCGGCGGCGTAGCCCCGGACACCCGCGACGACACCGAGACTTCATCTCCGCGTGGTGGGGCGGCCCGGCGCTCGCGCGTACGTTCCCAGCCATGGTCTCCCTTCTGAACAACCGCCTGACCCGGCGCGCCCTGCGCCCCGCCGCCGCCCTGGTCGACCGCCGCATCCAGCAGCGCGTGGAGCGCGCCGCCGGACCGCTGCGCGGCGAACTCGCCACCCTGCGCAGGGAGTACGAGGAGGAGCGGCGAAGCCGGTACGCCGTGGAGCTGCTGCTCGACGGGACCGGGCGCGGCGCCCACCGCATGCCCCCGGCCCACGAGGTGGACCGGCTGGTCCGCGAGGTGGGGGCGCTGACCGGGAACGGGAAGGCGGCACGGCGCGGCGTGGTGTCCGCCTACCGCACGGTGGTCGCCCTGGAGGCGCTGGGCGTCGGACGGCTGGCGGGCTCGACGTCCAATGTGTGCGGCAAGCTGTCGACCGTACCGCTGCTGGCCCCGCCGAACGGCCGCATCCTGGAGATCGGCACGCTGTACGGGCTGTTCGCCGCCGCGCTGACCCGGATGACGCACCGGGCGGGGGTGGAGCCGGAGCTGACGATCGTCGACCCGCTGGCCGGTTCGCAGCTCCAGCCGGGCACCTCGCAGGGCGCCGACCCCACGGGCACCCCCGTGCGCGAGGACGTGGTGCGGGCCAACCTGGCGCTGACCGGGGGCGGCACGACGCACCACCCCCGGATCGTCCAGGGCTTCTCCAGCGCCCCGGAGGTGCGGGCGGAGGCGGGCGACCGGGAGTACGGGGTGGTCGTGGTGGATGGCGACCACTCCATGGCGGGGGTGGCCGCCGACCTGGAATGGGTCGAGGAGATCGTGGCCCCCGGCGGCGTCGTGGTGCTGGACGACTACGGCGACGCGGCGTGGCCGGGCGTCCAGGAGGCCCTGGACAAGCATCTGGCGGACGGTGGATCGCGGCTGCGGCTGCTGGGCCGCGTGTCGACGTCGGCGTACCTGCGGGCGGAGTGAGGGCGCCTGCGGCCGCGCCGTCAGACGCTGCTGAGCGACAGCTTCGCGGCGAAGCCGAGGAACAGCACCCCGGCCGCCGAGGTGGCCCCGGCCGAGAGCCGACGGCGCCTGCGGAAGGCGGCGGACAGCCGGGTGCCGCCGAAGATCAGCGCCGACAGGTACAGGAAGCTGGCGAGCTGGAGCAGCGTGCCCAGGACCAGGAACGACAGGGCCGGGTACGCGTATCCGGGGTCCACGAACTGCACGAAGAACGAGATCAGGAAGAGGATCGCCTTCGGGTTGAACAGGCTGACCACCAGCGCCCGCCGGTAGGGCCGCTCCATGGCCCCCGGAGCCTGTGCCTCGGCCCGCTGCTCGTCCGTGATCTCGGCGACCCGCCGGTGCCGCTCGCGCCACATCGACAGGGCGGCCCGCAGCATTCCGATGGCCATCCAGGTCAGATAGCCGGCGCCCGCGTACTTGACGATCGCGAACAGTACGGGCGTCGTCTGCAGCAGCGACGAGGCACCCAGCGCGGACAGCGTCATCAGCACGGTGTCCCCGGTCCACACCCCGGCCGCCGCCACATACCCGGTCCGCACCCCGCGCCGGGCGGCGACGGACAGCACGTACAACGAATTCGGTCCCGGCAGCAGAACGATCAGCACGAGGCCGGCGAGATAGGTCGGTAGGTCGGTGACACCCAGCATGGGACGGAGTCTCGCACGCGGCCGCGACGGTGTGGAAGCGGGAATTCCGGGGGGAAGGGCGCGGAAGGGTGCGTTCTCCGTCACAGACCCACGACGGTAGGAGCCTTGCAGGATTCGGCAACCGGCCGGGGTGGGAACCCGTCCCATGAGATACGCGAGTGCGCGGGCCGGAGACGCCGGGGCCGAGGATGCAGGGGGCTGGGATGATACGCACGGGCAGAACCGGGCGCGGTTACGCGCTCCGAGGGGCCGCGGTAGTGGCCGTGGTGGCGATGGCCGGGGTGACCGCCGGGTGCAAGGAGCAGCCCGCGGCCGGTGCTTCGGCCGCGCCCTCCGCACCGGCGGACAGCGGCTCCCCCACCGACGACGCGAAGCCGGGCGGCTCGGCGAGCCCGTCGGCGAGCGCGAAGCCGAAGCCGCAGGAGCCGGTCAAGGCATCGCCGAAGCCGAGCGCGACCCGCACCACGCCGGCCGCCGACCCGCAGGGCACGGTGCTGATGGCGAGCGGGTCCGAAGGCAAGCGGGTACGCGAACTCCAGGCACGGCTGCGGCAGATCGGGCATTTCGGCCGCACCCCCACGGGTTACTACGGGACCGTCACCGTGGCCGCCGTGCGGTCCTTCCAGGGGAAGCGCGGTCTGGCGCCGACCGGGAAGACCGACACCCTCACCTGGCAGAAGCTGCTCGGCATGACGCACGAGCCGACGGCCGCCGAGCTGAACCCGCCGACCACCCGCCCGGTCGCCAAGCCGGACAAGCGGTGTCTGACGGGGCGGGTGCTCTGCATCAGCAAGAACAGCCGCACGCTGTCCTGGATGATCGACGGCAAGGTCGTCTCGTCCATGGACGTGCGGTTCGGCTCGCAGTACACCCCGACCCGCGAGGGCACGTTCTCCGTGTACTGGAAGTCGCGCCACCACGTGTCCTCGATCTACCACACGGCCATGCCCTACGCGATGTTCTTCAGCGGCGGCCAGGCGGTGCACTACTCGTCGGACTTCGCGGCCCGCGGCTACAACGGGGCCTCGCACGGGTGCGTGAACGTCCGGGACGAGGGGAAGATCGCGGCCCTGTTCGCCGCCGTCCGCACCGGCGACAAGGTCGTCGTCTACAAGTGAGGCGGAGAAGGGGTGAGGGGCGCGGGCGGGACCGGGGGAACGTGTCCCGCCCGCGCCATGTGCGCCGAGCCGCAGGTACGGGGGGAACCCCGGCTCCGGGCGCTGCCGATGACCAGTCGGCTCATTCCGTACAGCGTCCGCAGGCCGAAAAACGTCACACCGGCCGGTAGCAAAGGTCAGCGAGCCGCCGCTGAGGCGGTCGGCCGGGGGTCCTCCGTGGCCGAATCCGTCGGCTCCGGGCCCGGCGCGACGGCCGCCGTCGAGGGACCGGGCGACTCGGTGAACCGGATCGCGGGGAGCGGCGCGGAGGCGTCGCCGCCCTGCTCGGCGTCGCCCGCGCCGGCGCCGTGCTTGCCGTCCTCCGCGGCGAGCAGCCGGTCGCAGAAGCGGTCGAGGTTGCGGGCGCCCTTGGCCAGGGCTTCGAGACGGGTGCGGCGGTCCTCGTCGAGCGTGCCGTCGCGGTAGTCGCGGCACGCCTGGAGGGTCTTGGCGTACCAGGAGCCGTTGGGGGCGTCGCCCGAGCGGTCGTCCCCGTTGCCGGGGTCCCCGTCCTCGTCTCCGTCGGAGTCGTCGTCGCCGTTGTCCGTGCCGCCGGTGCGGCTGCCGCCCGTCCGGTCGGCGCCGGTCCCGTCCTGCCCGCCGCTCCGGGCGTCGTGGGACGCGCCGCCGCCGGGGCGCGCGGTGTCCTCCTCGTCGGCGTCGGGGCGGTCACCGGGGGACGGGGCGCCCGGGGTGGGGGTGCCGGACGGCGGGGGCGCGGAGGTCTCCTCGTCGGGGAGGACGTCGGTGCCCAGTTCCTCGGGGGACTCGGCGGCCGAGACCGAGGTCGCCGGTGAGGGGGCGTGCCGGCCGAAGGGGCCGGGCAGCATCCCGGACCCGGCGGCCACGGCCACCCCTCCTATGGCACAGCAGGCCAGCGAGGCGACGAGTCCGAAGCGCAGGGGCCGGCTCCAGCGGAACGGGCGGTCGGCGCGCGCACCGGCCGCCCGGCCTATGTGGACCGGGGGGAGCACCGCCGTACCGGCGTCGTCGCCGTGGGCGGTCGCGGCCCCGGCGGTACGGGGGCTGCGCGGGGCGGCCCGGAAGGCGGCGAGCGCGGCGGCCTCGCCGGGGAGTTCTGCGGTGGCGGGGCGGGCGGTGCGGGCGACGGCGTCGAGGGCGGCGGCCAGGCGTTCGGCGTCCTGGCGGGGACGGCCTTCGGCAGGGTCGACCGGTTCGCCGCGGAGCAACTTCTCCGCCGCTTCCTTGTCAAGCCATGCGTACTGCTCGTCGGCCATCACATGTCCTTCTGCGTCCACTGACGCGAATGCGTCACACCGGCGGGAGCCACCAGGCCGGTGCGTGGGGGGCGTTGTACGGGTACGGCACCGAGCTTCCCGGTCCGTCCCGGCGCGTCCCCCGCATTCTTCCGGAAGACCGCCGTGGACGCCTCGGGGCCCTCCGGCTCTCCCCCGTACCGCCGGTCGCCGTCCACCGCGGCGGGGCCGGTCCTGCCGTCCCCGCCGTCCGGGCGCTCGGCCGCGGCCCCCGCCGCGTCCGCCCCGAGCAGTTCGGCGAGCCGCTTCAGCCCGCGGTGAGCGGCGGTGCGGACCGCGCCGGGCCGCTTGCCCAGCGTCTGCGCGGCGCTCTTCGCGTCGAGGCCGACCACCACGCGGAGCACCACCGCCTCCGCCTGGTCCTGCGGCAGCTGGGCGATGAGCGACATGGTGCGCCCGGTCGCCAGGGACTCGATCGCCTCGTCGGCCGTGTCGGAGCCGGCCGGCTTGTCGGAGAGCTCCGTCTCGTCGCCGCCGATGGCGGGGCGCCTGCCGCGCATCCGGAGGTGGTCCAGCGCCCGGTTGCGGGCTATGCGCGCGGCCCAGCCCCGGAAGCGGTCGGCGTCCCCGCTGAAACGGTCGAGGTCACGGGCTATCTGAAGCCACGACTCGGACGCCACGTCCTCGGCGTCCGGCTCCCCCACCAGCGTCCTTATGTAGCCAAGCAGCCGCGGCTGCACAGCGCGGTACACAGCACGGAAGGCGTCCTCGTCCCCGCGCTGTGCCGCGAGCACCGCGGCAGTAAGCCCCGCGTCGTCCCCCAGCACTACCTCAACCCTGCCCTGCTGTCCGAATCGCAGCTGGTCATCACTGCCGCGCCACCCTGCGCGACTCAGCACGCTACGTCCTTGGCGTGCACCGCGTCCATGACTTGTACAACCCGCAACCTTCCATCGCCTGCCCCCGGTGTGACAGAAAACGCACCCATGGCGCAGAGATGAGTACGGGGTCGTCCTGCGGCCCCGCGGAAGACGACCGGGGCCTCTCCTGTGGGGGGTGGCGGCCCCGGTCGTCCTCGTTCTTCCCGCCACGCGGCGGCGGTTCACGTACGAGGATGACTCCGTGACGACCACCGAAGGCGTTCCCGCCGTCCCGGTCCGCGTGTGTGCGGTCCTCGTCGAAGGCGGCGAGCTCTGTCTCATCCGGCGGGAGCGAGCCGCCGGGCCGCAGTACTCGCTGCCCGGCGGGCTGCTCCACGCGGACGAGCAGGTGCCCGCGGGGCTGGCCCGGGAGTTGTGGGAGGAGCTGGGGCTCGATGTCGCGGCGCTGCCCGAGCCGCCCCGGCTGCTCGGGGTGCAGGACCAGGTGACGACCCGGCCCGGCCGCCCCGGCACATTCCGCCGGCTCCACCTCATCCATCTGGTGACCGTGCCCCACGAGGCGCGCGCCGCCTTCCCGGCAGCCGAGCTGGACGCCGAGGACGTGGCCCGGGTGGTCTGGGTGCCCCTCGCGGAGGCCGCCGGGCTGCACCTCTATCCGGCGGCCGGTCCGGTGCTCCTGAAGCCGGCCGGGCCCGCCGGGTCCGACATGCTGCTGCCCCCGCTCACCGACGCGACGTACGCCTGGCGCTAGGGCGTGTTTCGGGAGTAGCGCCGTCCGCCCGCAGGGCGGGTCCGGCGGCGTCCGGTGCGTGCGATCGCAAGGCGGAGGGTCGCCCCGATACTGGTTGCATCGGGGTGATCCCGACAACGCGGCGAGCGATGGGGCCTCCCCTGCTCGAACGGAGTTGAGAGCTTGGGGAAGTGCCAGGCGTCGCCGGACAGGCGGGACTTTCGAAACACGCCCCAGGGCCCGTCTGCCCATTCCCGTCGCCGGGCGGGGGCTCAGGACCGCACCCGCCCCCGCCGGGCCGCCGCCGCGCGGAGTATCCGTCCGCCCTCCGTGGAGACGTCGCGGATCTGCCGCAGGCCGGCTGTCGCCGGGGCGTCCTCGTCCAGGGCGGCCAGCATCTCCAGGATCGCGGTCTGGCGGGCCGCCTCGCCGGCCAGCAGCGGGCCCGCGCCCGAGGGGTCGCCCGCCCGGCAGCGGGCCACCGGGTCCGGGGTCGCGGGGGCGGTCATGTCCTGGCCGAGGTGGACCTCCAGGGCCAGCACCGAGCAGGCGTCCGCCCAGTCGCGCAGCTCCTCGCCGGCCCGGTCGCCGGGGGCGGCGGCGAGGAGGTCCCGGACACGCGCGGCCGGTTCGCCGGGGTGCGCGAGGGTGTCCAGGGCGGTGCGGGCCTCGGCGAGGCGGGCGGGCCAGAGGCGGGGCTCGGCGCAGGCGGCCCAGAGCGGGCGCAGCGGATCGGGGCCGGTGCCCGGGGCGGGCTGGGGCAGACAGCGTTCGAGGCAGGCGACCGCCGCGGCGGCGAGCCCGCGTTCGTCGGCGGCGGCGATCAGGTCGAGCAGGCTCATCGGCGTCTCCTGTCGGCCCTCCCTGGGCGCCCCGTGCCGGGACACAGGGGGGCGCAGCGCTTCCTGTTATCGCATTCAGCGCCGAATGGCCGAAAAGCGTCACTGTCGATGGCCGATTCCCGACCGCGCACCGCCCCCGGCGCGCCCCTCGCCCCGCCTCAGTGCGCCCGGGGCGGGCGCGGGGCCGCCGGGAACGCGCCGAGCTCCGCGCGCCGGGACTGCATCGTGGTCAGCCTGCGGACGACCAGGATGGCCAGGACCGCCGCGACGACGTCCAGCCCATCGGTGACCGCGCCGAGGTCGAGCCCGCGGATGATCTCGTCGCCGGTCTCCGCGTCGGCGTAGAGGCGCCCGGAAGCCCGGCTCACGAGCAGGTCGGCGACGAACACCGCCCACCAGGCGTTCAGCAGCACGCGCGGGGCGGCGAACCGGCCGCCGGGGGTCTCGACCGGGGCGCTCGCGGTCCAGATGCCGCTGGTCACCCGGTACGGCAGCCACAGGTTGCCGACGGGCACGAACCAGCCGCCGATCGCCCAGCCGGGCTTCATCGGATGGGCGGACGGGTCGAACACCTCGGCGTTGAGCCGGACCCGGCGCATCCACACCAGGAAGACCACCCCCGCCGCGAGGAAGGTGAGCACCTGAAGGGACCCGGCGAACCCGTACAACCTGTCGGCGCGCGTCCACGCCTCCTCGTCGACCGCCAGGAACCCCCCGTCCAGCCCGTCCGCGATCAGCCCGCGGGAGTGGACACCGGCGGCGATCGACAGCACGTCCGCGACGGCCGCCGCGCCGAGCAGTACGCACACCGCCCTGGCCAGGCCCACCGGTGAGCGCAGCTGGTCCAGCCGGGGCCGGGCGGCCGGTGTCGCGCCGGTGCTGCCGGACCGGGCGCGGCCCCGGCCGTCGCCGGCCGCAACGGCGCACACGGCACACGGCGCACCGGCCGCACCGGCCGGTCTCGTACCGCAGAGAGAACAGAGCATGGAAACGGAACCCCCCGGGATTCGGACGTCGACGCGAGAAGCACGCGCGTCCCTCCCCGGACGGCGCGGCCACCGGACCGTATGCCCCGGGAACCGCGTTGTCCATGATCAGAAGCGTTTCCGAGGGCTCAGCCCGCGTCGATCTCCTTCGCCAGCGCCTGGAACTTCGCGTAGCTGAGCTTCGGTTCGCCCGGGACCCACAGCTTCTGGGCCGTCGCCCGCAGCGGCATCCGGATGCCCGCGGCGACCTGCTCGGCGGTCTGGGCGTTCGGGAAGTCGCCCCAGACCGCGAACCGGCCGCCGAGGATCTGGTCCGAGTAGCGTGCCGGGACCGGGGTGGTGCCGCGCAGCACGAGCGGGGTCCACTGCTCGTAGATCCGCTTGCCGGTCGGGTAGACGAAGGCGTTGGGCTGGCCGAGCACGTAGTACATGAACTCGTCGTTCAGGTTGAGGACCTTGCGGCCCTCGCGCAGATACTCCTCCGGCGAGCGGGCCCCGTACTCCTTGCCCGTCCAGTACTCGACCTCGATGTCCTTGTCGGCACGCACCTTGCTGTCGCGGAACTGGCCGTCGTTCCACGCCTTCGGCCGCATGCCGCGCTTGCGGACCACCTCCGCCCGGTCGTTGAGCCAGCCGGTGGCGAGGTCGGAGATACCGGCCCCGGAGCCGTACTTCGCGACGGCCGCGCGCTGGAGCTGCGGGTAGGAGGCGGCCGGGTTGCTCGCCATCAGCGCCCGGTACTCGTCGCCGCCCAGGTGCCAGTACGCGCCGCCGAACAGCTCCGCGTACTCGCCCAGCAACTCGTCGATCAGCTTGGCCGCGCCCGGCTTCGAGATGTCCAGCGACCCGGTCGAGGCGACGCCCGAGACGTTGTGCAGCTGGAGGTCGGGGTGGGCGCGCAGCACCGCGCCGAGGTGGCCCGGCGAGTCGATCTCCGGGACGACCTGGATGTGCAGCCGCCCGGCCAGGGCGACGATGTGCCGGACCTGCTTCTTGGTCAGGTGGTCCGGCGAGACGACCTCCGGGTGCGTGTCGGACTCGATGCGGAACGCCTGGTCGTCCGAGAAGTGCAGGCCGAGCTGGTTGAGCTTGAGGTCCGCCATCTCGCGCATCCGGTCCTCGACCCAGGACGCGGTGTAGTGCTTGCGGGCGATGTCGAGGTTGAGGCCGCGCTGCGGTTTGTCCGGCCGGTCGCGCACCTCGCCCTCGGGCATCGAGCCGTCGGCGCGCACGGACTGCTTGAGGGTGCGGGTGCCGTAGAAGACGCCCGCCTCGCCGGGCCCGCTGATTCGCACCCGCCCGTCGGCGGTGCGCAGGGTGTACGACTCCGGCCCGCCGGACGCCTTCGGGGTGAGGGCCAGCTCGACGTCACCGGCGCGGGCGGCCGCCTCGCCCCGGTAGTCGATCTTCAGCTCACCGGCCAGCAGCTTGCCCTCGTCGGCGAGCTTGCCGCTGCCCTTCGCGATGACCACCCCGCTGTCCTTCCCGGGCCTCCAGCCGGGGCCGTGGGCGGCGGTGTGCTCGCGTACGGCGGGGATGGTGCGGGGCGCCTTGGAGAGCGGGTAGCTCCGGGTCGGTGACGGGGTGGGGGAAGGGGACGACGCCGCACGGGACGTCTCGGGGCCGTTGCCGTGTTCGGTTCCGGAGCCGCCGCAGCCGACGAGCACCGCGCTCGCCGCGGCCGCCGCCGTCACGGCCAGGAAGGCGCCGCGTGAGGATGCCATCAGTCAGAAACCTCCGGTTCGGGGAAAGGTGGGGGGAGAGTCAGAGGCAGGTCGGGCAGAGCCGGGGTCGGATCGGAGGAAAGGGAGCAGAACCGCGAGAAAAGGAGGCAGATGTAGGGAGGTAACCGGGCATTCTCCTCACACATCCGCTCGTCAGGCATCGCGAAACTCTCCCGTCCGGGTGAAATTCGCGCATCCTTCGCCCACCCTTATCCACCTCTCGCTAGCGTTGTGCCCCCTTCGTATCCGAGTCCCCCTTCGTCTCTCCATTCGGGAGCACACGCTGTCCAGGTCCAGCGAGTCCCACGCCGGCCTTCCCGAGCAGCCGCGCCGGCCCGCCCGGCACACCGCCGTCCCCGTGCAGAACCGCGGCGGCGCCCCCGGCCGGTCCGCGCACGCCTGGGACCTGCCCCGGTTCAACGGAGCGCCCGCCCCCGAGGCCGAGGCGGCCCTGCTCGAGTGCTTCGGCAGCGCGGCCTGGGCGCGCCGCCTCGCCGGGCACCGCCCCTACCCCGACGCCGAGGCGCTGCTCGCCGCGGCCGACGAGGCGGCCTACGACCTCTCCCCCGCCGATCACGCCGAGGCACTGGCGGCCGAGGAGTCCCCGGGGCTGCGGCCGGACGCGCCGCGCTCCGCCCACCTCGCGCTGGCCGCCGCCCACGCCGAGTACGAACGCAGGTTCGGCCACGCCTTCGTGATCTGCCTGGACGGCTACCCGCCCGCCGAGCACCCGGACCAGGTGCTGGCAGGCATCCGGGCCCGGCTGGGACACGAGGAGGACCGGGAGCGGGCGGTCGCGGCGGACGAGATGCGCCGACTCGCCCGGGGGCGCCTGGCCGCCTTGGTATCGAGTCGATAACGGGTTGGGTGCGGGCCGGGCGGCCCGGATTCCCCGGCACGGAGGGGCCGAGCAGCGTCGCGGAGGGCTGTCCATAGCCCGTCCGTGCCTGTTTCGTTGCCACTTTGATCACACCGGAGGGCCCCGCGCGAGCGAACCGACAATCCGTCGCTACGATGGCCGGGGCCGGTGGACCGTACCCGGCCGGGTCAGACCGACAGTCAAGCCGGCCGACCCCAATCCCCGCTCCCGGAGGGTTCTTCCGTGCCGGCTGGAACGCTGTACCGCGGCCGGGAAGGCATGTGGTCCTGGGTGGCTCATCGAGTCACCGGTGTCCTCATTTTCTTCTTCCTGTTCGTGCATGTCCTGGACACCGCCCTCGTCCGCGTCTCCCCCGAGGCCTACGACGACGTCGTGTCCACGTACAAGACGCCGATCGTCGCGCTGCTCGAATACGGCCTGGTGGCCGCGATTCTCTTCCACGCGCTGAACGGTCTGCGCATCGTCGCCGTGGACTTCTGGGCCAAGGGCCCGCGCGTTCAGAAGCAGATGCTCTGGGCCGTGCTGGGCATCTGGATCGTGCTGATGCTGGGTGCCCTGTACCCCGTGCTCGGCCACGCCGTACGCGAACTCTTCGGGAGCTGAGGCCCATGTCCACCGAGACTTCCGCGATCGGCGCCGTCGAAGGCGTGTCTCTTTACGACGTCGACAACCCGGCCCCAGTCATCGAGCCGCCGCGCAAGCGGACCGGCAAGACCCCCAAGGGCTCGCGCACCAACTTCGAGATGTACGCCTGGCTCTTCATGCGCCTGTCGGGCATCGTGCTGGTCGTCCTGGTCATCGGTCACCTGCTGATCCAGCTGGTGCTGGACGGCGGCGTGTCCAAGATCGGCTTCGCCTTCGTGGCGGGCCGCTGGGCCTCGCCGTTCTGGCAGGTCTGGGACCTGGCGATGCTGTGGCTCGCCATGCTGCACGGCGCCAACGGTCTGCGTACGGTCATCAACGACTACGCCGAACGGGACAACACCCGCTTCTGGCTGAAGATGCTGCTGTACACCGCCACGGTGTTCACCGTCCTGCTGGGCACGCTGGTGATCTTCACCTTCGACCCGAACATCCGCTAGGCGCCGGGCCCGAAGGACCAGAGGTAAACCATGCAGATCCACACGTACGACACCGTCATCGTCGGCGCCGGCGGCGCCGGCATGCGCGCGGCCATCGAGTCGACCAAGCGCAGCCGCACCGCCGTGCTGACCAAGCTCTACCCCACCCGCTCCCACACGGGCGCCGCGCAGGGCGGCATGGCCGCCGCGCTGGCCAACGTGGAGGAGGACAACTGGGAGTGGCACACCTTCGACACGATCAAGGGCGGTGACTACCTGGTCGACCAGGACGCCGCCGAGATCCTGGCGAAGGAGGCCATCGACGCCGTTCTCGACCTGGAGAAGATGGGCCTGCCGTTCGGCCGTACCCCCCAGGGCAAGATCGACCAGCGTCGCTTCGGCGGTCACTCCCGCAACCACGGCGAGGCCCCGGTCCGCCGTGCCTGCTACTCGGGCGACCGCACCGGCCACATGATCCTCCAGACGCTGTACCAGAACTGCGTCAAGGAGGGCGTGGAGTTCTTCAACGAGTTCTACGTCCTGGACCAGCTGGTGGTCGAGGAGGACGGCGTCAAGAAGTCCGCCGGCGTCGTCGCCTACGAGCTGGCCACCGGCGAGATCCACGTCTTCCGGGCGAAGTCGGTCATCTACGCCTCCGGCGGCACCGGCAAGTTCTTCAAGGTGACGTCGAACGCGCACACCCTGACCGGTGACGGCCAGGCCGCCTGCTACCGCCGGGGTCTGCCGCTGGAGGACATGGAGTTCTTCCAGTTCCACCCGACCGGCATCTGGCGGATGGGCATCCTGCTGACGGAGGGCGCCCGCGGTGAGGGCGGCATCCTCCGCAACAAGGACGGCGAGCGCTTCATGGAGAAGTACGCGCCCGTCATGAAGGACCTCGCCTCGCGCGACGTCGTCTCGCGCTCCATCTACACGGAGATCCGGGAGGGCCGCGGCTGCGGTCCCGAGGGCGACCACGTCTACCTCGACCTGACGCACCTCCCGCCGGAGCAGCTGGACGCCAAGCTCCCGGACATCACCGAGTTCGCGCGTACGTACCTCGGCATCGAGCCCTACACGGACCCGATCCCGATCCAGCCGACCGCGCACTACGCCATGGGCGGCATCCCGACCAACGTCGAGGGCGAGGTGCTGGCCGACAACACCACCGTCGTCCCGGGCCTGTACGCCGCCGGCGAGGTCGCCTGCGTGTCGGTGCACGGAGCCAACCGGCTCGGCACCAACTCGCTGCTCGACATCAACGTCTTCGGACGCCGCGCGGGCATCGCCGCCGCCGAGTACGCCGCGAAGAACGACTTCGTCGAGCTTCCGGAGAACCCGGCGCAGCTGGTGGTCGACCAGGTCGAGCGGCTGCGCAACTCCGCGGGCACCGAGCGGGTCGCGGCGATCCGCCAGGAGCTCCAGGAATGCATGGACGCCAACGTGATGGTGTTCCGCACCGAGCAGACGATCAAGACCGCGGTCGACAAGATCGCGGAGCTGCGCAAGCGCTACCTGGACGTGTCCGTCCAGGACAAGGGCAAGCGGTTCAACACGGACCTGCTGGAGGCCATCGAGCTGGGCAACCTGCTCGACCTGGCCGAGGTCATGGCGACGTCGGCGCTGGCGCGCAAGGAGTCCCGCGGCGGTCACTACCGCGAGGACTACCCCAACCGCGACGACGTCAACTTCATGCGCCACACCATGGCGTACCGCGAGGTCGCCGAGGACGGCACCGAGTCGATCCGGCTGGACTACAAGCCGGTCGTCACGACCCGCTACCAGCCGATGGAGCGTAAGTACTGATGGCTACACCCACCCTGGACAAGGCCGACAAGGCTCCCGAGCCGGAGGCCGGCTTCGCCGACTCGCCGTACATCACGGCCACGTTCCGCATCCGGCGGTTCAACCCGGAGGTCTCCGACGAGGCCCAGTGGCAGGACTTCCAGATCGAGATCGACCCGAAGGAGCGTGTGCTCGACGCCCTTCACAAGATCAAGTGGGACCAGGACGGGACGCTCACGTTCCGCCGGTCCTGCGCGCACGGCATCTGCGGTTCGGACGCCATGCGGATCAACGGCAAGAACAGGCTCGCCTGCAAGACGCTGATCAAGGACCTGAGCCCGGAGAAGCCGATCACGATCGAGGCCATCAAGGGCCTCACGGTCCTCAAGGACCTCGTGGTCGACATGGACCCGTTCTTCCAGGCCTACCGCGACGTCATGCCCTTCCTCATCACCAAGGGGAACGAGCCGACCCGCGAGCGTCTGCAGTCCCCCGAGGACCGCGAGCGCTTCGACGACACCACCAAGTGCATCCTGTGCGCCGCGTGCACGTCCTCGTGCCCGGTGTTCTGGAACGACGGCCAGTACTTCGGCCCGGCGGCCATCGTCAACGCGCACCGCTTCATCTTCGACTCGCGTGACGAGGGCGGCGAGCAGCGCCTGGAGATCCTCAACGACCGTGACGGTGTGTGGCGTTGCCGCACGACCTTCAACTGCACGGACGCCTGCCCGCGCGGCATCGAGGTCACCAAGGCGATCCAGGAGGTCAAGCGCGCGCTGATCACGCGTCGCTTCTGATCCCCCGAGCGTGTGAAGAGGCCCGGTCCCCCTCGGGGGTCCGGGCCTCTTGCTGCGTCACGGCGGCCCGAGCGGTACGGTCGTGCGGAACCGGTGGCCGGTTCACCCACCGCCGCCAGGGGGGTGCGCGGGGAGAGCGAGAGCGGGGAACGTTGAGCGATCCGAATCCGTACGCGGACGACTCATCCAAGTGGGGGCCGCAGCAGCCCGGGACTCCTCCCGGCGTCCCGAACGCCCAGGGCTACGGCTATCCGTCGGGCGGCAGTCCGGTCTACGGCTACCCGCAGCCGCTCTCCGGGCCGCCCCCGCAGCCGCCGGGCTACGGGTATCCGTCGCAGCCGGCCCCGGGGTACGGGTATCCGGGCGCGGCCCCGGCGGGCGGCGGGGCGCCGGTGCTGTCCATCGGGGACATCACGGTGATGAGCGATTCCATCGTCACGCCGTCCGGGACGATGCCCCTCAGGGGTGCGGTGTGGACGGCGACGGACATGTCGCGCACCGAGGAGAAGATCCCGCCGGTGGCGATCGTGCTGGCGATCATCTTCGCCCTGGCCTGCCTGATCGGCCTACTCTTCCTGCTGATGAAGCAGAAGCAGACGACCGGCTTCGTCCAGGTGACGGTGACCAGCGGGGGCCGCCACCACTCCACGATGATCCCGGCCATGCAGCCGGAGACCTTCCCGATGGTGATGTCCCAGGTCAACGCCGCCCGCTCGATGAGCGTCTGAGGGCAGCGCCCGATGGCCGTCCTGCGGCACTCCGTCACCGTCCTGGCCGTGGACCGCTCCCTCGTCGCCGAACTCGCCCCGGTCGTCTGGGACATGGCCGAATCGACCCGGGCCGAGGGCGCGACCGTCCGCGCGCCGGACGGCCAACCCGTGGAGGATCTACGGCTGCTGAAGGGGCGTCACCTGAGGCCCGGGGCGCTGTACGAGATCGGCCGGGCGGAAGACGGTGAGCGGATGGCGGTACGGATACGGGAGTGGCGGCGCACCTCCGCGGTCGAGCTGGAGCAGCAGCTGCGCGCCCCGGACCTCGACGCCAGGGTGACCCTGCGGCTGACCACGCCCGACCGGCCCCGCCTCATCGAGGGGCGGGGCCGGATGTGGGGGCCGGAGGGCTCGGGTGTGCTGCGGCGCGGGTCGGGCAGGGCGCGGGCCGATCTCGCCGCGTGGTGGGACGCGGCGGCACTGCCGCCCGGCGCGCCGCCCGCCGCGCGCGCCCCGGTGTCGGTGCGGCTGAAGCACCTGCTGGGTGAGGCGCGGCTGCAACTGCGGCCCCGGCGCGCGGAGGACGGGCGCTGGGTGGTCGAGGCCGTGGCCACGGTGCGCGGGCGGTGGCTGCTGCGCCCCGTCGCCGCCGTCGCGCTGCTGCTGGCCGGGGGCCCGTTGCGGCGGGGGTTCCGGGACGCGGTGGAGCGGGCGGCGGAGGGGTGGGACGAGGCGGTGGCCCGGCTGCTGGAGCTGGGGCCGGAGGGGATCCGGGAGGAGCTGGCAAGGCAGGCGAAGGACTGAGTCAGTCCCAGGCCGCGCCGCCCCGGTCCTCCGCGACCACCATGATGCGCCGCAGCATGTCGTTGAGCAGCGCCCGCTCGTCCGCGTCCAGGACGCCCAGCAGCCGTTCCTCCTCGTGCCCGAGGAAGGCCATCGCGCCGAGCCAGGTCGACCGGCCCTCGTCCGTCAGCATCACGTCGACGCGGCGCCGGTCCGTGGTCGACGGGGTGCGGCGCACGAAGCCGCGGCGCTCGACCGCGTCCAGCCGGCCGGTGACGGACGCGGGGGCGAGGTCGAGGTCGGCGGCCAGTTCGGACGGGGCCGCCGTGCCGCCGCGTCCGGCCAGCTTGTGCAGGGTGTCGAACTCCTGCCGGTCCAGGTCGAAGTCGATGAGGGACTGCTCGCGCACCCGGCGCAGGTGGACGGAGAGCTTCTTCATCCGGGTCACCGCACCCTCGATGTCCGGATCGAGCTCGGGAAGCACGGGTCTCCACCGCTCCACGTGCCCGTCGGTCCAGTCGCGTTGCTCCATGGCGCTCAGCCTACGCGGGCGCCTCCGGCGGGCAGGGTCCTTCGGAAGCGTAATTCTCGTTGACGGATACTTCGGTACCGAAATAGATTGCCGCCCATGGCCACTCCCGCGCCGCCCGCGGCGCATCCCTTAAGAACCCGTTCGTTCCGGCTGCTCTTCATCGGGCGCTCGCTCTCGATGCTGGGCGACTCCGCGATCCCCGCCGCACTCACCCTGGCCGTCTATCTGGCCACCGGCTCGACCGGCGACCTCGCCCTGGTGCTGGGGTGCGCGATGGTGCCCAAGCTGCTGCTGCTCCCGCTGGGCGGTGTCGTCGGCGACCGCTTCAACGCCCGTACGGTGGCCCTGACCACCGACCTCGTGCGGTGCGCGACCCAGCTCTTCGTCGGTGCCGAACTGCTCTCCGGCACCCCGGCCCTCTGGCAGATCGCCCTCGCCGAGGCGGTCGGCGGCGCGGCCGGGGCCTTCGCGATGCCGACCTCGTCCCCGCTGGTCCGGGGCACCGTGGACGAGTCGGGGCTGCTGCGCGCCAACTCCCTGATGGCAGTGGCCTCCGGGACCGCGCGGATCGGCGGGCCCGCCGTCGCCGGGGCCCTGATCCTCACCGCCGGACCGGGCTGGGCCTTCGTGCTGGACGGCGCCAGCTTCGCGGTGAGCGCCGCCCTGCTGTACGTGATCCGGGTCCGCCACGTCCCCATCCCCCGGAGCTCCCTGCTCGGCGACCTCAAGGGCGGCTGGACCGAGGTCCGCAGCCGTGACTGGTACTGGACGAGCCTGATCGCGCACGCCGTCTGGAACGGGGCGGCGGCCGTGCTGACCACGCTCGGCCCGGCCCTCTTCCTGCACGGCCCGGGCGGCAAGGGGGCGTGGGTCGTCCTCCTCCAGACCGGGGCGGTGGGCCTGCTGGCCGGCTCGCTGGTGGCCGCCCGCATCCGGCCCCGCCGGGCGGTCCTGGCCGCCAATCTCGCCGGAGCGCTGTACGTGCTGCCGCTGTGCCTGCTGGCCGCGCACGCCCCGTTGGCCGTCTCGCTCACCGCGTACGGGATCGCGATGGCGGGTCTCGGCTTCCTCAACCCGGTCTGGGAAACCGCCGTCCAGTCCGCGGTGCCGCCGCAGGCGCTGGCCCGGGTGACCTCGTACGACTGGCTGCTCTCGCTGGCCGCGATGCCCCTCGGCTACGCCCTCGCCCCGCTCGCCGCCTCCGCCTGGAACACGGAGGCCCCGCTCGCAGCGGCCGGGCTGCTGGCCGGTGCCGCCTGCGCGGGCACCGCCGCCGTGCCGGGCGTGCGGCGCTTCGGGGCGCCAGCCGCCGGGGGCGCGGCGCGGGAGACCGGGGCTCCGGCGGGGACGACGCCCGCGGCGGGATAGCGGGCGCGGCCCGGATACCCTCGGGGCCGTGGTGAAGGAAGAGAAGGACGTGAAGGCCGTCAAGGCCCCCCGGAGCGAGCAGACCCGTGCGCTGATCCTCGAAACCGCCCTCCGGCTCTTCCAGGAGCGAGGCTACGACCGGACGACCATGCGGGCCATCGCCCAGGAGGCGGGCGTCTCCGTGGGAAACGCCTACTACTACTTCTCGTCCAAGGAGCACCTGGTCCAGGGCTTCTACGACCGGCTGGCCGCCGAGCACGCGGAGGCGGTGCGGCCGGTCCTGGACAGCGAGAAGGACCTCGCGGCGCGCCTGCGCGGAGTGCTGCTTGCCTGGCTGGACGTGGCGGAGCCGTACCGTCCCTTCGCCACACAGTTCTTCAAGAACGCGGCCGACCCGGAGAGCCCGCTCAGCCCGTTCTCGCCGGAGTCGGTCACCGCGCGCGAGGCGGTCATCGCCATCCACGAGCGCTGCCTGACCGGGTCCGCGACCCGGACGGACCCGGAACTGACGCCGCTGCTCCCGCGGTTGACGTGGCTCGCGCACATGGGCCTGGTGCTGTTCTGGGTGTACGACCGGACGGACGGCGCCGCCCGCAGCCGCCGCCTGGTCACGCGTACGGTCCCGATCGCCGCCCGCGCCCTGGCCCTGTCCCGGTTCCGGGTGGTGCGGCCGCTGGTGCGGCAGGTGCACGAGGTGCTGGAGGAGTTCCTGCCGGAAACGACGGCGCGGGCGGCCGGACCGGTGAAGTCCTTGCCGCCCGCGCGGAACTGATGCGGAATCAGATTCGGCCGAGCTCCCACAGGCGCCACACGCCCGTGCCGTCGGAGAGGTACTGCGAGCCGGAGATCTCCGACTTGGCGATGACGTAGTCCTTCTTCTGCCACAGCGGCACCAGCGGCACGTCCTGACCGACCAGCTTCTGGAGCTCCTTGAAGTCCCCGGCGGCCCGGCTGCGGTCGCTGTACTGCAGCGTGGCGCTGATCAGGGCGTCCATCTTCTTGCTGGTGTAGCCGTTGTGGAGGCTGCTGTCGCGGCCGACGAGCGGCTGGCTGAAGGTGTCGGGGTCCGGGTAGTCGGGGAGCCAGCCGACGGTGTACATGTCGTACTCGCCGTTCGCGTAACCCTTCTGGAACCGGGTCCACTCGACGGCCTTGGTGGTGACCTTGAAGAGCCCGGTGGCGTTCAGCTGACGCTGGATCTCCTTGGTCTCGTCGGTGTACTGGTCGCCCTCGCGGTAGGCGAAGGTGACCGCGAGCGGCGTCTGGACGCCGGCCTCGTCCATGAGCGCCTTCGCGCGCTTGGTGTCCGGCGAGGGGTAGGCGTCGAAGAACGGGGTGCTGTGCCCGATGGTGCCCTGCGGGATCAGCGAGTAGAGCGGTTCGACGGTGCCCTTGTAGATCTTGCTCACCAGCGGGCCGCGGTCGATGACCGACGCGATGGCCTGGCGGACCTTGCGGTCGGCGAGGGGGGTGCCCGAGCGGACGTTGAAGACGAGGTTGCGGATCTCGGCGCTGTCCGCCTCGGTGACGCGCTGGGCGGTGTCGCCCGGGTTCAGCGCGGCGAGCGTGGACGGCGGCAGCTGCCGGTGCGTGACGTCGACCTGGCCGGACTTCCAGGCCGAGAGGAGGTCGTCGGACTCCTTGTAGTACCGCACGGTGACCGGTCCGCCGGACTTGGTGACCGCGCCCTTGTACCGCGTGTTCGGCACCAGTTCGGCCTTCACGCCGGCGTCGTAGGACTTCAGGACGTACGGCCCGGAGCCCGTCACCTGGCCGTCGTTGCGCAGCTTGTGCTCCGCGTAGGCGTCCTTCTCCACGATGGAGCCGGCGCCCGTGGCGATCTTCTGCGGGAAGGTCGCGTCACGCGAGGAGAGGTTGAAGGTGATGAGCCGGCCCTCGGTGACCACGTTCTTCAGGCTGGGGAAGAGGACCGAGGGACCGACGTCCGTCTTGATCTCCAGCATCCGGTCGAACGAGTACTTGACGTCCTCGGCGGTGAGCTTGTCGCCGTTGGAGAACGTCAGGTCGTCACGGAGCTTGCACTGGTACGTCTGCAGCTTGGCGCCGATGAACTGGCAGCTCTCGGCCGCGTCCGGCTCGGGGACGATGCCCCCGGACTTGAACGTCATCAGGGACTGGTAGACGTTGCTGTACATCGCCCAGGAACCGGCGTCGTAGGCGCCGGCCGGGTCGAGCGAGGTCACCGCGTCGGTCGTCCCGACGACGACCGGATCGGAGTTCCCCTCGTCCGAGGGGAGCAGTTGCCAGGCGACCACGCCTGCGATGACCAATACCGCGAAAATCGCGAGAATCCGTAGCCGGATCGACCGCATTGACGTGCTCTCCCTTAACTGCCCCACCTCGGTGTCGCGCTCAGATACGCAGATCACCGCACGTTCGCGCCAAGCAAATCACACGATTTTCACATCTGGAAGGGGAGATCAGAGGCTCTTAGCCAATTGTTTGTCAGTCGAAACCTTGGCGCTTAGATCGAATACAGAGGGTTCCCGAGCGGTCACCCGTTTCGCCATTTCGCGTGCGCACGAGGGCGATTACGCCTGCCGGGAGGCGAGCTCGACAACGGTGATGTCGGACGGCGCGCCGACCCGCACGGGCGGACCCCAGGCTCCGGCGCCCCGGGTGACGTAGAGCTGGGTGTCGCCATAGCGTTCGAGCCCGGCGACGGTCGGGTTGGACAGCTCCGCGATGTAGTTGCCCGGCCACAACTGGCCGCCGTGGGTGTGCCCGGACAACTGCAGGTCCACGCCGTGCTCGACGGCCTCGTCGATCACCACGGGCTGGTGCGCCATGAGCACGACCGCGCGGGCGGGGTCGCGGTCACCGAGCGCGCGGGCGAAATCCGGTCCCTGCCCTTCGCTCTCACCGGCGATGTCATTGACCCCGGCCAGATCGAAACCGCCGGTCTCCACCCGGGCGTTCTCCAGCGGGTGCAGCCCCAATTCCCTTACATGATCAACCCATTGGGCGGCGCCGGAGTAGTACTCGTGATTGCCGGTGACAAAGAACGCGCCGTGCCGGGCACGGAGGCCGGCGAGCGGTTCGGCGGCCGGGCCGAGATCGGCGACCGATCCGTCGACCAGATCGCCGACGACCGCGATGAGATCGGGCTGGGTCCGGTTGACCGCGTCCACGATCCGTTGCGTATGGGCGCGGCCCAGGATCGGCCCCAGGTGGATATCGCTGACGACCGCGACGCGGAAACCGTGGGCGGACCTCGGCAGCCGGGCGAGCGGCACGGTGACCCGCTTCACCCGGGGCCCGCGCAGCACGCCGTACGTCCCGTAGCCCACGGTCCCGAGCCCGGCGACGGCGGCGGCACCCCCGACCGCCCGCGCCACGAACAGCCGCCGCGACGGGGTGGGGAGCGCGGGCGCGGCGGCCTCCGGCGCGGGCTCGGCCTCCGGCGCGGGTGCCGGTACGGGGACGGGCGCCGGTTCCCGTACGGGCGCGGGTTCCGGTACGGCCGCCGTCCGACGCGCGAGCCACCGGCGCAGCAGGGGCCGTACGGCCTCGCCGACGAGCAGGGCGAGCGTCAGGTAGAGCAGCGCGGCGAGCCAGAGGTAGCCGGGCCAGGCCAGCATCCGCTGGACCGGGAAGGGCGCGCCCGCGGGCCCGGCGACGAGGGCGCCGACGCTGAGCAGCGGCAGCGCGTACGCGGCGATCGTGCCGGCCCTGCGCCACGGGCTGCCCTGGCTCGTCGTGTCACCGACGAGCCGGCGCCACACATAGCGGTGCACGCCCACGAGCAGGGCGAGTACGGCGAGCACCGCCAGCACGGCCCCCACGATCCGCATGCCCGCTCCCTCGCCCTGTTCGTCCCGGTAACGCCTGATTCAGGCCCCGGCCGGGACCAGTGGTTTCAAGCCTTCTCGGCGCGCAGGGCCCTGACGCCCCGGAACCCGATCCAGCCCACGGCCGTCCCCAGAAGAAAGGACGTGATGGCGAGCAGCAGATGCACCCAGAAGTACGCGGTCGGGTCACCGGCGTCGTCGAAGGCGAGGCCGCTGCCGTCCTTCCAGAGATTCTTCACGAAGGTGACCCAGATGACCCACGACCACGCCCCGAAGGCGAGCAGGAACCAGGAGACCGGGCGGCTGAGCTTCATGGATTCAGTATCACCGCCGCGCTCCGGGCGGTTCGGGCGGGGTGGTCCGTCCCGGCGGTCCACCCGGCGGGTCACCGCGCCAGTACATATATTCACATCAACTGCATGTACGTTTTCGACCGTGCCAGCTCTCAAGAAGGCCGCGTTGGCGGTCACCTCTGCCGCCCTGCTGTCCGCTTTTGTCGTCACGCCCGCCTCGGCGGCCGACGGGGACGACGACGCCCCCAAGCCTCCGGCGACCATGTCGCAGATCGGCGGCGCGCAGCTGGGGCGGTCCGGCACCCAGGTCAGCCTCGGGCCCGGCGCTCCGGTGCTGCCCAAGAAGCTGACGGGCCGGTCGTGGATGGTCTCGGACGCGGAGACCGGCGAGATCCTCGCCGCGCACAACGCGCACTGGCGGCTCCCCCCGGCGTCCACGCTGAAGATGCTCTTCGCGGACACGCTCCTCGCCGACCCGGCGCTCCTGCCGAAGACGCGGGAGTACACGGTGAAGGACGAGGACCTCGCGGGCATGGGCGAGGGCAGCAGCCTCGTCGGCATCAAGGAGGACCACAGCTACACGGTGCACGACCTGTGGCTCGGGGTCTTCCTCCGCTCGGGGAACGACGCGGTGCACGTGCTGTCCTCGATGTACGGCGGGGTGCCCAGGACCGTCCAGGCCATGCAGGACCGCGCGGAGGAGCTCCAGGCGCTCGACACGCACGTGGTGTCGCCCGACGGGTACGACGCGCCCAAGCAGGTCTCCAGCGCGTACGACCTCTCGCTCTTCGCCCGCGACGGGCTCCAGAACGCGGACTTCCGGGAGTACTGCTCGACCGCCGACGCGCAGTTCCCCGGTGAGAAGAAGAAGGGCAAGAAGCGCGAGACCTTCGGCATCCAGAACACCAACCGGCTGCTCACCGGGGCCGACGGCGTCGCCGCGTACAAGGGCATCGCGGGCGTCAAGAACGGCTACACCACGCACGCCGGCAACACCTTCACCGGTGTCGCCGAGCAGGGCGGCAAGGTCCTCCTGGTCACCGTCATGCACCCGGACGACGACGAGACGCACGCGGTGTACAAGGAGGCGGCCCGGCTCCTGGACTGGGGGTTCGCCGCGTCCGGCAAGGTCACCCCGGTCGGTGAGCTGGTGCCGCCGAAGTCCGCGGTCACCGGCGACGGCGCGGACACCGCCGGGGCGGGCAAGGGCGCCGAGGCGGACACGGCGGCCACGGACAAGGGCGGCCACGGAGCGGACAAGGCCGCGCGGGCGGCAGCGGCCACCGACGGCTCCAGCGGGGTCGGGATCGCGCTGGGCGTCGTCGGCGGGGTGCTGGTCCTGCTGGCCGGCGGGGTGTTCCTGGTCAACCGGCGCTGGCCGCTGCCGGACCTGATGCGTCGCCGCCCCCGCCCGTGACGCGCCGGGCGGCGAGCGTGGAGCCCCCTTCCACGTCCGCCGCCGGTTCGTCCTCCTTGCCCGGCGTCGCCGTCCAGGCGGCGCAGAACAGCAGCAGCTTCGCCGTGAAGTTGATCCACAGCAGCAGGGCGATCGGCACCCCGAAGGCGCCGTACATGCTCTTGGACGCGACGCCCCGCATATAGCTGCCGAGCAGCAGCTTGAGCAGTTCGAACCCGACCGCGCCGAGCAGCGCGGCCACCACCAGCCGGCGGCGCGGCGGTTCGACGCCGGGCAGCATCGTCAGCAGATAGAGCAGCAGCAGGAAGTCGGCGGCCACGCCCACCAGCAGGGCGGCGATCCGCAGCAGCACCCCGCCCGCCCCGTTCTCGGGAATGCCGAGCAGGTCGGCGACCCGGCCGACGGCCACCGAACCGACCGAGGAGATCGCGAAGGTCACCAGGGCGGCGCCGCCCAGTCCGAACAGCACTCCGGCGTCCTTGAGTTTGCGCAGGACCGGATTGCCCTCGTCCAGGTCGTCCCTCTCCCAGACCGCACGCAGACAGTCCCGCATCGAGCCGATCCAGCCGATACCGGTGAAGAGCAGCAGCGCACCCGCCACCAGACCGATCGTCCCCGCGTGGGCGACCAGGTTGTCGATGCCGAGCTGGTCGGAGATGCCGGGCACCTGCTCGGCGAGCTTGTCCTGGATCTTGTTCAGCTGCTTGTCGGTGAGCAGCGCGGCACCGATCGCCGCGCCGACCGCGATCAGCGGGAAGAGCGCGAGGAAGCTGATGAACGTGATGGCCGCGGCCAGCCGGGCCCAGTGGACCCGCACCAGCGTCTCGTAGCTGCGCCAGGCGTGCGTCTCCATCAGCCGGGAGACGAGTGGCCCGATGACGGGGAGTTTTTTCAGCCAGTCCATAGCCCACTGCTACCCCTCCGGCGCGCGAAAACCGAAGTCCGGTGCGAGGTGGAGGAAATGACGGGTTCTCAATCACCCATTTCGGTGAGTGTTGTAACAAATCCCTCAAAGGTGTTATCCCGGGCGATACGGTCACCCTCATGTCTGTCGACACCGTGTCCCTGACCGGCTGGGGCCGCACCGCCCCGACGACCGCGCTGCGTTTCCGCCCCCGTAGTTACGAGGAGGCCGCGGCGACCGTGCTGGGCTGCGGGCCGCGCGGCTCGATCGCCAGGGGCCTGGGCCGGACGCACGGCGACGCGGCGCAGAACGCGGGGGGCTCGGTCCTCGACATGACGGCGCTGGACCGCGTCCGGACGATCGACGCGGCGGCCGGCCTGGTGGTCTGCGACGCGGGCACGACGCTGCACCGGCTGCGCGAGGTGATGCTGCCGCTCGGCTGGTTCCCGCCGGTGGTCCCCGGCGGGCGCTATGTCACGGTGGGCGGCGCGATCGGCTCGGACGGACATGGCGACAACCACCGCGCGGCGGGCTCCTTCTCGCGCCACGTCACGGAGTTCACGCTGCTCACCGCCGACGGCGAGGTGCGTACGGTGCGCCCCGGCACCCCGCTCTTCGACGCGACCGCCGGCGGCCTCGGCCTGACCGGGGTCATCCTCTCGGCCACCCTCCGGTTCCGGCCCGTCACCACGGCGCTGATGTCGGTCGACACCGAGCGGGCGTCCGGCCTGGACGACCTGCTGGGCCGCATGGCGCGCGGCCACCGCCCGTACGAGTACGCCAGGATCGACCTCACCGCCCGGGGCCGGGCCACCGGCCGGGGCGTCCTGGTCCGCGCGGACCACGTCCCGGTGCGTGCGCTCCCGGCGTACGCCCGGCGCACCGCGCTCGCCCTCGGCCCGGCGCGCCGCCCCGCCGTGCTGCCGCTGCTGCCCCGCCTCTTCGGCCGGCTGTCCGCCACGGCGCTCAACGAGCTCGGCTACCGCTCCGCCCCCCGGTCCCGCACCGGCGAACTCCAGCCGCTCGGCGCCTTCTTCCGCGCCCTGGACGCCCGGCCGCACAGCAACCGCGTCTCGCCCACCGGCGGCCGCATCCACTACGCGTTCCTGGTCGGGCACGGTCAGGAGGAGACGCTGCGGCGGATCGTCGGGCGCATCGCCCGCAGCCGCTGCCCGTCCTTCCGGGCGGTGCTCAGGCGGTGCGGCGAGGGCGGTCCCGGCTGGCTGTCGTTCCCGGCGCCCGGCTGGCACCTCTCCCTCGACCTGCCGGCCGGTCTGCCGGGGCTCGCCCGCTTCCTCGACGCGCTGGACGAGGAGGTGGCGGCGGCGGGCGGGCGCGTCTCCCTGACCGAGGACGCCCGGCTGCGGCCCGGCGCGCTCGCCGCGATGTACCCGCGGCTGCCCGACTTCCGGGCGCTGCGGGCCGAACTGGACCCGAACGGGGCGTTCCGCTCGGACCTGTCCCGCCGGCTGTCGCTGTAGATCCCCTCTTCCCCTGCAAGGAGCGTTCCCGTGAAGGATGCCTTCGGTGCCCCGCAGTCCCTGCTCGTCCTCGGCGGCACGTCGGAGATCGGGCTCGCCACCGCACGCCGCCTGATCGCCCACCGCACCCGCACGGTCTGGCTGGCCGGCCGCCCCTCGCCCGCCCTGGAGGCCGCGGCGGAGGACCTGCGCCACCGGGGGGCGTACGTACAGACCGTGGCGTTCGACGCGCTGGACACCGAGTCCCACGAGACGGTCCTCGGGAAGGTCTTCGCCGAGGGCGACATCGACATGGTGCTCCTCGCCTTCGGCATCCCGGGCGACCAGGGGCGCGACGAGGAGGAACCGCTCGCGGCGGTCCGGGTGGCGCAGACGAACTACACCGGCGCGGTCTCCGCCGGTCTGGTGTGCGCGGGCGCGCTCCAGGCGCAGGGGCACGGCTCGCTGGTGGTGCTGTCCTCGGTGGCCGGTGAGCGGGCCCGCCGGGCGGACTTCATCTACGGGTCGAGCAAGGCCGGCCTGGACGTCTTCACGCAGGGCCTCGGCGACGCGCTGCACGGCACGGGGGTGCACGTGATGGTGGTGCGCCCGGGGCTGGTGGTGCCGGACGCGGCGGCGGTGCGGGAGGCCGGAGGGCCGCTGGCGACGGTCCCGTTCACCCGCACGCCGCTGGTGACGACGCCGGGTGCGGTGGCGGACGCGATCGTGACCGGGCTGCGGAGGCGCCAGGAGACGGTGTGGGTGCCGGGGGCGCTGCGCGCGGTGATGTCCGCGCTGCGCCACGTGCCCCGGCCGCTGTTCCGGCGGCTGCCGGTGTGACCCTTCTACGGGTGCAGCGAGGGGGTGTCCAGGGTGCTGCCGCTCTGCGCGGGGACTGCGGGGCCCGTGCCGCCCGCGCCGAACGGGAACTCGTTGATCTTGCGCCAGACGCGGTCCAGGCGGCCCTGTTCGTACAGCGCGAAGGAGCCGCAGATCCAGGACGCCTCGTAGTCGGCGAGCTCCTCGTACGCCCGGTCCATCGCCGCTTCGGAGATGTCGTGGGCGACGGTCACATGCGGGTGGTACGGGAACTGGAGCTCGCGCACCAGGGGCCCGGAGGCGTCCCGTACCCGCTTCTGGAGCCAGGCGCAGGCCGAGGCGCCCTCGACCACCTGGACGAAGACGACCGGCGACAGCGGGCGGAAGGTGCCCGTGCCGGACAGCCGCATCGGGAAGGGGCGGCCGCCGGTCGCGATCGAGGCGAGGTGCGCCTCGATCGCGGGCAGGTCGGCCGCCAGGGCCTCGGTCGGCGGCAGGAGGGTGACGTGGGTGGGAATGCCGTGTGCGGCAGGGTCCCCGAAGCTCGCGCGGCGCTCCTGGAGCAGGCTGCCGTAGGGCTCCGGGACCGCGATCGAAACGCCGAGCGTTACGGTCCCCACGTCGTTCTCCTCAATCCTCGGTGGTCTGTTTTCAGCCACTGACGGCCGCAAGCATCACGCCGCAAGTGTGCCGCCTGCGAGCCCTCCGCCGCCAGGGTCCTTGGACTCAGTGCTTGGCGGGCAGAAGGCCCATCCGGTCGTAGGTGAGCGCCAGGGTCTCGGCGGCCACGGCCCGCGCCTTCTCGGCGCCCTCGGCCAGGATGGAGTCCAGCGTCTCCGGGTCGTCCAGATATTCCTGCGTCTTCGTGCGGAACGGTGTGACGAAGTCGACCATGACGTCGGCGAGGTCCGTCTTCAGCGCGCCGTAGCCCTTGCCCTCGTACTTCTGCTCCAGCTCCGGCACCGAGGCACCGGTGAGCGTCGAGTAGATGGTGAGCAGGTTGCTGACGCCGGGCTTCTCGGCCCGGTCGAAGCGGATCACCGTGTCGGTGTCGGTGACGGCGCTCTTCACCTTCTTGGCGGTGGTCTTCGGCTCGTCCAGGAGGTTGATCAGACCCTTGGGGTTCGCCGTCGACTTGCTCATCTTCGAGGACGGGTCCTGGAGGTCGTAGATCTTCGCCGTCTCCTTGAGGATGTACGGGTCCGGGACGGTGAAGGTCTCGCCGTAGGCGCTGTTGAACCGCTCGGCGAGATTACGCGTCAGCTCCAGGTGCTGGCGCTGGTCCTCGCCCACCGGGACCTGGTCGGCCTGGTAGAGCAGGATGTCGGCGACCATCAGCATCGGGTAGGTGAAGAGGCCGACCGTGGTGCGGTCGGCACCGTGCCGGGCGGACTTGTCCTTGAACTGCGTCATGCGGGACGCCTCGCCGAACCCGGCCAGGCAGTTCATGACCCACCCCAGCTGGGCGTGCTCGGGCACATGGCTCTGGATGAACAGCGTGCAGCGCTCGGGGTCGAGCCCGGCGGCGAGCAGCTGGGCCACGGCGAACCGGGTGTTGGCCCGCAGCTGCGCGGGGTCCTGCGCGACGGTGATGGCGTGCAGGTCGACGACCATGTAGAAGGCGTCGTGGGACTCCTGCAGGGCCACCCACTGGCGGACGGCGCCGAGGTAGTTGCCGAGGTGGAACGAGCCGGAGGTGGGCTGGATTCCGGAGAGCACGCGGGGACGTTCAGAGGCCATGGGCTCATTGTCTCAGGTGTACGGCCCTTCCCGGGCAGCCGGTGAAGGAATCGCCCGACGGGGCCGCGCCGCGGAATTTCCGGGCGCGCCGGGAACCGAAGGTTTCCTCGCGGACGAACCGACCGACGATACAAAGTGGGCCCAACCCCGGCTCACGCCGCACGACGATCGGAGATCCCGTGTCGACCACGGAAAACGCCATCGCCTCCGCCGAGGCGCACAGCGCGCACAACTACCACCCGTTGCCCGTCGTCGTCGCCACGGCGGACGGGGCCTGGATGACCGATGTGGAGGGCCGCCGCTACCTCGACATGCTCGCCGGATACTCGGCGCTCAATTTCGGCCACGGCAACCGCCGGCTGATCGACGCGGCGCGGGCCCAGCTCGAACGGGTGACGCTCACCTCCCGGGCCTTCCACCACGACCGGTTCGCGGACTTCTGTACGCGCCTGGCGGAGCTGTGCGGCATGGAGATGGTGCTGCCGATGAACACGGGGGCGGAGGCCGTCGAGACGGCGGTGAAGACCGCCCGCAAGTGGGGCTACCGGGTCAAGGGCGTCCCGGACGGCATGGCGAAGATCATCGTCGCCGCCGACAACTTCCACGGCCGCACGACCACGGTCATCAGCTTCTCCACGGACCCGGAGGCCCGCGCCGACTTCGGCCCGTACACCCCGGGTTTCGAGATCGTGCCGTACGGGGACCTCACCGCGATGCGCGAGGCCATGACGGAGAACACCGTGGCCGTGCTGATCGAGCCGATCCAGGGCGAGGCGGGCGTGCTGGTGCCGCCGCCCGGCTATCTGGCCGGGGTGCGGGAGCTGACGCGTGAGCGGAACGTGCTGTTCATCGCCGACGAGATCCAGTCCGGCCTGGGCCGGACCGGGAAGACCTTCGCCTGCGAGCACGAGGGCGTCGTCCCCGACATGTACCTCCTGGGCAAGGCGCTCGGCGGCGGCGTGGTGCCGGTGTCGGCCGTGGTGTCGTCTTCGGCGGTGCTCGGGGTCTACCGCCCCGGGGAGCACGGCTCGACGTTCGGCGGCAACCCGCTGGCCTGCGCGGTGGCGCTGGAGGTCATCGACATGCTGAGCACCGGCGAGTACCAGCAGCGCGCCGCCGAGCTGGGCGACCACCTCCACCACGAGCTGGGTCTCCTGGTGGGCGGGGGCACCGTGCAGGCCGTCCGGGGACGCGGGCTGTGGGCGGGCGTGGACATCGAACCGGAGCTGGGCACGGGCCGGGAGATCTCCGAGCGGCTGATGGAGCGTCGGGTCCTGGTGAAGGACACCCACGGCTCCACGATCCGGATCGCACCGCCGCTGGTGATCGGCAAGGAGGACCTGGACTGGGGCCTTGAGCAGCTGCGGGAGGTCCTGCGGGGCTGAGCCCGGGGGCGGGCGCGGACCCTGGAGGCGGCCCGGTGCCCGCCCCTCAGCCCAGCACCCGCAGCAGCGCCTCCAGCGCGCCCGTCCACGCGCTGTCCGTCGGGGTGCCGTAACCGATGACCAGCGCCTCGCGCTTGAGGTCGGCGTCCGGGTGGCGGAAGTAGGCCAGGCCCTCGACGACGAGGCCCTGCCAGACCGCCGCCCGGATCGCCTCGGCCTCGCCGCCCTCCGGGAGTTCGAGGACGGCGTGCAGCCCGGCGGCGATCCCGCTGACCCGGATCTGCGGGGCGCGCTCGGCCAGGGCCGCGACGAGCTGGTCGCGGCGGTTGCGGTAGCGCAGCCGCATGGACCGCACGTGCCGGTCGTACGCCCCCGAGGCCATGAACTCCGCGAGCGTCAGCTGGTCCAGCGCGCCCGGCGCCCAGTCGCTCGCCCCCTTCGCCCCTGCGATCTCGGCGGCCAGGGCGCGCGGCACCACCATCCAGCCGAGCCGCAGGCCCGGGGCCAGGGACTTGCTGGCGGTGCCCAGGTAGACGACGCGTTCCGGGTCCAGGCCCTGGAGGGCGCCGACCGGCTGACGGTCGTACCGGAACTCGCCGTCGTAGTCGTCCTCCAGGATCAGCCCGCCGGTGGCCCGGGCCCAGTCGACGGCCGCCGCCCGGCGGTCCGGGTGGAGCGGGACCCCGGTGGGGAACTGGTGGGCCGGGGTCAGCAGGACCGCGCCCGCGTGGCGCAGGGTGTGCAGCTCGCCGGTCCGGGTGCCGTGCTCGTCGAGCGGCAGGCAGGGGATGCGCAGCCCGGCATCGGTGAGCAGCCGGGTGTGGATGCCGAGGCCGTAGGACTCCACGGCCACCTCCCGCACCCGGCGCCGCCGCAGCACCTTGCCGAGCAGCATCAGCCCGTGCACGAATCCGGAGCAGACGATGATCCGGTCCGGGTCGGCGTACACCCCGCGCGCCCGGGCCAGGTATTCGGCGAGGACGGTGCGCAGCTCGATCCGGCCGCGCGGGTCGCCGTAGCCGAAGGCGTCGTTCGGCGCGGTGGACAGGGCGCGCCGGGCGGCCTTCAGCCACTCGGCGCGCGGGAAGGTGGCCAGGTCGGGGGTGCCCGGTTTCAGGCTGTACGCGGGTGCGCCGCGCGGCGGCCTGGCGCGCGGGGCCTCGGGCGCCGGCGTGGGCCGGGGGTCGGCGCGGCGGGCCACCCGGGTGCCGGAGCCCTGGCGGGCGGTGAGCCAGCCCTCGGCGACGAGCTCCGCGTAGGCGTCGGCGACGGTGTTGCGGGCGATGCCGAGGTCGGCGGCGAGGGTGCGGGAGGACGGCAGGCGGGTGCCGGGGGCCAGCCGGCCGGTGCGGACGGCCTTGCGCAGGGCGTCCATCAGGCCGGCCCGCAGACCGCTTGATCCGGTCGGGTCAATGTGGAGGTCGGCACCGAAAGTGGCCCAGGCGTCTGTCATGCAAATGGACCATACCGGTGCGCCACTCTCCCCGTAACGTTGAGGGCATGACGACGAACGAGAACAGCAACGACACCTCCGGCTACTGCCCCGAGCACACCCCGCGTCTGGCCTGGGCGCAGCACGCTCCCGACGTCTACAAGGCGATGGCCCGCCTCGACGCCGCCTCCCGCAGGGGCATCGACCCGGTGACCGCCGAGCTGGTGAAGATCCGCGCCTCGCAGATCAACCACTGCGCGTTCTGCCTGGACATGCACACCAAGGACGCGCTCGCGGCGGGCGAGTCGCTGGAGCGGATCATCCAGCTCAGCGCGTGGGAGGAGTCGCAGCACTTCTACACGCCGAAGGAGATCGCCGCGATCGAGCTGACCGAGGCGGTGACCGTGCTGACCGACGGCTTCGTGCCGGACGAGGTGTACGCACGGGCCGCGAAGCACTTCGGCGAGGAGGAGCTGGCCCACCTCATCGCCGCGATCATCACGATCAACGCCTGGAACCGCTTCGCCGTGTCCACCCGCATGGTGCCGGGCCACTACACGCCCGGCGACCACGGCTGAGCGGCCCGGTGACCGCGTCGGGCCTGCGGGTCCTGCACCACGGCCGCGCCCCCGGCGACCCGCTGGTCCTCCCCGGCCCGTGGGACGCCGCGAGCGCCCGTGCCTTCGCGGAGGCCGGCTTCCCCGCGCTCGCCACGCCGAGCGCGGGGGTCGCCGCGTCCCTGGGTTACGAGGACGGCTCGACGCCCGCCGACGAGATGTTCGCGGCGGTGGCGCGGATCGCCCGGGCCGTCTCCGTACCGGTCTCCGCCGATGTCGAGGCCGGGTACGGGCTGGCGCCCGGCGAGCTGGTGGAGCGGCTGCTCGCGACCGGGGCGGTCGGCTGCAACCTGGAGGACACGGTGGACGGGATCCTGCTGGACGCCGGAGCGCAGGCGGAGCGGCTGGCCGCGGTGCGGGCGGCGGCCGGGGACGCGCTCTTCGTGAACGCCCGGATCGACACCTACGTCACGGGCGTCCCGGACGGGGTGGACCCGGCGGCGGAGACCCTGCGCCGGGCGCGGCTCTACGCGGCCGCGGGCGCGGACTGCGTCTATCCGATCCTGGCCCCGCCCGAGGTGTTCGGACCGCTGGCCGGTGCGCTGCCCGGGCTGCCGCTGAACGCGCTGGCCCGCCCGGACGGGCCGGGGCCGGGCCGCCTCGGTGAGCTGGGGGCGACCCGGATCACTTTCGGGCCGGGGCTCCAGCGCCGGGCCATGGCCGCGGTGCGGGAGATCGCGGCCGGACTCTGACCGCGTGACACGCACGACGCCCCCGGCAGCTTCGCGGCTGCCGGGGGCGTCGTGTGTGTGGATCAGATGAGGCCGAGCTCGCGGACCGCGTCGCGCTCCTCGGTGAGCTCCTTGACCGAGGCGTCGATGCGCGCACGGGAGAACTCGTTGATGTCCAGGCCCTGGACGATCTCGTACTTTCCGTCCTTCGTGGTGACCGGGAAGGACGAGATGATGCCCTCGGGCACGCCGTAGGAGCCGTCCGACGGGATGCCCATGGAGGTCCAGTCGCCCTCGGCGGTGCCGTTGACCCAGGTGTACACGTGGTCGATGGCGGCGTTGGCGGCGGAGGCGGCGGAGGACGCGCCACGGGCCTCGATGATCGCGGCGCCGCGCTTGGCGACGGTCGGGATGAAGGAGTCGGCCAGCCACGCCTCGTCGTCGACCAGCTCGGCGGCGTTCTTGCCGGCGACCTCGGCGTGGAAGATGTCCGGGTACTGGGTGGCCGAGTGGTTGCCCCAGATCGTCAGCTTCTTGATGTCGGAGACGGCGGCGCCGGTCTTGGCGGCCAGCTGCGAGATCGCGCGGTTGTGGTCCAGGCGGGTCATCGCGGTGAAGCGCTCGGCCGGGACGTCCGGGGCGGCGGCCTGCGCGATGAGCGCGTTGGTGTTGGCCGGGTTGCCGACGACGAGGACCTTGATGTCGTCCGCGGCGTTGTCGTTGATCGCCTTGCCCTGCGGCTTGAAGATGCCGCCGTTGGCGGAGAGCAGGTCGCCGCGCTCCATGCCCTTGGTGCGGGGCCGAGCGCCGACGAGGAGGGCGACGTTCGCACCGTCGAAGCCGACGTTCGCGTCGTCGGTGATCTCGATGCCGCGCAGCAGCGGGAAGGCGCAGTCGTCGAGCTCCATGGCGGTGCCCTCGGCGGCCTTCAGCCCCTGGGGGATCTCCAGGAGACGCAGGTTGACCGGCACGTCCGGGCCGAGCAGGTGGCCGGAGGCGATGCGGAAGAGCAGCGCGTAGCCGATCTGGCCGGCTGCGCCGGTCACGGTGACATTCACGGGAGTGCGGGTCATGGCGATCTCCGTTAGACAGCTGGCGGTCCGGGCTCCTGGCCCCTGGTGCGGGACATCTCCCTGAATCTTGATGTGAAGAGATATCCGTCGGCCAGGCTATCCGACCCGGAACCCCACGGCCGCCCGGCCCCCGTTGCCTGTCGATCACACCATGGCGGAATGGTCACTTCCGTGCCACAGGGGCAAGCCGTCCCTTGAACGGGTGGGGGCCGTCGACAAGGCTGGAAGCAGGACGGGGCAAGGCCGCTCAGCCGCCGCTTCGGGAGCTTCGCGCTCCGGGGTTGCCCCCGACTCCGGTGTCCGTCCCTTCTCGGGGGAGGGGACGGCCACCGGTTCTTCCGCTCCTTCTCGGAGCGCGGGTCAGCGGACCGTGAAGTGGACCGCGTCCTCCAGGAACGGGATGTCGAGCCACGGCTCCGGCTGCGCGACCAGCGCGAGCAGCACGATGAGGACGCCGAGCAGGCCGTACGTCACCAGATCGGTGAAGCGGGACCGCACCGCGAGCATGCCCACCGACCGGACGGTCACGCGCAGGACCGCTCCCAGCACCAGGGCGACACCGATCAGTATCGTCCCGACGCGGAAGGCTTCCTCGAACGGATCGGCCGCCACGATCAGCAGTCCGGCGCCGGCCGTGCAGAGCACCGCGAGCAGCGGCCACTGCCGGGCCGGGGCCGGCGCGTCCCCGCCGGCCGCCCGCCCGCCGCCCTCGGGCCGCGCGGTGTCCCGGGTCAGCGAGAACCGCCGGGACCGCCGCGTCGCGGCGGGGGCGGCGTCGGGGGCCGCCTCGGTGGAGCCGGTGTCCGGGCTCGTACCAGCACCCACGGGGTCAGCCGGCGGAGACGGCAGCCGCGTCGCGCTCGGCGGCCTCGACCACGTTGACGAGCAGCTGGGCGCGGGTCATCGGGCCGACACCGCCCGGGTTCGGCGAGATCCAGGCGGCGACCTCGGCCACGCCGGGGTGGACGTCGCCGACGATCTTGCCGTTCTCGTCGCGGCTGACGCCGACGTCCAGGACGGCCGCGCCGGGCTTCACGTGCTCGGGCTTGATGATGTGCGGCACGCCCGCGGCGGCGACGATGATGTCGGCCTGCTTCAGGTGGGCGGCCAGGTCCCGGGTGCCGGTGTGGCACTGGGTCACCGTGGCGTTCTCCGACTTACGGGTCAGCAGCAGCGGGATGGACCGCCCGATGGTGACACCGCGTCCGACGACCACGACGTGGGCGCCGTTGATCTCGACGCCGTGGTGGCGCAGGAGCTGGACGACGCCCTGCGGGGTGCACGGCAGCGGGCCGGTCTCGTTGAGCACGAGGCGGCCGAGGTTCATCGGGTGGAGGCCGTCGGCGTCCTTGGCCGGATCCATCAGTTCCAGGACGCGGTTGGTGTCGATCCCCTTGGGCAGGGGAAGCTGCACGATGTAGCCCGTGCAGGCGGGGTCGGCGTTGAGCTCGCGGACGACGGCCTCGATCTCCTCCTGCGTGGCGGTGTCCGGGAGTTCGCGCTGGATGGACCCGATGCCGACCTGGGCGCAGTCCTTGTGCTTGCCGTTCACGTACCACCTGCTGCCCGGGTCGTCCCCGACCAGCAGGGTTCCCAGGCCGGGCGTGACGCCCCGGGCCTTGAGGGCCGCCACGCGGGCGGTCAGATCGGACTTGATCGCGGCTGCGGTGGCCTTGCCATCGAGAATCTGGGCAGTCATGGTCCCCATACTCCCGGATGACCCCGCCCTCGGACCAATCAGGTACCAGGCGTGGACGCAAGGTTGCACTTGGACAACTTCTTGAACCGCGGCTGGACAAACGTACTAACCGCTTATAACGATGAAGGCCGCTGTGCCGCAGCAGTTACCGGGGGGTCTGGACCGCTGACGTTTTCTCTTCCTCCGCGCGGCCGCACCGTCCCCGTACATCTGTTGGAGGAACGCCCATGAGCTTCGGCGACCCGAACCCGAACAACCCCTACGGGCAGCAGCCCGGTCAGCCGCAGCAGCCGGGCTACGGCTACCCGCAGGCCCCCCAGGGCGTGCCGCAGCAGGGCTACGGCTACCCGGCGGCCCCGCCGGTGCCCGGCGGCGACTACGGCCAGCAGCCCGGCTACGGTGCCCGCCCGCCGCTGTCCGGCTGGTGGCGGCGCGTCGGCGCGGTCGTGATCGACGGCCTCGTCATCGGCATCCCGTACGGGCTGGTCATCGGCATCGGCGCGGGTGTGGGCGGCGGCGTGGGCAGCGGCCTCGCGGTGCTCGGCGTCCTCATCGGCATCGGCCTCGGCCTGTTCAAGCTGTACAAGGAGGGCACGACGGGCCAGTTCATCGGCAAGAAGGCCCTCGGCATCAGCCTGCTGCGCGAGGCCGACGGCCGGCCGCTCGGCTTCGGCATGGCCTTCGTCCGCAACATCGCGCACTTCCTGGACAGCATCGCCTGCTACCTCGGCTGGCTGTGGCCGCTGTGGGACGACAAGAACCAGACGTTCGCGGACAAGGTCTGCTCCAGCGTCGTGGTCCGCGTCGGCTGACCCCCGCCGGACAAGACCCGAGGGCCGTAACCGCACGCGCATCGCGTGGGGTTACGGCCCTCGGGCGTGTTACGGGGACGAACCGGCTCAGTGGAAGAAGTGCCGGGTGCCCGTGAGGTACATCGTCACGCCGGCCTTCTTCGCGGCCTCGACCACCAGCTCGTCGCGGACCGAACCGCCCGGCTGGACCACGGCCTTGACGCCGGCGGCGGTCAGGATCTCCAGCCCGTCCGGGAACGGGAAGAAGGCGTCGGACGCCGCGTAGGAACCGGTGGCCCGCTCCTCGCCCGCGCGCTCGACGGCCAGCTTCGCGGAGTCGACCCGGTTGACCTGGCCCATGCCGACGCCGACCGAGGCGCCGCCCTTGGCGAGCAGGATGGCGTTGGACTTGACCGCCCGGCACGCCTTCCACGCGAAGGCGAGCTCCTTCAGCTCGTCGGCCGAGAGCGCGTCGCCCGTGGCGAGCGTCCAGTTGGCCGGGTCGTCGCCCTCGGCCTGGAGCCGGTCGGTGACCTGGAGCAGCGCACCGCCGTCGATCGGCTTGACCTCGACCTCGGCGGACGGGGCCTCGGGGCAGCGCAGCACGCGGATGTTCTTCTTGCGCGCCAGGATCTCGACCGCACCGTCCTCGTACGCCGGGGCGACGATGACCTCGGTGAAGATCTCCGCGACCTGCTCGGCCATGGCGACGGTCACGGGACGGTTGACGGCGATGACGCCGCCGTACGCCGACAGCGGGTCGCAGGCGTGCGCGTTGCGGTGTGCCTCGGCGATGTCGTCGGCGATGGCGATGCCGCACGGGTTGGCGTGCTTGATGATCGCGACGCACGGCTCGGCGTGGTCGTACGCGGCGCGCCGGGCGGCGTCGGTGTCCGTGTAGTTGTTGTAGGACATCGCCTTGCCGTGCAGCTGCTCGGCGCCGGCCAGGCCGCCGGTGCCCGAGGTGTAGAGCGCGGCGGGCTGGTGCGGGTTCTCGCCGTAGCGCAGGACGTCCTGGCGCTCGTACGTCGCACCGAAGAAGTCCGGGAAGCCGGAGTCGTCGGCGGCGGCGTAGTCGGCGGCGAACCAGCCGGCGACGGCCACGTCGTAGGCGGCGGTGTGCTGGAACGCCTCGGCGGCGAGCCGCTTGCGGGCGGTCAGGTCGAAGCCGCCCGTCCGGACCGCGGCGAGCACGTCGGCGTAACGCTCCGGGCTGGTGACCACGGCCACGGAGGGGTGGTTCTTGGCGGCGGCGCGGACCATCGACGGGCCGCCGATGTCGATCTGCTCGACGCACTCGTCGGCGGTGGCGCCGGAGGCGACGGTCTCCTTGAACGGGTACAGGTTGACGACCACCAGGTCGAACGGCTCGACGCCCAGCTCGGCCAGCTGCTCGCGGTGCGCGTCGAGGCGCAGGTCGGCGAGGATGCCGGCGTGGACGCGGGGGTGCAGCGTCTTGACGCGGCCGTCGAGGCACTCGGGGAAGCCGGTCAGCTCCTCGACCTTGGTGACCGGGACGCCGGCGGCGGCGATCTTTCCGGCGGTGGACCCGGTGGAGACCAGTTCGACACCCGCCTCGTGCAGACCGCGGGCGAGTTCTTCGAGGCCGGTCTTGTCGTAGACGCTGACCAGGGCGCGGCGGATGGGCTTATTCTCCGACATGACCGAGATGAACCTTTCGTCCCTCAATGCGATAGCCGTCACGGGCGAGCCGCCCCACGGCCTCGACGAGCAGCTTGCGCTCGACTTCCTTGATGCGTTCATGGAGGGCCGCTTCGCCCTCCGGGGTGTCCTCTTCGGTCACCTCGACCACGCCCTGCGCGATGATCGGACCGGTGTCGACGCCGTCGTCGACGAAGTGGACGGTGCACCCGGTGACCTTCACGCCGTACGCGAGCGCGTCACGCACGCCGTGGGCACCGGGAAAGCTGGGGAGCAGGGCGGGGTGGGTGTTGATGAACCGGCCGCCGAACCGGGCCAGGAACTCCTTGCCCACGATCTTCATGAACCCGGCCGACACCACGAGGTCCGGCCGGTGCGCGGCGGTGGCCTCGGCGAGCGCGGCGTCCCATTCCTCGCGGGTGGCGTGGTCCTTGACCCGGCACGTGAAGGTGGGGAGCCCGGCGCGCTCGGCCCGTTCCAGGCCGGCGATGCCGTCGCGGTCGGCGCCGACCGCGACGATCCGGGCGCCGAAGCCCTCGGGATCGTCACCGATCACGTCGAGCAGGGCCTGGAGGTTCGTACCGGAACCGGAGACCAGGACGACCACACGGGCCGGGGCGGCGGAAGGAAGCGGGGAGGCCACGGCTGGGCCCTTTCTCGCGTGCGAGCGGTTCGAAGCGGCCGGCCCGCCACCACGGCACCGGGGCGGCGGCCTGCGATTTGTACGGTCGTACGAAAGGAGCACACTCCCCCATACGGGGAACTCTACGAACGGGCCGACCGTCAGCAACGATACCGGCACCTCGCCACGCCCCTGCCTGACGGGGGTGACGGGCCCCCGCGCTCCCCGCTTTCGGCCCCTCCTCGCCGGAAGGTAGCGTCAGGGGCAGCGAACCGTCCGCCGGGCGGAAACGACGAGATGGGGAAGACGTTCACCACATGCCGGACCGACGCCGCACCGCCTTCCGCCAGCCCCTGCCCGAGCGGGCCGCCGTGCTGATGCGCGAGCGCTCCTCCTCGTCCTCCTCCGGCTCCTCCGCTTCCTCCGGGAAGCCGGACGACGACAATCCCTTCGCGCCGCCGCCCGAGGGCCGGCCCGACCAGCCCTGGCAGCCGCGCCACCCGTCCGGCTCCCCGGACGGCCGGGCGAACGGCGGCGACGACCGGCCCGAGGGCGGGTCGTCGGACGACCGGCCCGCGTGGGGCAGTCAGTGGAGCAGTCAGCAGCCCGGCCGCCAGAACGGCTCCTTCGGCGGGCGTCCCACCGGTCCCGGCGGTACGGAGAGGCCCCCGGCCGGTCCGCGCTGGGACCCGACCGACCCCATCCAGCGCCGCGCCCGCTACGCGCTGCTCTCCGGCATGTGGGCCTTCTTCTTCGCGATCTTCGACTTCTCGGAGATCGCTCTGCTGCTCGGCGCGCTCGCCACGTACTGGGCGGTCAGCGCGCTGCGCGCCAAGCCGAAGCCGCCGGTGGCGGGTGGCACGGCGGAGGGCCCCGCCGCTCCCGGTACGGCGGACGGGACCGCTCCCGCGCCGGACACCCTCGCCGCGCAGCGCGGGGGCCGGCAGCAGACCACGGCCGCGGTGAGCGGTCTGGTGACGGGCGTGGTCGCGCTGGCGATCGTCGCGACGACGTTCACGGTGCAGATGGTCTACCGCGACTACTACACCTGCGTGAACGACGCCCTGACCAAGTCGGGCCAGCTGACCTGCAACGACCTGCTCCCGAAGCCGCTGGAGCCGTTCTTCGGCGTCAAGCGCTGAAGAACGGCTCCGGGCGCCGGACCCCGCGGTGACGCGGGGTCCGGCGCGTGAGCTCACTGGCCGATGTTGCCCTGCGGGCCGGTGTACTGCTTCAGCAGGCCCGGGACGTCCTTGGCGGCGTCCAGGGAGTAGCTGTAGTAGCTGTGCGGGTCGAAGGTCGTTCCGTTGGTCTGCTGCTTGCCGCTGGAGTCGACCACGATGGAACCGGACTGTGTCAGCGACGCGGCCGAGGTGTCGATGTTGTACGGGTTGGCCACGTGGTCGTAGTAGCTGTTCTCGATCACGGTCTTCGACTTGCCGCGCGAGAGGTTGCCGTACGACGTGATGTTCTGCATGTAGTTGTTGTAGAGGTGCGCCAGCGCCACGTTGTCGACGCTGGGGTTGCGCTGGTTGGTGTCGTGGATCCAGTTGTGGTGGATCGTCATGCGGGCGGTGACGTTCTCCGTCCAGCCGATGCCGAAGGCCTTGTTGACCTCGCCGAGCTCGTTCCAGGACACGGTGAGGTAGCTGGTGTCCTTGCGGCTGTCGATGAGCCCGTCGTTCATCCGCTGGATGCGGTTGTGGTCGATCCAGATGTGGTCCGCGGTGTCCATCTGGATGCCGTCGTAGTCGTAGTCCTTGTCGTCCGGGTCGTCCTCGGTCATCCGGGTGTCCCGGATGGTGAGGTTCCGGATGATGACGTTGTGGGTGCCCTCTCCCAGGAAGAACCCGCCGTTGACGATCTGGCCGGATGTGCCGACCCCGACCACGGTCTTGTTCGACTTGACCGGGATCTCCCGGCCGTACGGGGTGACGGTGATCGCACCGGCCACCTTGATGGTGTACGGCTCGGCCGCGCCCGCGTACTTCACCAGGTCCGCGTAGGTCTTGACGGTGACCGTCGCGCCCGCCGCGCCACCCGTGGTGCCGCCACCGGTGGAGGCGAAGCCGTCGGCCGTGTCCGACCAGGACCGTCCGCCACTGCCGACGACGGGGGTGAAGGTCCACTGCTTGTTGGTGTTCTGGGTGCAGGTCTCCTGGATGATCGCCGTCCCGTTGGTGGTCGACGCCAGCTCGTCGGACAGACAGAGACCCGACTTCACGTTGACGATCTGCCAGGTGTCATCACGGCTCGGCGTCAGCGTCCACTGCTGGTTCGTCTTGCCCGCGCCACACGCCCACTGCACGACCTGCACACCACTCGCCGTGGAACCGCCGGGCACATCCACACACCGCCCGCTGCTCTCACTCACCAGCGTGTACACACCGGTGCCCGCCGACCTCAGCCTGAACTCCTGCCAGGGCGAGTCCTCCGTGCAGTTCCACTGCTGCAGCTTCGCGCCATCGGCCTGCGAAGCACCCGGCACATCGACGCACTTGCCGGACTTCGCCACCACCAGCTGATACGCCGTCTCCACCGCCGGAAGCGCCGCCGCATGCGCGGTACCCGCCGACGTCACCGAAACGGCCGTCCCCCCGGCCACCACGGCCAGAGCGGAAACCACCCCGGCCACGATCCGGCCGGAACCACGCCTGCGGAACACACCGCGCGGGATGCTGCTGTGTCTCATGTCTGCCTTCCTTCGTACACGGGTGAAAGGTGGGGGGCCGGGCTCAGCGGACCGGGTTCCAGCCGTCGCTGCCCGCCAGGTACTTCTGGGGGGTGTAGTCGGCGGCGGCGCCGTCGCTCAGCTGCGGCCGGTTGCTGTTGACGCCCGCTCCGGAACCGGTGTTCCGGTACTCGCTGAACCGGGCGTTCTTCCAGCTCGCGGACGACATGTCGATCCAGGGCTGGGCCGTGGCGACGGTGGAGCCGAGCGTCGACTCGCGGTAGAGGACCTGGGCGTCCTGGCGCCACGGGCGCCCGAGCTGGGTCCGGTTGGCGGGCGCGCCGGTGATGTTCGACCTGTAGAAGAGGAAGCCGTACTTCTTGCCGGCATCCGTGCTGGCTGCGGTGATCGGGCCGCCGGTGGACCGCTTCTCGTAGATGTCGCAGCGGTCGAACACGATCGTGCCGCCGCCGAAGACGAAGTCCACGGTGCCCTCCACGTAGGAGTTCACCGCGTAGCTCCGCGCCGAGTTGTTGACCAGGAGAGTGTCCTGGTCACCGAGGAGCCGTACGTTGTCGAGCACGGAACGGTCCGAGTTCAGGCTCATGGCCAGGGCCTGGTGGCCCGAGGAGGCGGAGCTCTCGTCGAAGTCGTTCGACACGGTCAGGTTGACGGCCTTGAAGTCGTGACCGTCCACGAACATGGTGGCGCTGCCCGATGTGCCGTACTCACCGGCCGAGTGGTTGTTGACGACGACCGTCGAGGACGGCCCCGATCCCAGCCCGCGCAGCGTGATGTAGGGCTTGTTGCCGGGGATGCGCACGATCTCCCGGTAGGTGCCGGGTGCGATGGTGATGTCGACGGGCCGGGTGTTGTCCGCGGGGACGGCGTCGACCGCCGCCTGCACGGTGCGGTAGGTGCCCGAACCGTCGGCCGCGACGGTGGGCCGCTCCCCGACGGGCTTGAAGGTCCACTGCTTGTTGGTGTTCTGGGTGCAGGTCTCCTGGATGATCGCCGTGCCGTTGGTGGTCGACGCCAGCTCGTCGGACAGACACAGCCCAGACTTCACGTTGACGACCTGCCAGGTGTCGTCACGGCTCGGCGTCAGCGTCCACTGCTGGTTCGTCTTGCCGGCGCCACACCCCCACTGCACGACCCGCACCCCGCTGACCGTGGAACCACCGGGCACATCGACGCACTGCCCACTGCTCTCGCTCACCAGCGTGTACACACCACTGCTCGCCGACTTCAGCCGGAACTGCTGCCACGGCGAATCCGCCGTACAACCCCACTGCTGAAGCTCCGCGCCCGCGACCTGCGAAGCACCCGGCACATCCATACACTTGCCCGACTTCGCCACCACCAGCTGGTACGCCGAATCAACCGCCGGCACCGCCGCCGCGGCAGCACTGCCCGCCGTCGACACCGAAACGGCCAGCCCACCGGCCACCACGGCCAGTGCGGACACCACCCCGGCGAGGGCGCCGCCGGGAGCGGTCGTACGTGGAGGTTCGGATCTCATGGGTTGTCGTCCCTTCCTCGGAGCGGTACCTGAACGTGCCTGCGGCCGGGGAGTGCCGCGGCGAAGGGATAGGTGCTGCGAGGGGGTGACGGATAACAGAAATCTCAGAAAGCCCTTGCTTTACGCACGGCTGTGGCCATGTCAGAATCCACGACCGAAGGGCGCGCGTCCGATGTGAGTGGTCGTCAGCCGCGGGCCGGGGGGCCACTTCGTACACCGGTTCAGCAGGGACACGTGCGAGGGAGCGGAACCCATGGACCACCCTCCGCCAGGAGGCACGCACGACGGCGGTGAGCCCCGCCCCCGAGGCACCACGCCGTACGAGATGTCACTGGTCCGGGCCGCCCAGGACGGCGACCGGTCCGCCCTGGAGGCGCTGCTCACCGGCTGCCTGCCGCTGGTCCACCGGATCGTCGCACGCGCCCTCGACGGTCACGCCGACACGGACGACCAGGTGCAGGAGGTGATGCTGCACATCGTGCGGGGGCTGCCGGCACTCCGGGAACCCGACCGCTTCCACTCCTGGGCCGTGGCGATCGTCTACCGGCAGATCCAGCAGTACCGGCGCCGCCACCGCCTCGCCCGCGTACGGCCCGGTCTGGAGTACGAGGTCGAGCCCGCGGACCCGCGGGCCGACTTCGCGGACCGGAGCGCCACCGAGCTGGTCCTCGCCGACCAGCGCCGCGACGTCGTCCACGCCGCCCGCTGGCTGGACGCCGGTGACCGCCGTCTGCTCGCGCTGTGGTGGGAGGAGACCGCCGGGGTGCTGACCCGCGGTGAACTGGCCGCCACACTGCGGCTGCCGCGCGCCCATGCCGCGGTCCGGGTGCAGCGGATGAAGGAGCGGCTGCAGATCTCCCGGCTCATCGTGGGCGGGCTCTCCGCCGCGCCGCCCTGCCCCGGACTCGTCGCCGCCGCCCGGGGCTGGAACGGTCAGCCCAGCGGCCTGTGGCGCAAGCGGCTGGCACGGCATGTCCGCGACTGCCTGGCCTGCGGCTCCCGGCGCGAGGGGCTGATCCCGCCGGAGCGGCTGCTGCCCGGCATCGCCGCGCTGCCCGTGCCCGTGGCGCTGCTGGACTGGCTCGGACGCCTCCTGGGGCAGGCCGGTACGGCGCCCGGGTCCGCGGCGGAACTCGCCTCGCACACGGTCCGGAATTCCCGGCCTCGGCTGCTGGCCGGCGCGGGGGCGGCGGCCCTGGTGGTCCTCGGCGCGCTCCTGCTGCCCTGGGGACGGCAGGAGAGTCCGGCCGTCCCCGCCCAGGTGGCGCCGAGGGCGGCCCCGGCCCCCGAGGCGTCCGCCGGCAGCCCGTCGCCGTCCCCCTCCCCGGCCGGAGCGGCCGAACTGTACGTGGCACCCGACGGCTCGGACGCACGGGGCGACGGCAGCCTCGCGCACCCGTACGCCACGGTCGCCAAGGCGGCCGGACTGGTGCGTCCGGGGCAGAGCATCGTGCTGCGCGGCGGCACCTACCGGCCCGCCGAACCCCTCGCCCTCGACACCGACGGCACCGCCGCCGAGCCCATCACGCTGACCGCGCGCCACGGGGAACGGCCGGTGCTCGATCTCTCAGGGGTGACCGCCGGGGAGTGGGCCGTCGTCCAGCGCGCCGACCACTGGGCCGTACGGAATCTGGAGGTGCGGGGCGCCCGCAACCACGCATGGGTGTGCGACGGCTGTGCGCACGACGTCTTCGACGGCCTGAACGTGCATCACAACGGCGGGTCCGGACTCACCCTGCGGGGCGAAGACACCGTCGGCAACACGGTCGTCGACAGCGACTTCCACGACAACCGCAAGGCGAACGGGCACAGCACGGGCCTGGCGATCGTCTTCGGAACGGGTGACGGCAACACCGTCCGAGGGTGCCGCGCCTGGGGCAACGAGGGCGACGGCGTCGATCTGGGCGGATTCACCGGGGCGGTACTGCTGGAACGCAACTGGGCCTACGGGAACGGGAACGGCTTCGCGTTCGGCGGCGGCCACACCACGGTCACCGCCGCGCACACCGCCCGGTTCAACGCCGCCTGGGACAACGAGGGCTACGGCTTCACCGACCTGGGGAACACGGGGGCACTGACCCTGGAGCGCAACAGCACCTACCACAACGGCATCGCCGGCTTCCGGCTCTCCGACACCACGGGCACCGCGAGGAGGAACGCCGCCTGGGGCGACGGCCACGAGACGGCGCCCGGCCCGGCCGTCCGCTCGGTGGGCAACACCTGGGACGCGGCGGGTCCGGATGTGTCCCTGAGCGACCTCGGCTCGAAGGACCCGCACGGGGCGCAGGGCCTGCGGGGGGATGACGGCTCACTGCCCCGTACCGCCTTCCTCCGCCCCCGCGACCCGGACGTCGCCGTGGGCGCGCCGATGACGCCCTGACGACCGGGCGGCCGACGGCCGCCTGCCCCCGTGCCCGGGGGTCAGGCCGGACCCGGCTCTGCGGGGGCGTCGCCGTCCGTCGGGTGCGGGGCCGGGGGCCCGTCGGCCGGCGTCCGCGCGTGCCAGGGGTCGATCGGCAGGAAGTCGTACGCGTCGGGGTCCGCCTCGTCGGCGCCGCCGGACGGCGGTACGAGAACGGCGGCGGGTGCCGGCGTCTCCTCGGGCCGCGGCACGGTCTCCCCGGCGGCGCGGGACCACCAGCGGCGGCGGGGGGCGGCCGGCGATCCGGCGGCCACCGGCGCGTCGGCTCCGGGCGCGGGCGCGGGCGGAGCTACGGGCGCGGCGGCCTTCCGGCTGGTCCCCGTGGCCGGCTCGTCGTCCTCTTCCTTCGTGCGCCCGCGCAGCCGCCAGGCCCGGAGCAGCAGGGCCGCCGGGACGCCGATGACCGTCGCCCAGGCCAGGGCCGCCGCCCCGGTGAGCCACCACACCGGCCCGAAGTCCGCCAGGGCGTGCGTGCCGAGCGGTCCCCCGGCGGCCGCCGCCAGCAGCGCCGTGCCGAGCCCGCAGCCCACCGCCCCCAGTGCGGTGGTGAGCGCGGTCTCCCCCAGGCCCCACGCCTCTTCTCGTACGCCCTGGACCGGTGCCGCTCTCCGTACGGTGAACCAGGCCACCGTCAGCGCCGCCGCCACCGGAACCGCCCCGGCCGCCCAGTTCAGCGGGGCGCCCTGGCCCTGTGCGGGCATCGCGGCCAGCAGCGGGAAGTCGGGGACGGCCGGGTGCCCGGTGAAGGCCAGCGGGGTGACCGTCGCCCCGGTGCCGAGGGCGAACCCGGGGCCGAGCCCGTACGCCGCGCCCCACACCGCCGCGTTCGGCACGAGCCCCAGCGCCAGCAGGAGCACGGCGACGCGCCCGCCCCAGTCGCCGGAGAGCCGGAGGAACGATTCCTGGACCGGCGCGGCGTGCCAGACCAGGGCCGACGCGACGACCAGCGCGCCGCCGCCCAGCAGCACCGCGGTCCCGGCCAGCGCCGACCGGACCACCGCGTCGGCCCGCCGCAGGAAGCGGGTGCGCGCCATCGCCTCGTGCAGCCGCACCGGCGCCCACGAGGGCGGCGGCCCGAGCGGGCGCCCGCGGGCCGTCCAGACCCCGGCCGCCGCCGCGCCCGCCACGACGAGGGCGGCGGGGAGGATCAGGGTGAGCGGCCGCGCGGACAGCGACGCGCCCCGCGCGTAGAGGGCGACCGCGCCCCCGACCAGCAGGTATCCGCCCGTCACCGAGGCGAACGCGCCCCCGGGCGACGGGACCCCGCGCCCCTCCTCGGGCTCCAGCACGTCCCTGGCCGCCCGGTGCACCAGCCACACCGGCAGCACGGCGAGCAGCAGCGGGAGGACGCCCATCGGTACCGGGGCCCCGGTCAGCGTCTCGGTCCTGACCAGTTCGGCGCCGTGCGCGAGGAGCCAGAGAGCGGCCGCCGTGTGGAACGCCTCGCCGGGACCGCTGTCCGGGGCCGGTGAGCTGATCCAGAGCGCGGCGACGAGGACGGCGAGGGAGCCCACGCCGAGCCCGGCCGCCACGGCACCGCGCAGCACCGCGGAGACCAGCACGGCGGGGCCTCCCCGCTCGCCCTGCGACAACAAGGGGCTGCGTTCGGTCACTTGGGTCACGCGGTCATGCTGCCAACGACACGCGCTTATTTCGTGTAACGGGCGAACAGCCGGGGTGTCGATCAATATACGTTTATGTACTTTTTCACCCGGTGCAGGCCGTGTGGGCGGCCCTCATGACGCAGAGCACGTCCGAGAAGGCCGCCGCTCCTCCGCTGCCCTCGCCGAAGGAGCGGCGCAGGCTGCGGGAGGCGCTGTCGCTGACGGAGGACCAGGTCGCGTCCGCCGTCGGCGTGACCCGGGCGACGGTACGGGCCTGGGAGACGGGCCGCAGCAGCCCGCGCGGCCGCAAGCGCGAGGCGTACGCCCGGCTGATCGGGGCGGTCGCCGCCACCCCGCCGCCCCCGCCGCCGGTCCCGCCCGAGGCGCCTGTGGTGCCCGAGGCGTCCGAGGCGTCTGGGGCGCCCGAGGTGCCTGGTGCGCCCGAGGTGCCTGGTGGTCCCGAGGTGTCCGAGGCGCCTGTGGTGTCTGTGGTGTCCGAGGCGTCCGTGGCGTCCGAGGCGCCTGCTGTACCCGAGGTGCCTCCCGGCGAGCCGGACATCGGTCCCGCCGACGACGCGCCCGCCGCAGCTTTCGACGCGCTGTACCAGTACGCCGCCGCGGCCCTCTTCCAGCAGACCTATCTGCTGACCGGGCAGCGCGCCCTGTCCCGCGCGGCCGTGACCAAGGCGTTCGAGCTGGCCTGGGAGCGGTGGCCGGAGGTCGCGGTGGACCGGGACCCGGTCGGCTGGGTGCGCGCCGCCGCCTACGAGTACGCGATGTCCCCGTGGCGTCGGCTGAACCGGGAGCACCGGCGCCCCGACCCGCCGCCCGAGGCCCCGGACTCGCGGGCGCTGCTGGACGCACTCCTGGCCCTGCCCCCCTCGTACCGCCGCACGCTGGTGCTGCACGACGGGGTGGGCCTTGGGCTGCCGGAGACCGCGGCGGAGACCGAGGCGAGCACCCGGGCGGCGGCCGGGCGGCTGGTGACCGCGCGAGCGGCGGTCGCCGAGCGGCTGCCCGTGATCGCGGAGTCCGACGCACCGGACGGGCAGGCCGCGCTGATCCATGAACACCTGGGCACCCTCGCCCGCAGCCGGCCCGCCGCCTCGCTCCCGGTGCCGGAGCTGATCCGTACCGGCAGCGAACGCAAGGCACAGCTGTGGGCCCGGACGGCCATCGCGTTCACCGTGCTCATCGTCGGGCTGACGCTGATCACCCTGGCGACGGCCCCCCGGAAGTACGAGACGCCCCCGGCGCCCGCCCAGAAGGTCGGCGGGGTGCCTCCGGTCGGGGGCCCGCAGAAGCTGACGCCGCAGGACGTCAAGCTGCGGAAGAAGCTCGCCGACGAGGTCTTCCACGGCCCCGCCCGGCTGGTGCCCGAGGCCGGCTGAACCGGTCCGGCGCGCACGACGACGCGGGCCCGTCCCCCGGGTGAGGGGGACGGGCCCGCGTCGTGCGTACGGTGACACCCTGCCGCGCGAGCGCGGCGCCGGGGTCAGGCGCCGAGGATCTCGCGCGCCAGCTTGGCGGTCTCGGTCGGCGTCTTGCCGACCTTCACGCCGGCGGCCTCAAGGGCCTCCTTCTTGGCCTGCGCGGTGCCGGAGGAGCCGGAGACGATGGCGCCGGCGTGGCCCATGGTCTTGCCCTCGGGGGCGGTGAAGCCCGCGACGTAACCGACGACCGGCTTGGTGACGTTGGCCTTGATGAAGTCGGCCGCACGCTCCTCGGCGTCGCCGCCGATCTCGCCGATCATGACGATCAGGTCGGTCTCGGGGTCCGCCTCGAACGCCGCGAGGGCGTCGATGTGCGTCGTACCGATGACCGGGTCGCCACCGATGCCGACGGCGGACGAGAAGCCGATGTCGCGGAGCTCGTACATCATCTGGTAGGTCAGCGTGCCGGACTTGGACACGAGACCGATGCGGCCGGGCTTGGTGATGTCGCCCGGGATGATGCCGGCGTTGGACTGGCCGGGGGTGATCAGGCCGGGGCAGTTCGGACCGATGATCCGGGTCTTGTTGCCCTTCGAGCCGGCGTACGCCCAGAAGGCGGCCGAGTCGTGGACGGCGATGCCCTCGGTGATCACGACGGCGAGCGGGATCTCGGCGTCGATCGCCTCGACGACGGCGGCCTTCGAGAAGGCCGGCGGCACGAAGAGGACGGACACGTTCGCGCCGGTCTTCTCCATCGCCTCGGCGACGGAGCCGAAGACGGGGACCTCGGTGCCGTCGAAGTCGACGGTCGTGCCGGCCTTGCGCGGGTTGACGCCGCCGACGATGTTGGTGCCATCGGCGAGCATGAGCTTGGTGTGCTTCATGCCCGTGGCGCCGGTCATCCCCTGGACGATGACCTTGCTGTCCTTGGTGAGGAAGATAGCCATGGTGGTCTGAGTCCCTCTTCCTTACTTCGCAGCCGCGGCGAGCTCGGCGGCCTTGTCGGCCGCGCCGTCCATGGTGTCCACGCGCTGGACCAGCGGGTGGTTGGCGTCGGAGAGGATCTTGCGACCCAGCTCCGCGTTGTTGCCGTCGAGGCGGACGACGAGGGGCTTGGTGACGTCCTCGCCCTTCGACTTCAGCAGCTCCAGGGCCTGGACGATGCCGTTGGCGACCTCGTCACAGGCGGTGATGCCACCGAAGACGTTGACGAACACGGACTTGACGTCCGGGTCGCCGAGGATGATCTCCAGGCCGTTCGCCATGACCTCGGCGGAGGCGCCGCCACCGATGTCGAGGAAGTTGGCGGGCTTCACGTTGCCGTGGTTCTCACCGGCGTACGCGACGACGTCCAGGGTCGACATGACCAGACCGGCGCCGTTGCCGATGATGCCGACCTCGCCGTCGAGCTTGACGTAGTTGAGGTTCTTGGCCTTGGCGGCGGCCTCAAGCGGGTTGGCCGCGGCCTTGTCCTCAAGTGCCTCGTGCTCCGGCTGGCGGAAGTCGGCGTTCTCGTCCAGCGAGACCTTGCCGTCCAGGGCCAGGATGCGGCCGTCCTTGGTCTTCACCAGCGGGTTGACCTCGACCAGGAGCGCGTCCTCGGCGACGAAGGTGTCCCACAGGGTGACCAGGGCCTCGGCGACGCCCTCGGCCACGTCGGCCGGGAACTTCGCCTGGGCCACGATCTCGCGGGCCTTGGCGATGTCGACACCGTCGACGGCGTTGACGGGGACCTTCGCGAGGGCCTCGGGGGTCTTCTCCGCGACCTCCTCGATGTCCATGCCACCCTGCACCGAGGCCATGGCCAGGAAGGTGCGGTTGGTGCGGTCGAGCAGGTACGAGACGTAGTACTCCGCCTCGATCTCCGGCGACAGCTCGGCGATCATCACCTTGTGGACCGTGTGGCCCTTGATGTCCATGCCGAGGATGTCGGTCGCGCGGGCGACCGCCTCGTCGGCGTTCGCCGCCAGCTTGACGCCGCCGGCCTTGCCGCGGCCGCCGACCTTCACCTGCGCCTTGACGACCGACTTGCCGCCCAGCCGCTCGGTCGCCTCGCGGGCTGCCTCAGGCGTGTCGATGACTTCACCGGCCAGCACCGGTACACCGTGCTTGGCGAAGAGGTCCCTCGCCTGGTACTCGAACAGGTCCACGCGCGTCCGTCCCTTATCAATGGTCTCGCGGTTGGTTTTCTGCGTGGGCGTGCCGCGAGGGGCAACGTGACTGCGGTGTCACTAGGAAGGCGCACACGGTGACCGGATACGCGGCATGTCCATCTCGCAGGTTATCCCCGAGGCCGGTGTGACCCTAAATCGCAGATCACACCTGGGCGGTGATTACGGTCACAGAATCCCACTGGTGGGGGCGTTCTCCGTATCCGGAACCGGCAGCGGGCGCTTCTCGATCGCGGCGGCCATGACGTCCGGGAAGAGGTCCGGCGTACAGGCGAAGGCGGGGGCCCCGAGGGCGGCCAGCGCCGCCGCGTGGTCGCGGTCGTAGGCCGGGGCGCCCTCGTCGGAGAGGGCGAGCAGCGTCACGAACTGCACCCCCGACGCCTTCATCGCGGCGACCCGCTTCAGCATCTCGTTGCGGATGCCGCCCTCGTACAGGTCGCTGATGAGCACGACGACGGTGTCGGCCGGGCGGGTGATCCGGGACTGGCAGTAGGCGAGGGCGCGGTTGATGTCGGTGCCGCCGCCGAGCTGGGTGCCGAACAGGACGTCCACGGGATCGTCCAGCTGGTCGGTGAGGTCGACCACCGCCGTGTCGAAGACGACCAGCCGGGTCCGGAGGGAGCGCATCGAGGCGAGCACGGCACCGAACACCGACGCGTAGACCACGGACGCGGCCATCGAGCCCGACTGGTCGATGCAGAGGATGACGTCCTTCTTCACGGACTGGGCGGCCCGGCCGTAGCCGATGAGCCGTTCGGGGACGATCGTGCCGGCGCCGTCCCGGCCGGGCAGCTCCAGGTAGTTCTTGAGGTTGGCCCGGATGGTCCGGTCCCAGTCGATGTCGTGGTGGCGGGGGCGGGTGACCTTCGCCGACCGGTCGAGCGCGCCGGTGAGGGTGGCCCGGGTGCGGGTGGTGAGCCGCTTCTCCAGCTGCTCGACCACCTTGCGGACCACGGCCCGGGCGGTCTCCTTCGTCGTCTCGGGCATGGCCTTGTTGAGCGAGAGCAGCGTGCCGACGAGGTGGACGTCGGCCTCGACGGCTTCCAGCATCTCCGGTTCGAGCAGGAGCGCGGAGAGGCCGAGGCGGTCGATGGCGTCGCGCTGCATGACCTGGACGACGGAGCTGGGGAAGTACGTCCGGATGTCGCCGAGCCAGCGGGCCACGGAGGGCGCGGAGGCTCCGAGTCCGGCGGAGCGCCCGCCGCCGCTCCGGCCGCCGGGCCGTCCCCCGCTCTCGTAGAGCGCGGTGAGCGCCTGGTCCATCGCGGCGTCGCGGCCGGTGAGCCGGCGCCCGGTGCTCTCTTCGCTGTCGGCGCCCAGCACCAGGCGCCAGCGGCGCAGCCGCTCGTCGTGGGCGGTGTCCGTGGTGGTCGTCATGCCGTCTCCCCCAGTGGTGTGTGGTCGTGGTGGGCGGGAGCCGTGGGCGCCGGGGCCTCGTCCAGGCCGAGGAGCAGGCGCAGGACCGGGACCACCGCGTCCGCGCGGGCCGCGTCCAGGACCGGGCCGAAGCCCGGGGCCGTCGCGTCCACGCCCGACGGGGAGCCGCCCCCCGTCGCCCCGGCGGGGGCCGGGCCGCGCCGGACGAGGTCGCCGAGGGTGCGCCGGACACCCGGTTCGTACGCGGAGAAGGTGCGCCGCAGCAGGGGCAGCACATCGGTGAACGTGTCGGCGGGGACTCCGGTGAGCCAGGAGTCGACCAGGGCGAGCAGCCGTTCGTCGTGGACGAGGAGCATGCCGCCGCCCGCCGCCCCGCCGACGAAGCCCTCGATCCAGGCGGCGGCGTCGGCCGGCGGGGTGCCCGGGGAGAGGGCGAGGCCCATCAGCCGGGCGGCGGCGTCCTGGTCGAGGTGGCCGTCGTCCAGGAGCAGGCGGGCCGCCCGGCCCCGGATGACGCCCGCGACCGTGTCCCGGACGGTGAGCTTGTGCAGCACCGCGCGCCACCGCGTCCGCAGCCCGTCCGCGCTCGAAGGGACGGCTCCGGCGAGGAGCCCGATCGCGGTGTGGACGCCGTCCACCTGACGGCGCAGCGCCTCCGCCCCGTCGGCGTCGAGCCCGGTGCAGGCGGGGGGCAGGCCCACGCAGATCCGTTCCGCGAGGCCGGCCGCGACCTCGCCGAGCGCGGTGGTGTCCGTGGCCCGGACGTCTCCGTAGCGCAGGGTGCGGGCGAGGGCGGGCAGGGCGTCCGCGAGGTGGCCGACGTCGGCGTCCAGCGCGGCGCGGTCGGCGAGGGCCCGCATCACGACCGGCAGGGCGTCCGGCAGATCGGCGAGCAGGCAGCGCTCGGCCAGCGCGGTCACGTCCGCGAGCGCGGTCGCGGCCAGGGCGTCGGACTCGGCGCGGGCGGTGGCGGCGGAGAGCACGGTGGTGCCCCAGACACCCGCCTCGGCGACGCGCACATACAGCTCGGGCTCCCAGCACAGCCGCCAGCTCTCCCGGAAGGTGCCGGTGCTCCCCCGCCCCGCGGCCGGTTCGCCCCAGCCGATACCGAGGACACGGAGCCGGTGCAGCAGGCGGCTGCGGGAGGCGTCGGTGTCCTTGCGCAGGTCGAGCTCGATCTCCCGCTCGTCGGCCTCCGGCTTCAGGCGCAGGGTGCGCTGCTGCCGGGTGAGGTCGCGCTGGAGGGGGACGGCGGGGGCCGTGTCGGGGACCTCGCCGAGCGCGGTACCGACGACGAGGCGGTCGTGGACGAGCGCGAGGGGCACGTCGGAGCCCTCGCACATGACGGCCCGGATCGCGTCGGTCGTCTCGCTCAGCCCGGCGAGCGGGCGGCCGCGCATCGCGGCGAGCGTCCCGGCGAGCCGGACGGCCTCGATGACGTGGGCGGACGAGACGAACCGGTCCTCGTCGCGCAGGAGCCCGGCGACCTTCGTCATCCACCGTTCGATGGGGCGGTCCTGGGCGTCGAAGAGGTGCTCGTACCAGCCGGGCGACTCGATGCCCGCGCCGTAACCGCTGTGCCGGGCGAGCCTGCGGTGGGTCCAGGGCACCCAGGTCAGTTCGGCCTTGGCCTTGGGCAGGCCCTTGAGCAGGGCCCGGTCGGCGGTGAGCGTCGTCCGCGTACGCAGGGCGGGGACGTGCCAGGCGCCGCAGATCACGGCGAACTCCTCGCCGAACTCCTTGGCGGCCGTACGGATCTGGATGCGCATGTACGCCTCCCGCACCGCGTCCCTGGGGTGCCCGCCGTCGCCGTACGCCTCGCGGAGCGCGGTCATCGCCTCGCCGAGCGCGGCGAACGCGTCGAGCGGTCCGGCCGCCGCGGCGCTGCCGGGGACGCGGTGCTCGACCACGTCCTCCCACCAGCGCTCGGGGTCGTCGTACCCGGCGGTCTCGGCGAGCACCCGGATCGGATCGACGGGAACGGGCCGCTCGGCCGGCTCCTCCCCGGGGGCGTCCTCGTCGCGGTCCGCGTCGGCCTCCATGGCCAGCGAGTGCGCGGCGGGCAGGTCGATGAAGCGGACGGGCACGTCCCGGGCCAGGGCCCAGCGGATCGCGACCCACTCGGGCGAGAACGCGGCGAACGGCCAGAACGCCGCCCGGCCGGGGTCGTCCACCGCGTGGGCGAGCAGGGCGACCGGGGGCCGCATCTCCTCGTCGGCCGCGAGCGGCAGCAGCGCGTCGCCCTCGGGCGGGCCCTCGATGAGGACCGCCCGGGGGTTCGCCGTGTCGAGGGCGGCGCGGACGGCGCGGGCCGAGCCGGGGCCGTGGTGCCGCACCCCCAGCAGCAGCGGTCCCGCTCCGCGGGTGCCGGTCATGCGGACGCCTCCCGGCAGGCGCGGTAGAAGTCCTTCCAGCCGTCCCGCTCGCGCACCACGGTCTCCAGGTACTCCTGCCAGATGACCCGGTCCGCCGCCGGGTCGCGGACGACGGCGCCGAGGATGCCGGCCGCGACGTCCCCGGGCCGGAGCACGCCGTCCCCGAAGTGGGCGGCGAGCGCGAGGCCGTTGGTGACGACGGAGATGGCCTCGGCCGTGGAGAGCGTCCCGGAGGGGGACTTGAGCTTGGTGCGGCCGTCGGTGGTGACGCCGTCGCGCAGTTCGCGGAAGACCGTGACGACTCGTCGGATCTCGGCGAGGCCGTCGGGCGCGGGCGGCAGGTCGAGCGAGCGGCCGACCTGGTCGACGCGGCGGGAGACGATGTCGACCTCCGCCTCCGGGGTGGCGGGCAGCGGCAGGACCACGGTGTTGAACCGGCGGCGCAGCGCGCTGGACAGCTCGTTGACGCCACGGTCGCGGTCGTTGGCGGTCGCGATGACGTTGAACCCGCGCACCGCCTGGACCTCCTGTCCCAGCTCGGGCAGCGGGAGGGTCTTCTCGGAGAGGATCGTGATCAGCGAGTCCTGCACATCGGCGGGGATGCGGGTCAGTTCCTCGATGCGGGCGGTCATGCCCTGGGACATGGCGCGCATCAGCGGGCTGGGCACGAGCGCGTCCCGGCTGGGGCCGTTGGCGAGCAGCTGCGCGTAGTTCCACCCGTAGCGGACGGCCTCTTCCGGGGTGCCCGCGGTGCCCTGGACGAGCAGCGTCGAGTCACCGCTGACGGCGGCGGCCAGGTGCTCGGAGACCCAGGTCTTGGCGGTGCCGGGGACGCCGAGGAGCAGCAGCGCCCGGTCGGTGGCGAGCGTGGTGACGGCGACCTCGACGAGGCGGCGCGGACCCACGTATTTGGGCGTGATGACGGTGCCGTCGGGCAGCGTGCCGCCGAGCAGATACGTCGCGACGGCCCAGGGCGACAGGCGCCAGCGCTCGGGCCTGGGGCGGTCGTCGGCTGCCGCGAGCGCCTTCAGCTCGTCGGCGAAGGCGTCCTCGGCATGCGGGCGCAGAGCCTCGCCTGTGCTCGCCTGGGTGGTTTCGGACACGGTCATGGATCCCCCTCCGGATCGGTCGCCAAGTCGGTCGGCCGGATGTGGTTCCACCGTGCACCATGGCACTGACAATCGGCCTTCGCGCAGGTCAGAGCGATTGTCAGTGGGGCCACCTAACGTCGTTGGCATGCTGCTGACTGACGGGGGAGAACCCTTGGGCGCCGCTGCCTCGGCCGCGCGCTGGACGGTGGAGCAGGTGCTGGCCCTGGCTCCTGACGACGCCTCACGCAAGGCGGGGAACAAGCTCGGTGCGGCCGGCTCCTGGTCGGAGACCGGGTGCGGGGCGACGGGTGCGGTGTGGGGGCTGTGCAAGGGGAGCGGGAGCAAGCCGTACCGGACGGTGGTCGACACCAATGGCCCCGCGTACAAGTGCAGTTGCCCCAGCCGGAAGTTCCCGTGCAAGCACGCACTGGGGCTGTTGCTGCTCCGCGCGGCCGACGACGCGGCGGTGCCCGCCGGGTCGCCGCCGGACTGGGCTGAGGAATGGCTGGCCGGCCGCCGCGCCCGCGTGGAGGCGAAGGCGCGGCCCGCCGGGGGCGAGGGGGCGGCGGGACCCGCCGATCCGGAGGCCGCGCGCAAGCGGGCGGAGAAGCGCGCCGAGCGGATCGGGGGCGGTGCGCGGGAGCTGGAGCAGCGGCTGACCGACCTGTTGCGGGGCGGCCTCGCGGCGGCCGAGCAGTCGGGGTACGGGCTGTGGGAGGAGACGGCGGCCCGCATGGTCGACGCGCAGGCGCCCGGTCTCGCGGGCCGGGTGCGGGAGCTGGGTGCCGTTCCGGCGTCCGGCCCGGGCTGGCCGGTGCGGCTCCTGGAGGAGTGCGCGCTGCTCCATCTGCTGGACACGGCCTGGCTGGGCCGCGACCGGCTGCCGCCCGCGCTCGCGGCCACGGTGCGCACGCGGGTGGGGCTGCCGGCGTCCCCGGAGGGCCCGCCGGTCCGCGACCGCTGGCTGGTCCTCGCCCAGTACGACACCCCCGAGGGCAAGATCGTCGCCCGCCGCATCTGGCTGTACGGGGTGGAGTCGGGGCGCACGGCGCTGCTGCTGTCCTTCGGGGCGGCCGGCCGCTCCCCCGCCCAGGCCCTGCCCGTGGGCGTCACGATCGACGCTGTGCTGACGCCCCATCCGGGGTCCGGGCAGCTCCGGGCCGAGCTGGGCGAACGCTTCGCCGCGCCCGCGCCCGCCGTTACGCCTCCGCCGGGTGTCACGGTCTCCGAGGCGATCGCCGCGTACGGGCGGGCCCTGACCGACGACCCGTGGGCGGAGTCCTGGCCGGTGACCTTGCGCGACGTCGTACCGGCGCCGTCCCCGGACGGCTGGCAACTGGTGGACGCGGAGGGCCGGGAGGCCCTGCCTGTGACGCCCGCCGCGCTGAACCGCCCGTCGCTCTGGAAGCTCGTCGCGGTCTCGGGCGGCGCCCCGCTCACGGTCTTCGGTGAGTGCGGCCACCGGGGCTTCGACCCGCTGGCGGCGTGGGCGGCGGGGGCCGTGGCGGGCGGGGCGGTGGTGGCCGGGCCCGCGAGCCGGGGGCCCTCCGGGGCGTCCGCCGAGGGTGGGGCCGCCGCGCCCACGGCCGCCGCCGCCTCGCTCTCGCGGGCCGGGGCCGGCGTATCCGTGCCGGCCGCCCCGCCCGGCGGCTTCGAGACCGTCACGCTCATCTGACTCCGTAGTCCGGCTCCCGAGGAGGGGCGATGTCCCGTACGACCACACCAGCCGCCACCCCCGCAGTCGCCGCACAGGCGGCGCCCGTGCCCTGGGAGGAGCTGGTCACCTCGGCTCTGCTCGGCACGGACCGCCGGCCGCCCGAGGGCGTCCCCGGCGCCGGTCCGGACGGTGCGGCCGCCGCGCTGCTGGACGCCGCCGCGCTGCACACCGTGCGGCGGCGCGCGGGGCTGCTGCCCGCCGCCGCGTTCCCGCGCCCCGCCGCGGCGCCCGACGACCCCCGGCCGCCCCTGCCCGAAGCGGCCCGCGGCCGGCTGGCCCAGCTCCTGGCGGACCGGGCGGCGGGCTCCGGCGGCAGGCGGGGCGCGGCCCCGGACCTGACGGAGCTGATCCCGCAGTGGCTGGCCACCGCCAACCTGCACGGCTACCGGGCGCCGGACTCCGCACTGCCCGCCCTGCTGGACGCGGCCCGGGCCCGCACCGATCTGCGCCCGCAGACCCTGGAGTTCGCCGGGCCGCGCGGCCTGTGGCTGGCCGGGCTGAACCCGGAGTGGAAGTTCGCGCTGCGCGGGGCCTCCGGCAGCGCGCTGCTGCCCTCGCCGGACGACGCGGAGGCGGTGCGCCGACTGTGGGAGGAGGGGCTGTTCGCGGAGCGGATCGCGCTGCTCGGGGCCGTCCGGGCGCATGACCCGCAGGCCGCCCGCGTGCTGCTGGCCACCACGTGGAAGACGGAACGGGCCGAGGACCGGCTGATGTTCGTGGACTCGCTGCGCACCGGGCTGTCCGCCGACGACGAGGAGTTCCTGGAGCGGGCGCTCGCGGACCGCAGCCGCAATGTCCGGGCGACGGCGGCCGAGTTGCTGTCCGCGCTGCCCGGTTCGGCGCTGGCCCGGCGGATGGCGGACCGGGCACTGTCCTGTGTGAGCCCGGGGCTCACCGGCGACGAGCCGTTCGTCGCGGTGGAGGCGCCGCACGAGTGCGACGAGGCGATGCAGCGGGACGGAGTGGTGCCGATCCCGCCGTCCGGCCGGGGCGAACGGTCCTGGTGGCTGGGCCAGTTGGTGGAGGCGACCCCGCTCTCCGTCTGGCCCGCGCGGTTCGGCGGGCGCGACGGGGCGGAGATCGTGGGCCTGCCCGTGGCGGACGGCTGGGGCGAGGAGCTGCACGCGGCCTGGTGCCGGGCGGCCGTGCGGCAGCGCGATGCCGCGTGGGCGCGGGCGTTGCTGGGTCCGCCGTCGACGCCCCCGTCGAACGGCCCCGGTACGGCGTCGCTCGCCGAGCGGGCGAAGCTCCTGGCGGTGCTGCCTCCGGAGGAGCGGGCCGTGTGGGTGGCGGATTTCGTCGCCGCGCACGGTTTGTCGGAGGCGTTCCAGCTGCTGGGGGTCTGCCCGGTCCCGTGGGCGCCGCCGCTCGGCCGGGCCGTGGTCGACGCGCTCGACATCGCGAGGGACGCGGGCAGTTATCCGTGGAGCTTCAGCGGTGTCATGGGACTCGCCGAACGCTGCCTCGACCCGGCGGAGGCGGCCCGCCTGGAGGTCCTGACGACGACCCCGGCCGAGCCGGCGGACGCCTCCCCCGGCGCCAACGGCTACTGGACGGAGGCGTTCCAACGCCTGGTCTCCACGCTGCGCCTGCGCGCCACGATGGACAGCGAGCTGTCCGGGGCCCCGATGCGGTGACCCCGGGCCGCCCGGCCCGCTGGGCGCGGACCGAAGCCTCCCGGGCGCCCACGCCCGCACCGGCTCCGCCCGGGCGCGGAGCCGACGCGGGCCGCCCCGCGAGTGCGCGGGTCGCCCAAAGGGGGACGGCTGCGGAACGGCCGCCCAGCGGGCCCGGTCGCGGGAGGGCGGCGCCGAAACGGGCCGCCCGCCCGGCGCGGCAAGCGCGGAGGCCGCGGCCCGGGGTGCCCGGCGCCCGCCCGGCCCAGGTCCGGCGTCACACGTCGCGGGCGCTCTCCGGGCCTGCCCGCCGCAGCGGCAGACGGCCCGCCCGCCGGCGCACAGCCCGCCCGGCCGCCCCGGCCCGCAGCGCCCACGGACCGGGTCACCCCGGACCCCGACGCCTCCGGACCTCGGCGCCTCCGGACCCCGGCGCCTCCGGCGCCCCAGGCGCCCTACGCCTCCGCGGTCTGGCGGACGTTCGCGTTGACCCAGTCGACGATCGCCGTCGTCGTCGCGCCCGGGGTGAAGATCTCGGCGACGCCCTGGTCCTTCAGAGGGGCGATGTCGGCCTCCGGGATGATGCCGCCGCCGAAGACCTTGATGTCCGCCGCGTCGCGCTCCTTGAGGAGTGCGATCACCTTGGCGAAGAGCGTGTTGTGCGCGCCGGAGAGGATCGAGAGGCCGATCGCGTCGGCGTCCTCCTGGATCGCCGTGTCCACGATCTGCTCGGGCGTCTGGTGCAGGCCGGTGTAGATGACCTCCATACCCGCGTCGCGCAGCGCCCGCGCGATCACCTTCGCCCCGCGGTCATGGCCGTCGAGGCCCGGCTTGGCCACCACCACACGGATCGGACCGGTCACACCCATCACTGCCTCCACATGCGTCTCCCGTGCCTGAAGGGCCGGGGATGTGAACGAACGTTATCCACAGCATCCCGCAAGCCGCCGTTTCGCGGTGCGCCGGGAGGGGGAAATCACACATGGGACATTGTTCACGGGCACCGACCCGCCCCCCGGCGGCTTCGCCGGGCGGGGCCGGGCGCCCGGGGAGCCGCACCGGGTCGCCGTATCACCGCGCCGTCAGCCGCACGGCACGGTGGTACGGGCCTCCCTCCGCACGGGCCGCGGTCCGCCGGCGCGGCGCCCGCCCGGAGCAGGAGGCCGACCATGAAGACCCCCAGCCTGCCGTTCCCCGCCCCCCAGGCCGCACTGCTGAGGGCGACCGCCCTGGAGTTCGTCGTGCTCGCCGGGCATGCCTTGCTGTATCCGACCGGGATCGCCGGTGAGCGCCACCCCGCCCGGCCTCAGGCGGAGGAGGACGCCGAGCCCGCCCGCGCCACGGACATCGCGCCCGCCGACCGGCCGCCCGTCGTCTTTCTTCACGGTTTCATCGACAACCGCTCCGTCTTCGTCCTGCTGCGCCGCTCCCTGGCCCGGCACGGTTGGCTCCATCTGGAGTCGCTCAACTACTCCCCGCTGACCAGCGACATCCGTACGGCCGCCGAGCTGCTGGACCGGCACATCGAGGAGATCTGCGCCCGCACCGGCCACCACCGGGTCGACATCGTGGGCCACAGCCTCGGCGGCCTCATCGCGCGCTATTACGTGCAGCGGCTGGCCGGTGACCGCCGGGTGCGGACCCTCGTCACGCTGGGCACACCGCACTCCGGGACCGCCGTCGCCCCGCTGGCGGGGGCGCTGCCCATCGTGCGGCAGATGCGCGAGGGCTCGGCCCCCGTCGAGGAGCTGCGGCTGCCCGCGCCCGGCTGCCGCACCCGGTTCGTCAGCTTCTGGAGCGAACTCGACCGGGTGATCGTCCCCGCCGAGGCGGCCTGCGTCGACCACCCGGACCTGGACGCGGTCAACGTACGCGTCACCGGCATCGGCCACCTCGCCCTGCCGGTGCACCCGGCCGTCGCGGCGGCCGTGCGGCAGGCGCTGGACGAGGCGGAGCCCGCCCCGGAGGCCCCCGGCAGCGCGCCAGGATCCGAGCCCGGAACCACCCGCGCCACCCCCGCCGCCTAAACCGAACAAACTTCGAACATAGAGCCAAGGCTCTGTGGGGGCACCGCCGAAAGACGGCCGATTGCCCGTTTTCCCGCGCGCCCCGGCGCCGTCGAAGATTGTCGACTGCGGATACCGCCGGGTACAGTCGCCGCCAGTTCTCCCGGGGTCCCCACGCCCCCGGAACCTGGTCCTGCTGCCGAGGCGAGAGAGAAGTTGGTGAACGACCAGCACCCCCACGCCGGGTATGCCGGATACGACGGCTACTCCACAGGCAGCTTCGAGACGGGCAGCTTCGAGACGGACCCGCTCTTCGGCTCCCTGCCCGGCACCGGCGTCACCTACGACGGCGCCTACGACGCCTCGTACGACACCTCGCAGGGCTACGGCATCCCGTACACCGGCGGTGAGACCGGATACGGCGGCGCGTACGCCACCACCCAGTGGGACACCGGTGCCCACCACGGCTACCAGGCCCAGCAGCACCCGCAGTACGACACCGCCACGGCCTGGGTGCCGGCAGACGGCTACGACTCCGGTCAGTGGGACACCACCACCTGGACCGCCGCCGCGACCGCGTGGCCCTCGGACGACACGGGGACGTACGACACCGGCGTGTACGACGCCACCGCCTGGAACACCGACGCCACGCCCGGGCACGAAGAGCAAAATGTGCAAAGCCCGGCCGCCTCGAACGAAGCCGAACAGGCCGCCCCCTCGGAGACGTACGAGAGCTACGAGACCTACGACTCGTACGAGCACGGCGACTACGACCCGTACGAGCCCCACCGCCGCGCCGCCGACGACGTCGAGCCGGACGAGGCCGCCGAGCCCCACCCCGATCTCGCCCCCGCCGCGCCCCGCCGGGGCGGACGCAGCCGCAGGCGTTCCCCCGCGAAGCGCTCCGCACTCCTCACCGTCGCTGTTCCCTCCGCCTGCGTGATGAGCGTGGCCGGGATCGCCGCCGCCTCCGTGAGCGGCATGGGCGACGGTGAGACGAAGAAGGACGCGACGACCACCATGGCCGCCGCCGACCCCGGCACGGTCAAGCCGGTCGCGGCCAACAACAAGCTGGACAACCAGCTCGCCAGCCTCAGCGCCGACGCCGAGAACTTCGCGGACCGCGCCAGCCGCACCCAGGAACGCATCGACCTGAAGGAGCGGCAGGCCGCCGAGAAGAAGAAGCGCGAGGCGGAGGCCGCCCGCAAGGAGGCCCTGCGCCCCAAGTTCGTGCTGCCGGTCAAGCAGCACGGGCTGAGCGCCTACTTCGGGCAGGCGGGCGTCAACTGGATGTCCGTGCACACGGGCATCGACTTCCCCGTCCAGTACGGCACCCCGGTGATGGCGGCGACCGACGGCACGGTCCGTACGCAGTACAACAGCGCCTACGGCAACATGGCCATCGTGACCATGGCCGACGGCACGGAGACCTGGTACTGCCACCTCAGCAGCACCCGTATCCGCTCGGGCCCGGTCAAGGCCGGTGACGTCATCGCGTACTCCGGGAGCTCCGGGAACTCGACCGGCCCGCACATGCACTTCGAGGTGCGTCCGGGCGGCGGCGCGGCGATCGACCCGCTGCCGTGGCTGCGCGGTCACGGGGTCAACCCGACCTGAGCGGACGGAAACGAGCGGCGGCCGGGGCCTCGGGGGCTCCGGCCGCCGCTCGTTCCTCAGAGCTTCTGCACCGGCGCGTACCGCAGGAGCAGCTTCTTGGGGCGGTCGTCGCCGAAGTCGACCGTGGCCTTCGCCTGGTCGCCGACGCCCTCGACCGCCGTCACCGTGCCCAGGCCGAACTGGTCGTGCGTGACCCGGTCGCCCGCCACCAGCGTGATCGTCGGCTTGTCCGAGGTCCGCCGGGTCGCGAAGCCGGAGGGGCCGGAGCGGGCGCGGGAGGCGGAGAGCGACGAGGTGATCCCCGAGGTGGGGCCCGCCGGGGCGGCCATCGGGCCCTTCCGCTTCCAGTCGAGGTGCTGGTCCGGGATCTCCTCCAGGAACCGCGACGGCGGGTTGTACGAGGGCTGGCCCCAGGCGCTGCGCATGGCGGCCCGGGTCAGATACAGCCGCTCGCGGGCGCGGGTGATGCCGACGTACGCGAGGCGGCGCTCCTCCTCCAGCTCCTTGACCTGGCCGAGCGCCCGCATGTGCGGGAAGACGCCGTCCTCCATGCCGGTCAGGAAGACGACCGGGAATTCGAGGCCCTTCGCGGTGTGCAGGGTCATCAGCGTGATGACGCCGGAGCCGTCGGTGTCCTCGTCGGGGATCTGGTCGGAGTCGGCGACGAGCGCGACCTGCTCCAGGAACTCCGCGAGCGTGCCCGCGCCCTCCTCCTCGCCCCGGTCCTGCTCGAATTCGAGGGCGACGGCGGCGAGCTCCTGGAGGTTCTCGATGCGGGTCTCGTCCTGCGGGTCGGTGGAGGCCTGGAGCTCGGCGAGATAGCCCGTACGCTCCAGGACCGCTTCCAGCACCACGGCGGGGCCAGCACCGGACTCCACGACGGTGCGCAGCTCCTCCATCAGCGTGTTGAACCGCTTCACGGCGTTGGCGGAGCGGGCGGCCATGCCGTACGCCTCGTCCACGCGGCGCAGCGCCTGCGGGAAGGTGATCCTCTCGCGCAGCGAGAGCGCGTCGATCATGGCCTCGGCGCGCTCGCCGATGCCGCGCTTGGGCACGTTGAGGATGCGGCGGAGCGGGACGGTGTCCTCGGGGTTGGCGAGGACCCGCAGGTAGGCCAGGACGTCCCGGACCTCCTTGCGCTCGTAGAAGCGCACGCCGCCGACGACCTTGTAGGGCAGGCCGACGCGGATGAAGATCTCCTCGAAGACACGGGACTGCGCGTTCGTCCGGTAGAAGACGGCCACGTCGCCGGCCTTCGCGTCCCCCGCGTCGGTGAGGCGGTCGATCTCCTCGGCGACGAACTGCGCCTCGTCGTGCTCGGTGTCCGCGACGTAGCCCGTGATGCGGGCGCCGGTGCCGGCGTTGGTCCAGAGGTTCTTGGGACGGCGGCTCTCGTTGCGCTCGATGACCGCGTTGGCGGCGGACAGGATCGTCTGGGTGGAGCGGTAGTTCTGCTCCAGCAGGATCGTCGTCGCGTCCGGGTAGTCCTCCTCGAACTGGAGGATGTTGCGGATGGTCGCGCCCCGGAAGGCGTAGATCGACTGGTCCGCGTCACCCACGACGCACAGCTCGGCGGGGGCGTTCTCCGGACCGGCCGGGCCGACCAGCTCGCGTACCAGCGTGTACTGGGCGTGGTTGGTGTCCTGGTACTCGTCGACGAGGACGTGCCGGAAGCGGCGGCGGTAGTGCTCGGCGACGTCCGGGAACGCCTGGAGCAGGTGGACCGTCGTCATGATGATGTCGTCGAAGTCCAGCGCGTTGGCCTCGCGCAGCCGGGCCTGGTACATCGCGTACGCCTGGGCCAGGGTCTTCTCGAAGCCGTCGGCCGCCTGCCCGGCGAAGGTCTCCTCGTCGATGAGCTCGTTCTTGAGGTTGGAGACCTTGGCGGTGAAGGACTTCGGCGGGTAGCGCTTCGGGTCCAGCTCCAGGTCGCGGCAGACCAGGGCCATGAGCCGCTTGGAGTCGGCCGCGTCGTAGATCGAGAACGAGGACGTGAAGCCGAGCTTCTTGGACTCGCGGCGCAGGATGCGGACGCAGGCGCTGTGGAAGGTCATGACCCACATCGCGTGGGCCCGGGGCCCGACCAGCTGCTCGACGCGCTCCTTCATCTCGCCGGCGGCCTTGTTGGTGAAGGTGATCGCCAGGATCTGGCCCGGGTGGACGCCCCGCTCGGCCAGCAGGTGGGCGATGCGGTGGGTGAGCACCCGGGTCTTGCCGGAGCCGGCGCCCGCGACGATGAGCAGGGGTGACCCGGCGTGCACGACGGCGGCGCGCTGCTCGGTGTTCAGCCCGTCGAGCAGCGCCTCGGGGTCGATGACGGGGCGGTGCGCACCGTCGCGGTAGTACGCGTCCCGGGGCGGCGGGGGCCCGTCGAACACGCCCGCGAAAAGGTCCTCCGGCACCGCTTCGGGTGCGGAGTCCTCGGGGGGCGGCGGGGGCGCGTCCTCCTCCTGCTGGAGGCCGGCCAGGAAACTGTCGTCAAAGAGGCTGCTCATCGCTGTCCGAGTCTAAAGCTCTCCACTGACAGAGAGCCCCGCTCCCAAAAGGTCACGGAAATGTATCGGGCATATCGCACACCAACCTTCACAGCGGCCCCATGCGTTGGCTAGCGTGCACGTTCGGACGGCCCGTACCCCCAGAGGCGACCTACGCCGAGCGGGCCGCCGCGCCGAATCCGGGCCCGCCCGGAACCGGGGACCCACACGCAGCACCGGGGTGAATCGGTCCTTCCCCCACGGGACCGTAGGGCAGCCTTCCGTTCCGCCCGAACCCGACAGCTAACCCGGTAGGCGGTCCACGGAAGGAGATGCCGGCCTTGGCGTCGCATCGCAAACCGCGCACCCGGGTGCGCTCCACCGTCCCCGCTGTCGGGCTGACCTCGGCCGCGCTGGCCTCGGTGACCCTGCTGTCCTCGCAGAGCGCGATGGCCGCGCCCACGCCGAAGCCGAGCATCAAGGAAGTCCAGAAGAGGGTGGACGACCTCTACCGGCAGGCCGGCAGCGCGACCCAGAAGTACAACCAGGCCAAGGAGGCCACGGACAAGCAGAAGTCCAAGGTCGACACGCTCCTGGACAACGTGGCCAAGCGCACCGAGAAGCTGAACGACGCCCGCAGGACCCTGGGCAACTACGCCGCCGCCCAGTACCGCAACGGCGGCCTCGCGCCGACCGCGACCTTCTTCCTGGCCGACGACCCGCAGTCGTTCTTCGACCAGACGCACCTCATGGACCGGATGGCCGAGCGCCAGCAGCAGGCGGTCACGGAGTTCCGTACGCAGCAGGCGAAGGCGTCCGAGCAGCGGGCCGCGGCCGTCGAGAGCCTGGAGACGCTGACCGAGTCGCAGGCCGCGCTGCGCACCAGCAAGCAGAACGTCCAGACGAAGCTGACCGAGGCCCGGACGCTGCTGTCGAAGCTGACCGCCGAGGAGAAGGCGCGGCTGGCGGAGCTGGAGCGCAAGAAGGAGGCGGAGGCCGAGCGCAAGGCCGCGGAGCTGGCGAAGAAGCAGGCCGCCGCCCGTAAGGAGGCCGAGCGGAAGGCCGAGGAGTCGGGCGGCAGCGGTACGGAGACGGGTTCGGGTTCGGGTTCGGGCACGGGCACGGGTACGGACTCCGGGAGCAGCGCCTCCACGAAGGCGGAGAAGGTTCTCGCGTTCGCCCGCGCCCAGATCGGCAAGCCGTACGTCTGGGGGGCGACCGGCCCCGCCTCGTACGACTGCTCGGGGCTGACGCAGGCGGCCTGGAAGGCGGCGGGCGTGGACATCCCGCGCACCACCTGGGACCAGGTGAACGTCGGGACGCGGATCGCCACGGCCGATCTGCAACCCGGTGACCTGGTGTTCTTCTACGACGACATCAGCCACGTCGGGATCTACAAGGGCGACGGGATGATGATCCACGCGCCGAAGCCCGGGGCGAATGTGCGCGAGGAGTCGATCTACTACATGCCGATCTACGGGAGTGTGCGCCCGGCCTGACCGGGGAGCAGGGCCGGCCCGCGCGGGGCCGGCCCGGCATGGCCGCTCAGGTCCAGAGCGTCGCGATGAAGATGTTCGCCAGGGTCAGCGCGCCGACCGCCGCGAAGGCCCCCTTCTCGACCTTCTCCTCGTCCCGCTTGACGTAGACGAGCCCCAGGATCACGACCAGGAACAGCAGCTTGATGCCGATCTTGACGTTGTTCACGGGGTGGTCGTCGGCCTGGTCCAGGCCGACCAGGGCGATGCCGGTCACGAGCATGGTCAGCGCGCCGTGCAGCATGCCGGGGACGAACCGGGCGGTGCCGGCCTTCATCGCCTTCATCTGGCCGAGGAAGCCGCCGAGCAGGGCGGCGATGCCGATGATGTGCAGGGCGACGACGAAATCGATGAGTACGCGCATGGTTCCGCACCCTAGAGCCCTCTCCCCGGACCGCTCCGGGCAGGGTGGGGCCTACGGACCGCTTGAATGATGAATGCACTTTTTGCCTGATTCTGTGACCCTTTTCCCGGTCACCCATGCGCCACGAGCGGTCATCCGGTGACAATGCCACGCCAAGAGCAGGCAATAGCGGTCATAACGACACCTTCCCGTGACCTCGGATTAGCGTCCCTTCCCGGTGGCCGTGGACCAGAACCGTCCTCGCCGGCCACCGGAGAATCCCGCCGGTAGACCCCGCCGGGCCGTCGCACGGAAGGACGCCCGCCCCCGTGGCAGCGCATCGCAAACCCAGGCAGCGCCTCACCACCGCCTCCGCGGCCCGCACCGCGGCGACCCTCGCCGTCGCCGGAGCCGCGACGGCCGCCGTGCTGCCGGGAGCCGCGCACGCGGACCCCGCGCCCACCGCCCGGCAGGTCAAGGCCCAGGTGGACCGGCTGTACCGGGAGGCGGAGGTCGCCACCGAGAAGTACAACGGCGCGAAGTCCGAGGCGACCGCCGCCGCGAAATCGGTCGACGCCCTGCGCGACGAGGCCGCCCGCAGGACCGCCCGCCTCAACACCGCCCGCGACGTGCTCGGCGCGTACGCCGCCGCGCAGTACCGCTCCGCCGGGATCGACCCCTCAGTGCAGCTGGCGCTCTCCTCCGACCCGGACCAGTACCTGCGTCGGGCCACCTACGCGGAGCGGGCCGGGGAGCGCCGGGCCGCCGAGGTGCGCTCGGTGCGCCGCCAGGTCGCGGAGATCGCCCAGGTGCGCGCCGAGGCGGCCGGGAAGCTCACCGAGCTGGCCTCCCGGCAGGCCGCCCTGAAGGAGCACCGGGCGACCGTCCGCGCCAAGCTGGCCGAGGCCCGTCGCCTCCTCGCCCGCCTCACCCCGGCCGAGCGCGCCTCCTACAACGCCTCCGAGGACGGGCGCGGGGCCGGTCACGCCGACCGCGGCGCCCCGCGCGCCGCCGTCGCCGCGCCCGACTCGCGCGCCGCCCAGGCGGTCGCCTTCGCATACGGCGCCCTGGGCAAGCCGTACGTGTGGGGCGCGACCGGGCCCAACTCCTTCGACTGTTCCGGGCTCACCCAGGCCGCCTGGCGCGCCGCCGGGGTGTCACTGCCCCGGACCACGTACACCCAGATCAACGCCGGGCAGCGGGTGCCGCGGTCCCAACTGGCCCCCGGGGACCTGGTGTTCTTCTACTCGGGCGTCAGCCACGTCGGCCTGTACATCGGGAACGGCCGGATGATCCACGCGCCGCGCCCCGGCGCCCCGGTCCGGATCGCGCCCATCGACGAAATGCCCTTCGCGGGGGCGACCCGGGTGGCATAGGCTCCGGGCCCTCGAACTCAACGGCCCGAAGGACACCCGAACATGCCCATGGACGCCGACGTCCAGACCCACGCCCGCACGCTCACCCTGCGCTCCCCGGACCACGTCCGCGTCGGGCCGTTCGTGATCCGCTACAACCCGGGCTGGTCGCTGAAGTACGCCAACTACGCGATCCCGGACCAGGGGGCCGAGCCGACGCCCGGCGAACTCGACGCGCTCATAGCGGCGTTCCGCGAGCGGGACCGGATGCCCCGGCTGGAGTTCCTGCCCGGCTGGGCGCCCGCCGTCGAACCGGCGCTGCTCGCAGCCGGGTTCACCGTCGAGAACCGGGCCCCGATCATGGCCTGCGCCCCCGGTGACCTGGTGGACCCGAAGCCGGTCGCGGACCTTGCCGTGGCGGAGCCCGCCACCGACGCGGAGTTCGCCGCCGCCGCGCTCGTCCAGCACCTGGGCTACGGCGGGGAGGGCGAGCCCGAGGAGGGCACGGCGGAGTGGCTGCGCAACGCGGCGGCGGGCGGCGGAGTCGCCGCACTCGCGACGGTGGACGGCACCCCGGCGGGCGCGGGCGGCTGCTCGGTCCCGGTGGACGGGCTCAGCGAGTTGGCGGGCCTGGCGGTCGGCGCGGACTTCCGCCGCCGGGGCATCGGCGCCGCGCTCTCCGCCCACCTGACCCGCACCGCGTTCGAGCGGGGCTGCCGGGTGGTGTGGCTGGAGCCGGGCGACGCCGATGTGGAGCGGATCTACGCGTCCATCGGCTACCGCAGGATCGGCGAGAAGCTGAACATCTCGCTCGACCCGGCCTGATCCGAAGGAAAGGCCCTGATCCGCCGGACACGCCCTAGACCAGCCGTCGCGCCGTCGCCCAGCGGGTGAGTTCGTGGCGGTTGGAGAGCTGGAGCTTGCGCAGCACCGCCGAGACGTGGGACTCGACCGTCTTCACCGAGATGAACAGCTGCTTGGCGATCTCCTTGTACGCGTAGCCCCGGGCGATCAGGCGCAGCACCTCGCGCTCGCGCTGAGTCAGCCGGTCCAGGTCCTCGTCGACCGGGGGCGCGTCCGTCGAGGCGAAGGCGTCGAGCACGAAGCCGGCCAGGCGGGGCGAGAAGACCGCGTCGCCGTCCTGGACCCGGAAGACCGAGTCGACCAGGTCGGTGCCGGTGATCGTCTTGGTGACGTAGCCCCGGGCGCCGCCCCGGATGACGCCGATGACGTCCTCGGCGGCGTCGGACACGGAGAGCGCGAGGAAACGCACCGGGTTCTCGGCGGCGCCCATCAGGGGCGCGCAGCGGCGGAGCACCTCGACGCCGCCGCCGCCGGGGAGGTGGACGTCGAGGAGGACGACCTCGGGGCGGGTGGCGGTGATGACGGTGACCGCCTGGTCGACGTCGGCCGCCTCGCCGACGACCTCGACGCCGGTCTCCTCGGTGCGGCCGATCTCGGCCTGTACGCCGGTGCGGAACATCCGGTGGTCGTCGACGAGCACGACTCGTACCCGGCGCTCCGGGTTCTCCCGGCCCCCGGTCGCCTCACTGGTCCCGTTCATCGCTCGTCCTCTCCATCTCAAGCTCGACCTCGGTGCCCCCGCCGGGCACCGAACGCAGCCGGGCCGTGCCGCCGTTGCGCTGCATCCGGCCGATGATCGATTCTCGTACGCCCATTCTGTCCCCCGGTACGGAGTCCAGGTCGAATCCCGGGCCCCGGTCGCGCACGGAGACGAAGACCGTGCGGCCCTCGACCTCCGCGTAGACCTGGACGGCCCCGCCCTCGCCACCGTACTTGGCGGCGTTGACCATCGCCTCGCGTGCGGCCTGCATCTGCGCGGCCAGCTTCTCGTCCAGCGGGCAGTCGCCGACGACGACGACCTCCAGCGGGACGCCGTGCTTGTCCTCGACCTCGGCGGCGGCCCGCTTGACGGCCTCGGCCAGCGTCTCGGGCTCGTCGTCCTCGTCCTTGCCGGTGCCCTCGGGGTTGTACAGCCAGTTGCGCAGCTCGCGTTCCTGGGAGCGGGCGAGCCGGCGGACCTCTCCGGCGTCGTCGGCGTTCCGCTGGATCAGGGTGAGGGTGTGCAGGACGGAGTCGTGGACGTGGGCGGCGACCTCGGCGCGCTCCTGGGCCCGGATGCGCATGAGGCGTTCCTCGGAGAGGTCCTGCGTCATGCGGACGAGGTAGGGGCCGGCGAGGAGGGCGATGCCGGTGAGCACGGCGATGGCGGCGGTGATGACGTTGCCGAGCTGGGCGGCGGAGCCGCGTACGACCATGAAGACGGCGAGGCCGAGGCCGACGAGGGCGACTCCGGCCAGGGCGCGGGCCAGTTGCAGCACGCGGCGGCGGCGGCCGACCTCCATCCAGCGGGCGCGGCGGGCGTTGTCGGCCTGCCGCCAGACCAGGACGGACCCGGCGCCGATGAGGAGGCTGGGCCAGATGTAGCGGTCGGCCTTGCTGCCCATGTCGACGTTGCCGACGAAGACGACGGCGCCGACGAGCAGCGCGATGAGGGCGAAGACCTGGCCTTTGTCGGGTTTGCGGAGGCGCCGGGTGCCGTCGGGGGCGGTCTCGAAGACGGATCTGGGGCCGTCCACACCGCCGACACCGAGCGGGACCACGATCCAGAACACCGCGTACAGCAGGGCGCCGAGGCCGTCCGCGAAGAACAGGCCGAGGAAGACGAACCGGAGCCAGACGACCGGGAGTCCGAGGTGTCCGGCGAGTCCGCGCGCGACTCCGCCGAGGAGCCGGCCGTCCGCGCTGCGGTACAGCTTGCGCAGCGGAGGCTCCTCCGGGTCGGGGGCGTGGGAGCTTGCGGCTCGGGTCGTGGCGGCTGGCATGGTCCGATCGTCACATGCGCGTACGGGTGAGGGCATCAGGGTCGGCCCCCACTTCGACCCTGAGACGACCGGGACGCGGGGCGGGGTGGGGCCGGGGCGGGGGCCGGGCACCCCTGAGGGACGGCCGGGCCAATATCAGGGACCGGCCAGGGTCGGGCCGGGTGCCGGTGGGGCGCGAGGGCCGTCACCATGGAGCCATGACCGTTCCCCAGGACGCGCCGCCCGGCGCCGCCCCTCCCCAGGACCCCGCCCCGCGCCTGCACCGCAGCCCGCGGCACAAGGTGGTGGCGGGGGTGTGCGGCGGGCTGGGCCGGTACTGCGACGTCGATCCGGTGATCTTCCGGATCGTGCTCGGAGTGCTGTCGGTGACCGGTGGCTTCGGGCTGATCTTCTACGGCTTCGCCTGGCTGCTGATCCCGGTGGAGGGCGAGGACGAGAACGAGGCGCGGCGGCTGCTTTCGGGGCGGGTCGAGCTGGCGTCGCTGAGTGCGGTGCTGTGCGCGCTGATCGGCTGCGGTCTCTTCCTGTCGATGCTGGGGAACGGCGGCACGCTGGCGTTCTCCGCGATGCTGTCGCTCGCGGTCCTCGGCTTCTCCATGTGGACGCAGGCGAGCAAGAAGGCCGGTCCGGAGGACCCGCTGCACCAGGCGGCGACCCAGGCGGCGTCGGAGGCACCGCCCGAGGTGAAGGCCCCGCCGGTGCTGTCGTGGCCGTCGTGGTGGCGGGACCCCATAGTCAAGGACGGGTCGACCGGGAAGGTGGCGATCGGCTACCTCTGGGGGCCGCACGACGCCGCGGGCCTCGACGAGCCGCGCGAGGCGACCCCCGACGCGCCGTTCCGTCCGCCGCCGCCCCGGTCGCGGGAGGTGCGGGGACCGCGGTCCATCGCCGGCCCGGCGTTCCTCGCCGCGCTGCTCGCGGGCGGCCTCGGTACGGGGCTGACCTGGGGGTCCCAGCCGATGGGCACGAGCCTGGAGGTCGGGTTCGCCGCCGCGCTCGGGGTGTTCGGGCTGGCGATCCTGGTGAGCGCGTTCATCGGGCGGACCGGCTTCGGCACGCTGCTGCTGGCGGTGATCACGTCCGGGCTGCTGGTGGGCGCCGCCTCGCTGCCCAAGGACATCGGCACGCACTGGGTGCGCGAGGAGTGGCGCCCGGCGTCCGTCGCCGCGGTCCAGCCGTTGTACGCGATCGGCTCGGGCCAGGCCGAGCTGGACCTGACCCGGATCACGGTGCCGAAGGGCGAGACCGTGCGGACCCGGGTGGAGGCGCGGGCGGGCCGGGTGCTCGTGCACGTCCCGCCGGAGGTCACCGTCCGGGTGCATGCCCGGACCCGGTTCGGCGCGCTCGTCGTGGTGGACGGGCGGCACAAGGGCGATCTGGACATCCGCGCCACGCAGGACCAGCGCAAGACGCTGCCCCCTGCCGAGGGCAGCACCCCGGGCGGCACCCTCGACCTGGATCTCGAAGTGGACTACGGACAGGTGGAGGTCAACCGTGCCGCGTCATGAGTTCCGGCCGGGGCGGGCCGTCACGGGCCTGGTGATGCTGGCCCTGGCCGCCGGATACGCGGCGGACGCGGCGGGCGCCTGGGACGCCCCGCCGCAGTTCTTCGTCGCGCTGCTCTGCGGCGGGCTGTGGACGGCCGCGTGGGCGACCTGGATCGGCTACCGGATCCGCCGCCGGCGCGTGGCGAGGAGCGCGTCCAGCGAGAGCGACGGGGCCCCGCCCAGCAGCAGCGGCAGCCACGCCATGAGGTAGACGAGGTCGTTGCCGAGGTAGTACGGGGAGACCTGCCAGCTGACGGTGAGCCACAGGCTCAGCGAGATGAGGGCGCCGCCGAGCGCGGCGATCCTCGTCCACAGGCCGAGGAGGGTCCCGATGCCGACGGCCAGCTCGCCGATGGCGATCGCGTAACCGAAGCCGGACGGGCTGTTCAGCGCCAGGTCGACCAGGCCGGGGATGGCGGCGGAGTCGCGGACGGCGTGCATCTGCTCGCCGATCGACCCGGAGCCGGACGCGTGGAAGAACGCGCTGTCGGTGAGCTTGTCGAGCCCGGCGTACACGAAGGTGACGCCGAGGAAGATCCGCAGCGGCAGCAGGGCGTGCTGTCGCGCGAGGTCCCGCAGGCTGCTGCCCTCGCCCTGGACCCGCCCCAGGCCCCGCCCGTTACCGCCGTACCCGTACATGCTGCTCCCGCCTTCCGCGGCCGTGCCGTCGCTGCGACCGCCCGGTCGCGGCCACCGGACCGTGCGGCCCGTCACCCGACCTTACGTACGAACGCGGCGAAAGCGTTCAGCGCGGTCCGGGTTCGCGGGGCGGGGACGGCTCAGTCCGTGACGTCGATGGCGACCGGGGCCGTCTCCGTGCCCGCGGCCGTCACCACCTGCACCTCGACCACTCCCGGTTCCACCTCGACCGGCACCGGCACGGTCAGCAGCGTGTCCGAGGGGTTCGCGAAGCCCCCGGGGACCGGCACCAGCGGGACGTGGACGTGCACGGAACCGATCCGCACCACGACCCGGGCCAGCCGGTCCGGGGCCCCCGCGCCGGGCGGCACGAACCCGGCGCCCCGGATCTCGATGTCGTCCCCGGTCCGGATCGGCGCGTCCAGGTCGCCCGCCTCCCGGGCCCGGACGACCGAGAGGACGACGGGCCGGCCGCCCTCGCCGAACTTCCCCGTGAAGTAGACGGCCGCCGAAACGGCCACCAGGAGGGCGAGGCCCCACGGCAGGTCGGGCAGCTGCTCGGGCCTGCGGGCGAGGCGGACGGCGGCGAACACCACGGCGACCGTGGACACCAGCACGTACTGCACGTCCGTGAAGCCGCCGCGCCCCGAGTCGTCGGTGAGCAGGTCCGCCGCGCGCGGGCGGTCGGCGCGCAGCTTCTGGAGCCGGCCGGACAGCACCCGTACGCTCACCACCCGGCGCACGGCCACCGCCACGGCGCACACCAGCGCGAGCACCGCGACGATCCCGGCGCCGCGTGCCAGGTCCAGGCCCTCGATCAGCTCGTCGCGCCGGGCGTGCCCGGAGGCGGCGGCCAGTTCGAGGGCGAGGACGAGCACGGAGAACACGGCGAGCAGCACCCAGGACGCGGCGACCGCGCGCGAGGTGGAGAGCCGGTTGTCCTCGCCGATCAGCGGGGCGAGGAGGCCGCCGCGGGCCCGGTGGACATGGGCGGCGGCGGTCAGCAGTGCGGCGGTGACCAGCCCGGCGACGAGTCCGGCGGTACGGGCATGGGTCCAGCCCGCCCCGATCGCGGTGGCGGCCTCGGCGAGGGCGAGGACGGCGAGGCCGCCCCAGACGACGACCAGGGTGCGCTGCCACACCCGGTACAGCCAGGCGTCGCCCGCCTCGCGGCCCCGGTCGGCCACCTCGCGCGCGGACTCGGTCAGCTCGTCGGAGACCCACTGCCGGGTCGCGGACGCCGACTGGGCGACCCCGGCGGGCAGCCCCTGTCCGGCGGCGAACCCGTCACGTTTGGCCAGGAATGCGGCCACCGCGCGCCGGTGTCCCTGGCGCGCCCCGTGCGGGCAGTCCCCGCAGGTGCAGCCGCCGCCGTGCGCGCCCTGTCGTGCCTCGTCCAACGCCACGGAGAACGCCGCCCTTTCCCGCCCCTGTTGCCGCCGTCGGCGGGCCAACTCGTCTGTGAACGCTGCGAATTGTGCCGTACGGGGCGGAGGGCTGCCGCATCGGGGCGCACCGGAGGGGCATCTTCGTCAGCGTGTTCGATACCGGCTCAGGCGCTGAGCACGAGGTAGGCCAGGCCGAGTGTGCCGCGGTAGCCGCCGTAGTAACCGGTACGCCGCTCGTCCACGGCGGCGACGACCCCGTCGCGCAGGGGGTGTTCAGGGTGGGCCAGCGCCCAGCGCTCGCCCCGTCCGATGTTGGCGTGCGACTCGAAGAGGTCCCATTCGCGCTGGTCGGCGACGGTCACCTGGAGGGCCCGGAGCCCCGCCGCCTCGGCCTGCCGGATCAGGTCGAGCAGCGAGCCGAAGTCCCCCGGCCCGGCGCCGAGTCCGGCCAGCGCCGCCGCGTCCGGCTCCCGCTCCCAGAAGCCCTCCCCGAACAGGACCCGGCCGCCGGGCCGTACGGACGCCCGCAGCGCGGCCAGCGCCTCCGCGGTCCCGCCGGGCCAGGCGTGCGAGGCGCCGATGGACACGGCGAGGTCGTAGTTCCCGTCCGGCCACTCGGCGGCGGGGACCTCGTGGAACCGTACGCGCTCGGCGAGCCCCCGCTCCTCCGCGAGCGCCCGGCCGCGTGCGACGGCCTCCGGGTCGGTCTCGACGCCGTCCCCGGTGCTTCCGGGCGCGGACTCCACGAGGCGCATCAGCAGCTCGCCCCAGCCGCTGCCGAGGTCCGCGATGCGGGCGCCGGGGGTGGGGGCGCAGGCGGCGACCAGCTGGGTGGCGTGCTCGTCGGAGAGGGGGGTGTTCCAGGTCAGCTGATCGTTGCGGGCGGCGGACATCAGGGTGCGGATCTTTTCGGCGGACATGGGGGCGGAGCGTGTCATGGGTGCCCCGGCGCGCGCCACGCGTTTTCGGGGGCCGGATGCGACGATGCCGCCGCCCGGTTCGCCGGGCGGCGGCATCGTCAAGGGGCCTCGGGGAGGGTTACTCCCACTCGATGGTCCCCGGCGGCTTGCTCGTCACGTCGAGCACCACGCGGTTGACGTCGGCGACCTCGTTGGTGATGCGGGTGGAGATCTTCGCCAGGGTCTCGTACGGCAGCCGGGACCAGTCGGCGGTCATGGCGTCCTCGGAGGAGACCGGGCGCAGCACGATCGGGTGGCCGTAGGTGCGGCCGTCGCCCTGGACGCCGACGCTGCGGACGTCCGCGAGCAGGACCACCGGGCACTGCCAGATGTCGCGGTCCAGGCCGGCGGCGGTCAGCTCCTCGCGGGCGATGGCGTCGGCCTCGCGCAGCAGGTCGAGCCGGTCCTTGGTGACCTCGCCGACGATGCGGATGCCGAGGCCGGGGCCGGGGAAGGGCTGGCGCTGGACGATCTCCTCGGGCAGGCCGAGCTCCTGGCCGACCATCCGGACCTCGTCCTTGAACAGCTGGCGCAGCGGCTCGACGAGCTCGAACTCGATGTCCTCGGGGAGCCCGCCCACGTTGTGGTGGGACTTGATGTTGGCGGTGCCGGTGCCGCCGCCGGACTCCACCACGTCCGGGTAGAGCGTGCCCTGGACGAGGAAGGCGACCTCGGGTCCCTCCTCCTGGAGGATCTCCAGCTGGGCCTGCTCGAAGACGCGGATGAACTCGCGGCCGATGATCTTCCGCTTCTGCTCCGGGTCGGAGACGCCGGCCAGGGCGTCGAGGAAGCGCTTCTCGGCGTCGACCACCTTGAGCTTGGCGCCGGTCGCGGCGACGAAGTCCTTCTCGACCTGCTCGGTCTCGCCCTTGCGCATCAGACCGTGGTCGACGTACACGCAGGTGAGCTGGGAGCCGATGGCCTTCTGGACGAGGGCGGCGGCGACGGCGGAGTCCACCCCGCCGGACAGGCCGCAGATGGCGCGCTTGTCGCCGACCTGGGCGCGGATCGCGGCGACCTGCTCCTCGATCACGTTGCCCGTGGTCCAGGTGGGCTCGATGCCCGCGCCCCGGTACAGGAAGTGCTCCAGGACCTGCTGGCCGTGCGTGGAGTGCATGACCTCGGGGTGGTACTGGACGCCGTAGAGCTTCTTCTCGTCGTTCTCGAAGGCGGCGACCGGGACGACGTCGGTGGACGCGGTGACGGTGAAGCCCTCGGGGGCGGCGGAGCAGGCGTCGCCGTGCGACATCCACACCGACTGCTCGTCCGGGGTGCCCTCGAAGAGGGTGGAGCCGGACTTGGAGACGGTGAGCGGGGTGCGGCCGTACTCGCGGGCGCCGTTGTCGTCCACGGTGCCGCCGAGCGTGGTCGCCATCAGCTGGAAGCCGTAGCACATGCCGAAGACGGGGACCCCGGCCTCGAAGAGCGAACGGTCGAGCGAGGGCGCGCCCTCGGCGTAGACGGAGGAGGGTCCGCCGGAGAGGATGATCGCGCGGGGGTTCTTGGCCAGCATCTCGGCCACCGGCATCGTGGACGGCACGATCTCGCTGTAGACCCGGGCCTCACGGACGCGGCGGGCGATGAGCTGGGCGTACTGCGCGCCGAAGTCGACTACCAGGACCACGTCGGTGGTGGTGTCGGGGGCGGCGGGGGGTGCTGCTGGCACGGGCGGCCTTCCGGCGGTGGAGAGGGGTCGGTCCTCCAATTCTACCGGCGGCCGGAAGTGGGCTGCCCCGGTCCGGGGCAGCCGCCCCGGGTATGCGCCGTCTCACGGAGCAGCGGCCCCGGGTGTGCGCCGTCTCACGATCCGGGCCGGGTGCGGGCCCGCCGGGGCGAAGGGCCATACTGTCCCCATGCGTCAGCACACGACCTTCGTCTTTACCTATGGCATCCGGCCCGCCGGCTGCCATGGTCGTGCTGCTTGAGCAACTGACAAGCAACGTTCCAGGCGCCCCGGGCCGACAGGCCCGGGGCGTTCTGCGTTCCCGGCCCGTCCGGACCGGGGGTGCCGCATCTCACCGGGAGACCCGACATGAGCAGCACCACCAGCACCGAGACGACCGGCGCCCGCACCGCGGAGGCCGCGTCCCTGATCGGCGACGCCCGTACCCGCATCGACTCCCTCGACGACCGGATCATCGGGCTCGTCCAGGAGCGGATGGCGGTCTCGTCGGTGATCCAGGAGGCGCGGATGACGTCGGGCGGCCGCCGGGTCAACCTGTCCCGCGAGACGGAGATCCTGGTCCGCTACCGCGAGGCGCTGGGCAAGCCGGGCACCTCGCTGGCGATGACGCTCCTGGAGCTGTGCCGGGGCCGGGTCTGAACTGCGCTCCCCCGCCGTATCCCAGTTCGGGCGGAGTCTCACCCGTACGGCGCGTGACCGGGTCCGGCGCGGCTTCGTTGGTCCCGGTGTCCATGCCAGCCAGGGGCGGATCTCCAGGGGAACCACACGTGGCTCCGCCGGGGTGCGTGGCGTACCGCGTGTACGCCGTGGGACCGCGCACCGGCGTGCGTGACCGGTCGGCAGGGGACAGCAGCCCGGTCACTCGGAGGGACCGCCAGGTCTCTCCGGGGAGACGGCCGGCTCCGGGGACGCCCGGGGCCGGCCGTTTCCGCGTGTACGGGGTCAGCGCGTCGCGCGCCGCCTGGACACCGTGAACAGGACGCCTCCCGCGAGCAGCGCGACGAGGGCCGCGCCGGACGCGGCGAGCGCGACGGTGCCGGTGGAGGCGAGCGAGCCGTCACCGGAACCGGAGCCCGTGGTGCCGGAGCCGGTCGTGCCGCTGGTGCCGTTGGTGCCGCTCGCGCCGTTGGTGCCGGACGAGCCGGAGCCGTTCGTGCCGCTCGTGCCCGACGAGGACGAGCCCCCGGTGGCCGTCGAGCCGCCGTTGCCGGAGCCGCCCGTCGTGGCGTCCGATTCCTCGCCGTTGAGCTCCACCCACGCCTTGTTGTTGGCGGGCTCCGGGTCGAAGGCCAGCGGGGGCGCCTGGAGGTGGGTGTTGCGGACGACGACCGCGCCCTTGCTGCCGGGGTCGGCCGAGTCGAGCTTCAGCCGGAAGGGCAGGGCGAAGTCGGCGTCCTCCAGGACGGACATGGGCGTGGAGCAGAAGTAGCGCGGCGCCTTCTCCTGGTTCTCGCGGTACTCGCCGCTCGCGGTCACGCCCCGGCAGATGTCCGGCTTGGAGACGACGTGGCTGCCGCGGGGCACGGTGAAGTCGACGGTGGCGACGGGCTCGCCGGAGCGGATGTACCCGATCCAGGCCGGGCCCTTGTTGCGGAAGCCCAGGGTCACGTCGACGGTGTCGCCCGGCTTGCCCGCGGCCTTGGCGCCGTACGCCGCGAAGTCGGCGGTGTTGGTGGTCCGGAAGTCGGCGTCCTGCTGGTTGTCCGCCGGGTCCAGGTCGGCCGAGCGGACGGCCGGGGTCTTGCGCAGGGCCAGCTTCGCGCCCTTGCCGGGGCTGAAGCGGGCGCCGGAGCGCAGCGCCGCGCGGGCGTCGGTGCCGTCCTCGTTGATCCGGTAGAGGAAGGAGTCGTAGAAGGCGCGCTCGGTGGCCCGCAGGGTGGGCGGCACTTCCAGCGTGTACGTGGCGCCGGGCTCGTAGCTGCCGGGGAAGCTGCACAGCGCGGTGGACCAGGCGCCGGGGCTGCCCATGCCCAGGTCCTCCTCGCTGTACTCGCAGTTCTGGTAGCGCTCGGTGAATTCCAGACCGCGCGTGTTGCGCAGGGTGAGCAGGACGCCCTGGGCGGCGCGGGTGCCGTTGTTGGTGAAGGTGACGGGCACCGGCTGGCTGTCGCCGGGCTTGAGCTCAGTCTTCAGCGGCAGCCGCTTCATGGAGAGGTCGGGCCCGCCGACCGACACGCGCGTGGTGAACGGCCGGAAGGTGGCGCCGTCCGCCTCGGCGGTGACCTCGATGGTGCCGGAGTCACCGTCCTTGCTGCCCTCGGCGGCGCTGACCTGGAGTTCGGCGAGGGTGCTCAGGCCGGGCCAGATGCCGTAGTCGTGGCAGACGGCCGTGGTCCCGGTCCGCTCGCAGTCCAGGCTGCTGTCCTTGTCGAAGGAGACGTCCGCGACGCCCGCCAGCTTCCCGAAGTCGAAGCGGACGGTGTATTCGTCCGCGAAGACCCCGTTCTCCTCGTCCTCGGACGGGTTGGTCACCGTGATGTCGAGGCTCGCCTTCTGCGGGGAGCCCGTGGACGGGTACGGGTGCAGGGCGGTCTCGGCGGGGCCGCCGATCGTGAACTCGGGGTCGGCTGCCTGGGCCGGACCGGCCGTCGTGAGCGTTCCGGCGGCCAGCAGACCGGCCGAGGCCAGGGCGCCCATCGCACGGCGGAACGGAATCGTGCTTCTCATCTCGGGGCCTTCGGGGTCGTCGGGAGCTGTGTGACCGCTGGGGCGGCGACAGGGGGTACGACCGGGGGCGCTCGGGAAAAGTTGCCCGAAAACAGATCACGGATCGGGCACGAGAAGCGGAGTGATCCACCTCACATAAGGATTCCATCAACACGAGGACAACCATTGGGGGGCCCGGCGGGTCATGCATGCGGGACACCGGTCGCCGGTTGTGAACGACGGACCGGTTACAGCGTGAGGGGCTGCACTGGGAGGGGGGTGCAGCCCCTTCTGCTGTCCTCAGGCCGTCTCCGTCTTCTTCGGCGGCACGGCGGGCATCCCCAGGAACGGCAGCCTGAGCGCGCCGAACGCCTCCTTCGGAACCGCCGGTGCCTGCGGCTCGACCGCCGCCAGCCGCTCGTACGCCCCGCCCTGCGCCGGGCGGGGGTCGGGCTCCCCCTTGTTCGGCCAGAACGACATCGCGCGCTCCGCCTGGGCGGTGATCGTCAGCGACGGGTTGACGCCGAGGTTCGCGGAGACCGCGGAGCCGTCGACCACCGAGATGCCCGGGTGCCCGAAGAGCCGGTGGTACGGGTCGATGACGCCCTCGTCTGCGGTGGCGCCGATCGGGCAGCCGCCGAGGAAGTGGGCGGTGAGCGGGGTGCCCATCAGCTCGCCGATGTTGGAACCGGGGAAGCCATTGATCTCCTCGGCGAGCAGGGTCGCGCTCTGCGTCGCCTCGGCGATCTGCGTGGGGTTGGGCGCGCCGTGGCCCTGGCGGGCGGTGAGCAGGCCCTTGCCGATGCCGCTCGGCTTGCGGTAGGCGGTCAGGGAGTTGTCCAGCGACTGCATGACGAGCCCGATGATCACGCGCTCCGACCAGTGCCGGTTGGAGAGCGAGCGGGCGGCGATCGTGGGGTGCTTGACCAGGTTGCCGAGCCAGGCGCGGACCCGGTGGGCGCTGTAGGGGACCTGGACGATGGTCATGCCGCCCATGGCGTTGGAGCCCTTGCCGTAGCGGACGGGCTCGATGTGCGTGTTGGCGTCGGGGTGGATGGACGAGGTGATGGCGACGCCCTTGGTGAAGTCGGGCTTCGTACCGTGCTTCCTGCGGTAGCGCCGGTCGGAGGTCTGGGCGCCGACCAGGCCCTCGGAGTTGGTACGGGTCAGCTCGCCGAGCCTCGCGGAGAGCCGGGGCAGCAGTCCCTTGTCCTTCATCGTGTGCAGCAGGGTCTGGGTGCCGTACGTGCCCGCCGCGACGACCACCTTGCGGGCGCGCAGGGCCGTGGGCTTCGCCTTCCGGCGGCGGTCGGTGGGCACCGTGGCGACGCGGTAGCCGCCCTCCGGGTGCTCGGTGACGGCGACGACGGAGGTCATGGGGTGGATGACCGCACCGGCCTTCTCGGCGAGGTGGAGGTAGTTCTCGTTGAGGGTGTTCTTGGCGCCGTGCCGGCACCCGGTCATGCACTCGCCGCACTCGGTGCACGCCTTGCGCGCCGGGCCGGCCCCGCCGAAGTACGGGTCCGGGACCGTGCCGCCGGGCTTCGCGCGCGCGGTGCCGTCCGCGTCTTGGCCGTCGCCGAAGAAGACGCCGACCGGGGCGAGGTGGAAGGTGTCGCCGACGCCCATCGCCTCGGCGGTCGCCTTGAGGTGGACGTCGGAGGGGGTCACCGTGGGGTTGAGCCGGACCCCGAGCATCCGCTTGGCCTGGTCGTAGTACGGCTTCAGCTCGTCCTGCCAGTCCGTGATGTGCGCCCACTGCCGGTCCTCGAAGAACGGCGCGGGCGGCACGTACAGCGTGTTGGCGTAGTTCAGCGAGCCGCCGCCCACCCCCGCACCGGCCAGCACCATCACCTTGCCCAGCAGGTGGACGCGCTGGATGCCGAAGAGCCCGAGGGCGGGCGCCCAGAGGTAGTTCTTCAGGTCCCAGGAGTTCTTCGGCAGGGTGCCCGGGGTGAAACGGCGCCCCGCCTCCAGGACGCCGACCCGGTACCCCTTCTCGGTCAGCCGCAGCGCCGAGACCGCGCCGCCGAAGCCGGACCCGACGACGATCACGTCGTAGTCGTACGCGGCGTCGTCGTCGGCCGCACCGGCCGGCCGGTCCTGATTCTGGGCAGGGCTGTCCTGGGACATGGCACTCCTCGGTACGAAAAGGACAGAAGTCGTGCGGGGCGCGGGGGGCGTCAGCGCAGGCGGAACGCCTTCATCGCCTTCAGGCTGCGGGTCATGAAGGCGGCGTACTTCTCGTCGTCCATCCCGAAGGACGGGGCGAGCGGGATCAGCCGCTGCTGGGCGACGGTCTGGGCCTCGGTGTACTTGAGGATGCCCTCGGAGCCGTGGCGCCGGCCGAGACCGGAGTCCTTCATGCCGCCCATCGGGGACTGCACGCTGCCGTAGGCGGGGGCGTACCCCTCGTTGATGTTGACGGTGCCGGTGCGCAGGCGGGCGGCGACGCGGTGGCCGCGCCGGGAGTCCTTGGTCCAGACACTGGAGTTCAGGCCGTACGGGGTGGCGTTGGCCAGCTCCACGACCTCGTCCTCGTCGCGGAAGCGGTAGATCGAGACGACCGGGCCGAAGGTCTCCTCGGTGCACACGGCCATGGGCGCCTCGACGCCGTCCAGGATCGTCGGCTCGTAGAAGAGGGGGCCGATGTCCGGGCGGGCGACCCCGCCGGCAACCAGCCTGGCGCCCTTCTCGACGGCCTCGGCGACGTGCCTGCTGACGGTCTCCAGCTGCCGTTCGCCCACCAGCGAGCCCATGTCGGCGCCGTAGGCGAGGGAGCTGCCGAGCCGCATCGCCTTCGTCCGGGCGGCGAACCGCTCCACGAAGTCGTCGGCGACCGACTCGTGGACGTACAGCCGCTCGATGGAGATGCAGAGCTGGCCGGCCGAGGAGAAGCAGGCGCGGACGGCGCCGGCGGCTGCCTTCTCCACGTCGGCGTCGGCCAGGACCAGCATCGCGTTCTTGCCGCCGAGCTCCAGCGAGACGCCGACGAGGCGGGCCGCCGCGCCCTGGGCGACCTCGCGGCCGGTGCGGGTGGAGCCGGTGAACGAGACGTAGTCGGCGTGCTTGACGACCTCCGGGCCGACGACGGGCCCGTCACCGAGGACGACCTGGAAGACCTCGGCCGGGAGCCCCGCCTCGACCAGCAGGTCGCGGGCCCACAGGGCGGTGAGCGCGGTCTCGGTGTCGGGCTTCATCACGACGGCGTTGCCGGAGACGAAGGCGGGCAACGCGTCGCCGACGGACAGTTCCAGCGGGTAGTTCCACGGAGCGATCTGGCCGACGACACCGCGCGGCTGACGGAGCTCGGTGACCTTGGTGAGCGTGGGCACGACCCCGGTGTGCCGCTTCGGCTTCAGATACGCGGCCGCCCTGCGGCCGTAGTGCCGGGCGGCGACGGCGACCGCCTGGACCTCCTCGTGGGCGTGGAGCCGGGCCTTCCCGGTCTCCAGCTGGATGAGGTCGAGGACCTCGGACTGGCGGTCCATGAGCAGGTCGTGGAAGCGCAGGAGCACGGCCGCCCTGGTCCGGACCGGCAGGGCGGCCCAGGCGGGCTGGGCGGCGCGGGCGTGCGCGAAGGCGGTGGCCACGTCCTCGGGGGTGGACTCCGGCAGGTCGGCCAGCTTCTCGCCGGTGAACGGGGTGTGGTTGGCGGTGCGGCCGGAGCCGGTCACGCCGCGCGTCAGCCGGGCGATCACCTCGGGCGTCACGACATCGGCGGCCGTGCGCACGCCCGCGGGGGCGGCGGCCACGGGGTTGGTGCCGGCCGTGGCGGCGGCGGGGGACGTGGGGGCCTGCGAGTCCGTCATGAGGGCGAGAGTACGTCGGCGGGAAGCCTTTGGGTACCCGTGGGTAACACCTTTTCACCGTCTCTCCCGGAGACCCGCCACACCCCCGCCGACTCAGCCAGTGATCACTGGCGGCATAAGCCCTGATCAGGGGCTATCGCCCGACGGGCTACTGCTCGGCCGGGGGGTGCCAGCTGCGGAGGATCGCGTTGAAGCGGTCGCGGGTGTTGTCCCAGTCGTCGGCCGGGCCCGTCATGTAGAGCGCGTACTCCGGGCCGCCGTCCTCCGCGAGGTACATCTGGTCGATCGCGTGCCGCGCCTCGCCGTTCTTCTCGGTCCAGGTGAACTCCCAGACGGACCCGACGAAGTCGCGGTAGACGTTGCTGTTCAGCTCGATCCGCTTGTAGTTGGGCAGCCGGGTGCTCAGCTGCTTCTCCAGCCCGATCATGTGGTCGTAGGGGTGGTCGTAGTCGGGCGCCGGGTCGGCGCTGACCCGCAGGTAGTGCACGCCGCCGTCGGGGGTGTAGTCGATGTTGTTCTCGTTGACCACGCGCTTCCAGCCCTCCGGCAGCAGCACGCTGAAACCGGACGGGTCCACGACGCGCCGCCAGCCGTCCGGCACGTCCTGCGTCACGGTGCCCGAAGCGCTCGGCGAGGGCGTGGGCTTCGGCGTGACCGGCCCCGGGGTGCGGGAGCCGTGCGCGGTCGTACCGCCGCCCGTGCTCCCGGCCGCCTCCGTGCGGTGCGCGTACAGCATCGCGGCGATCCCCGCGCCGCCGCCGAGCACCGCGGCCAGGGCGATGACCAGCACCCTCGTGCGCCAACGGCTGCGGCGGGCGGCCGGGGCGCGGGGGGCCGGGGCCGGACCGGGCTGGGCGACGGGCCCGGGGTGGGGCAGCACCGCGGTGCCCCCGCGCAGCATCTCCTCGGAGACCTGCTGCGTCGGGACGAACGCCTGGGCGGCCCGGGGCGCGCGGCCCTCCATGGCTTCCAGGAGCATCCGCTCGGTCTCGGCGGCCGACGGGCGGTCCTCCGGCTCCTTGCGCAGCAGCGCGGTGATCACGGGGGCGAGCGCACCGGCCCGGGCGGGCGGCGGCGGCTCCTCGGTGACGACGGCCTGCATGGTGGATATGGGGGACGTCCGCCGGAACGGCGAGCGGCCCTCGACCGCTGTGTACAGGGTGGCGCCCAGGGACCAGAGGTCGGAGGCGGGGCCCGGGTCGCCGCCGCGCACCCGTTCGGGCGCCAGATAGTCGATGGATCCGACGAGTTCACCGGTCCTGGTGATGGTGGAGTCGCCCTCGATCGCGGCGATCCCGAAGTCGGTGAGCAGGACCCGGCCGTCCCGGGCGAGCAGCACGTTGCCCGGCTTCACGTCCCGGTGCAGCACCCCGGCCCCGTGCGCGGCGCGCAGCGCGCCCAGCACGTGCAGCCCTATGCGGGCGGCCTCGCGGGCCTCGATCTCGCCGCCGGTCTCCTTCGCCCGGTCGGCGAGCGACGGCCCGTCCACGTACTGCATGACGATCCACGGACGGTTGTCGTACTCGACCACGTCATGGACGGTGACGACGCCGGGGTGGGTGATCCGGGCGGCCGCGCGGGCCTCCTTCTGCGTGCGCTGGTGCAGCACGATCCGGTCCGACTCGGCGACGTACAGTCCGGCGGTCAGCTCCTTGACGGCGACCGTGCGGTGCAGCACCTCGTCGTGGGCGCGCCACACCTTGCCCATGCCGCCGCGTCCGAGGACGTCGCCCAGCCGGTACCTCCCGGCCAGCAACAGCCCCGCTTCCGTGCCCTGTGATCGATCCACTTGTGTCCCCCGTTGCTTCGGAGGACAGGTTACGGAGGGGACGCGCGGCCACGGAACCTCGCATCGCCCACGAGACCGCACTGTGATGCGAATCCCGTGCTTCAGCCCGTCACGCGGTAGGAGACGCTGGCCTGTTGGTAGATCTCGGTGATCCGGTCGCGCTCGTCCTCGGGGCCGATGACCTGGAGGATGTGGTACCGCCCGCCGACGAGCATGACGAGGTTGCGGACGTACACCTCGCGGCCGTTGGCGTCCTGCCAGGTGAACTGCCCCTCGGCCATGGCCTGTCGGCCGATGTCCGTACGCCGCAGGCCGCTCGCCGACGACCAGCTGGAGTCCCGGAACGGCTTCAGCTCCGGCTCCTTGTCCCGCTGGTAGTCGAGCGGATCGCTGCCGTTGGCCCTGGCGGTGTCGCGGCCGGGGACGATGAGCACGCTGAACCCGTCGCTGCCGTAGCGGATCTGACGCTCCGCGTTGGCGGGGCTGCGCTGCCAGCCCTTGGGCAGCCCGACCTCGAAGCCCTCGGCGTCCTTGCGCAGGGCGTACCCGGGCGCGAGCGCGGCGGCGGACCGGCTGGTCTGCGGCTTCTGCGCCCCGGAGGAAGCGGGCGCGGACGGCTTCCCGGACGCGCCGGACGGGGGCTCGGGCGTCGTGGAAGCGGGCGGCGCGGACGCGGTACGGGAGGGGGCGGCGCCGGTCCCCTTGCCGTCCTCCTCGCCGGACTTGGGCATGAACAGCACCGCGTACGCGATGGCCGCGACCAGCGCCAGCATGACGAGGACGAGCAGGGTCCGGCCGAGGCTGCGCGGCTGGTCGCCCTGGCGCAGCGCGCGGGGTTCCCGGGGCGCGCGTGGCTCACGGGGCTCGCGGGGCGGCTTCAGGCGTGGCTCGCGGTGCGTGACGGCGGTGCGGTCCACGGCCTCGTGGGGGTGGCGCCCGCGGGCGTGCGTCCCTCCGCCGCGCCGGGAACGCCGCTTGCGGACGAGCTCGCCGCGCCTGCGGACGACGGGGAGCCGTGTCGCGTCCTCGGCGGGCAGCGGCACGACGTCGAACCCGGCCTCCGGCTCCGGCGCCGACCGTACGAGGGAGCGCAGCCAGCCGCTCAGCTCCTCGACGTCGGGCCGTTCGGTGGGGTCCTGCCGCAGCAGCGACTCCACCACCGGGCGCAGCGGTCCGCACTCCTCGGCGAACGCGGGCGGTTCGCCGCACACCATCTGGACCAGCTCGGCCGCGCTGTCCTCGGGGTAGGGGGCGTGCCCCTGGACGGCGCGGAAGAGCAGCGCGCCGAGGGCCCACAGGTCGGTGGCGGGCCCGATGGGCGGCGCCAGCTGCCAGTTGCCGTGGACGGGACCGGCCTGCTCGGGCGCCCACCGCTCGGTGACCGCGCCGACCACGGCGATCCGCGCCTGCCGGGCCCGCTCGGCGGCGAGCGCGGTGGCGGGCCCGCGGTATCCGGCCGCTCCGGGGGCGTCGGCGTCCTCGTCGTCCCAGCGGCCGGAGGGCGCGTCGGGGCCGGGCGTCTCACGGCCGTACGCCTCCCGGTCCGGCGGGAGCGTGCCGCGGCGGGCGGCGTCGGCGCGGAGCGCGTCCTCGCGGGAGCCGCCCGCGGACACGGGGCGCCCGGCGGCGGGGCCGTCGTCCCAGGTGCCGGTGAGGTGGAGGCGGCGGGGCGGCGGGCCCTCGTCCTCGTCGTCCTCGTCGTCGTCCTCGTCGTAGGGGAGGGCGGCGTACGGCCCCGGCGCGTCCGGGCCCCGCACCCAGCCTCCGGGCAACTGCGGCAGCTCGGGGCCGGGGCGCGGCTCGCCCCCGTCGTCGTACGCGTCGTCGTCGTACGCGTCGTCCCGTGCCGGGGGCAGCGCGCTCCAGGGCCCGGATTCCTCGTCGTACGCGTCGTAGGCGTCGTCCCCGGGACCGCCCGGCGCGCCGGGGCCCGACGGTGCGGTGTCCCGCGCCCACTCGTCCCGGTCCGGGGGCGCCTCCCGGCGGGCGGCGGCCCGGGTGCCCGCGCGGTACGCGGCGATGGCACCGGCCCGGGCGCGCGCCGCGCTGTCCGCCCCGGCGGCGGGCAGGGGCAGTCCGGCGGGCGGCACCGGCCGGGGTGTGCCGCCGTCAGCGGGGTCTGCGGCGTAGCGCCCGGCCGGGCCCTCCTCGGAGCCGTACGGACGGCCGGGTCCGATGGCCGCCGGTCCCCGGGAGGCGGGCACCAGACCGGCGGGCGGCACGTACGGGCCGGTGGGGCCGGTCTCGACGGCGGGCCCGCCGAAGCCCTCCTCGTCCGGCTCCTCGTCGTCGGGTCGCGGCACCGGGCTGTAGCCGCACAGCGCCTCCTCGGCCGCCCCGGCGGCGAGGCCGGTGAGGACGACGCGTCCGTCGTCGCAGACGAGCACCGTGCGTACGGTGATGTTGCGGTGCGTCCAGCCGTGCGCGTGCAGCACGCGCAGCGCGGTCAGCACGTCGGAGCCGATCTCGGCCGCGCGGTACGGATTCAGCGGGCGCTCCGCCAGCAACGCGGCGAGCGGGCGGGACGCGACGAGTTCGCTCACTATCCAGAGCGAGCCCTCCTCCGCGAACACGTCGAAGACCTGGTCCAGGCGCGGATGGTCGGGCACCTGGGCCGCCGCCTGGGCTGCCTCGATGGCGCGCCGCACAGCCGGGTCGGCGGGCTGCCGGGCGGTGCGTGGCGCGGCGGACGCGCGCCCGTCGCCCTCCACGAACTCCGCGTCCACGACCTCGGGCAACGGCACCTGACGGACCAGCACCTCCTGGCCGCTGTACGTGTCGAAGGCCCGCGTCTCCACGAGCTCGTACACGTCGGACGGAGGCAGCGGAAGGCGGTAGCGGTCGGCGAGCACCCGACCCGCGTAGTCGTCCACGACGCCTCCCCAGAGCGCGCTGTCCCCCGGCCACGGAGACCGCGCCGAATCGGTCGATCACAGTCGCTTGCGGTGCAATTGACTGCGCGTTCCGGCTGCGTACGGTCTCCGGGCTCTCACCATACGTGGCAAGCGGCGAGCGCGCGGCAGGGTCGGCCCAACCGGCGGCCCGGCCGCACCGAATCCCGCCGCCGCCCGCCTCAGTCGACCGGCTTGAACGAGTCGAACGCCGCCTTCCGCAGCGCCCGGCACTCCTTGCCGTCCCACTCGTCGGCCTTGCAGCTGATCATGATCGCGTAGCCGTGGTCGCTGTCCGCCTTGAAGCCCCGGTTGAGCACCCGGACCCGCTGTCCCTGCTGCGTACGCTCGAACTGCCAGTCGGCGACGGTCGGATAGCCGTTGTACTCCACCTTCTTGATGCCCAGGTGGTGGTAGCCCGTGCTGGTGGCGGCGACCCCGCCCCGGGCGGAGTTCCACGAGGCGGCGGCGTCGTTGCCGGGCGAGGAGGTGTAGTCGACCTGGAGGCGGGGAAAACCGCCGCCCGCGTTGTAGATCGCCCCGGCGCCCTGGCCGGAGGTGGTGTCGAAGCGGAAGCCCTTGGGCATCGCGATCGAGAAGTGGAACCGCTTGTTGGTCACCGTGCGGTAACCGGCGGGCACGGCGTCCTCGCCCTTGCCGCCCCTCTTCCCGTCCTCGCCCTTCTCACCGGCCGCGTCGTCGTCCTGGCCCTTGCCCTTGTCCTCGCCGGAGTCCTGCTCCTTGCCGCTGTCGCCCTGGGCTGCGTCGGACGAGCCGGACGGGGCACCGTCGCTCGGCGTCCCGGCGGGGGCGGAGGCGCCGGTGGTGTTCTTGCCGGAGCCGTCGGGCTTGTCGTCGCCGCCGTTGAGCGTGATCGCCAGCACGGTGCCGAGGACCGCGAGCACGATGACGGCCGCGATGATCGCGAGGGTGCGGCGCGGGACCACGTCCGTGAGGGACGCCCGGGGAGCGGTCACCGGCGAGGAGGCCGGGCGCTGCGGCGGCACGGCCCCGGAGGGGGAAGCGGCGCCGGGCGCGGAGGTCGGCCGGGCCGGGACGGGCGGTGCCGTGACGGGCGCGGCGGCCGCACCCGCGGCGGGCGTCCTGGCGTTGCGCACGGAGCGCAGGGCGCCGCGCAGCCGGTCCCGGGCGCCCTCGCCCGCCTCGGCGTCGGCGACGCCCTTGGGCAGCGCCATGACCTGCGTGGCGTCGGCGGGGGCCGGGGCGGGGCGCTCCGGCTGCTCGAAGGAGCTGATGACGTCGTTGAGCAGGGCGCGCGCCCCGGCGTCGTCCAGCCGCTGTTCGGGGTCCCGGGTGAGCAGCCCGTAGATGACCTCCTCCAGCGGGCCCGCGTTCTTCGGCGGGTCCAGCGGCTCGGTCATGACAGCGGTCAGGGTCGCGATGGCGGAGCCCTTGTCGTACGGCGGGGAGCCCTCGACGCTCGCGTAGAGCAGGCCGCCGAGCGACCACAGGTCGGCGGGCGGTCCCGGCTTGTGGCCGCGCGCCCGCTCCGGCGAGATGTAGGAGGGGGCGCCGACGAGCATGCCGGTGGAGGTGACCGACGGGTCGCCCTCGACCTGGGCGATCCCGAAGTCGGTCAGCACGACCCGGCCGTCCTCGGCGATCAGCACGTTGGACGGCTTCACGTCGCGGTGCAGGATGCCCTCGCGGTGCGCGGAGCGCAGCACGTCGAGGAGGGCGAGGCCGATCTCGGCGGCCCGTTTCGGCGTCAGGACACCGTCCTCGCGGACCGCCTCGGCCAGCGACTTGCCCTCGATGAGCTCCATGACGATCCACGGCCGGTCGTCCTCGTCCACCACGTCGTAGACCGTGACCGCGCCGTTGTTCCGGATGCGCGCGATCGCCTTGGCCTCGCGCAGCGTACGTGTGATGAGACGGCGCTTCTCGTCCTCGTCGATGGCCGACGGGAACCGCAGTTCCTTGACCGCGACCGTGCGGCCCAGGGTCTCGTCAACGGCACGCCAGACCGTGCCCATACCGCCCCGGCCGAGCACCTCCCCCAGCCGGTACCGCCCCGCCAGGAGACGTCCGTCCGTGTCCCCTTGGGGCTCCCGTGCCTGCTCCGCCTCCGACATGCGTCCCCTCTGCGATCAACCCGCCCTGGCAGAGCGTTCATTGTCCCTCACCCCGGGACCGGTCCCGGTGCCGGGTCCTCGGCTCGGCCATGATGGGGGCCGGGGCCCTGTCCGTACAGTCCCGCCGTACGCCCCAAGGGCCGCCTCCGGAAGGGACATGCCGTCATGCCGGTGGCCAGGGCCGTGCTCGTCACCCTGGTGGTGCTTGCGCTGTGCGGCCTCGGAACGGCGCGCGTGTCCAGCGAACCACACCTCACTCCCGCCACCGCCTACCTCCCCCGGTTCACCGGCCCGGGCGGGGCCCCCGACGCGGCGCTCCTGGCCCACGATCCGGCCCGCTCGCGCCGGGACACCTACCGTTCGACGGGGCCCGGCATCCATTACGCGGACCGCTTCCGGGCAGGCAGCGTCACGAAGTCGTTCGTCGCGGTCGTCGTCCTCCAACTCGCAAGGGAGGAGCGGCTGCGCCTGACGGACCCCGTCGAGCGCTTCCTGCCCGGCCTGATCCGGGGTCACGGCAACGACGGCCGTCGCATCACCCTGCGCGCCCTGCTCGGCCACACCAGCGGCCTGTACGACTACACCGACGACGCCACCGCACACCCCCTCTCCGCCGCGGCGGCCGTCCGCACCGCGACCGCCCACCGCCCCGCCGCCGCCCCGGGCACCTACACGTACTCCAACACCGACTACGCCGTCCTCGGCCTCGTCGTCCGCCGCGTCACCGGCCACTCCTACGCGACGGAGATCCGCCGCCGGATCATCGCCCCCCCCTCCGTCTCACCGGCACCTCGCTCCCCGGCAGCCGCACCACCCTCCCCGCCCCGCACGGCCGCGCCTACTCCCGCTCGACACCGGGCGGGAGCCTCAGCGACGTCACCGAGCTGGACCCGCGGACGGCCGGTGCCGCGGGCGGGCTGATCTCGACGCTGCCCGACCTCAACCGCTTCTACACGGCCCTGCTGGACGGGCGGCTGCTGAGACCGGCTCAGCTCTCCGCGCTCCTCGACACCTCCGCCACGGACGGGATCTACGGCCTCGGCGTCTATCCGGAGCGGCTGTCCTGCGGGGTCACCGTCTGGGGCCACAACGGCCGCATCGCGGGCAGTTACGTCCGCACCGCCACCACCCGCGACGGCCGCCACACGCTGACCTACCGCATCGACACGGACACCCTGGCCGAGGCGGACACGCTGGAACCGGGCCTCCTGGAAGCGGAGTTCTGCCCGCGCCCGGGCTGAGGCGTGCTCACAGCAGCGGCACGATGTCCGGTGCCCCCAGCCTCGCCGCGTCCGCCGTCAGGTCGTCCGGCTGGCGCTGCGACTCGCGTTCGGCCTCCACCCGCTTCTCGTAGTGCTCGGTCTCCCGGTCGATCCGCCCGGCGTCCCAGCCGAGGACCGGCGCCATCAACTCGGCGCAGAGCCGGGCGGAGCGGGTGCCCCGGTCGAAGGTCTCGATGGAGATCCGGGTGCGCCGGGTCAGCACGTCGTCCAGATGGCGCGCGCCCTCGTGCGAGGCGGCGTACACGATCTCGGCCTTCAGGTAGTCGTCGGCGGCCGGCAGCGGATCGCCCAGCGCCGGGTCGGCGACGATCAGCTCAAGGATCTCCTCGGTCATCGAGCCGTACCGGTTGAGCAGGTGCTCCACCCGGGCGACATGGAGGCCGGTGCGGGCGGCGATCCTGGCGCGCGCGTTCCACAGGGCGCGGTAGCCCTCGGCGCCGAGCAGCGGGATGTCCTCGGTGACGCAGTCGGCGACCCGCTGGTCGAGGGCGTGCACCGCCTCGTCCACGGCGTCCTTCGCCATCACCCGGTACGTCGTGTACTTGCCGCCCGCGACGACGACGAGGCCCGGCACCGGGTGGGCGACGGTGTGCTCGCGCGACAGCTTGCTGGTGGCGTCCGACTCACCGGCCAGCAGGGGCCGCAGGCCCGCGTACACACCCTCGACGTCGTCCCTGGTCAGGGGCGTCGACAGGACCGCGTTCACATGCTCAAGGAGGTAATCGATGTCGGCGCTGGAGGCGGCCGGATGCGCCTTGTCCAGGTCCCAGTCGGTGTCCGTGGTGCCGACGATCCAGTGCCGGCCCCAGGGGATGACGAAGAGCACGGACTTCTCGGTGCGCAGGATCAGGCCGGTCGAGGAGTGGATGCGGTCCTTGGGGACGACCAGGTGGATGCCCTTGGAGGCCCGTACGTGGAACTGGCCGCGCTCGCCGATCAGCGACTGGGTGTCGTCCGTCCACACCCCGGTCGCGTTGACCACCTGTTTGGCCCTGACCTCGTACTCCCCGCCCGCCTCGACGTCCTCCACGCGGGCGCCGACGACGCGCTCGCCCTCCCGGAGGAAGCCGGTCACCCGGGCCCGGTTCGCCACGTGCGCGCCGTACGCGGAGGCGGTGCGCACCAGCGTGGCGACATAGCGGGCGTCGTCCATCTGGGCGTCGTAGTACTGCAGGGCCCCCACCAGGGCGTCCCGCTTCAGGGCCGGGGCGACGCGCAGGGCCCGGCGGCGGGAGAGGTGACGGTGCGCGGGCAGGCCCCGGCCGTGCCCGGAGGAGACCGACATCGCGTCGTACAGCGCGACGCCGGAGCCGGCGTACAGCCGCTCCCAGCCCTTGTGCTGCAAGGGGTAGAGGAAGGGCACCGGCTTCACGAGATGGGGGGCGAGCCGTTCGAGGAGCAGTCCGCGCTCCTTCAGCGCCTCCCTGACCAGGGCGAAGTCGAGCATCTCCAGATAGCGCAGGCCGCCGTGGATCAGCTTGCTCGACCTGCTCGACGTGCCGGACGCCCAGTCGCGCGCCTCGACCAGACCGGTCGAGAGCCCTCTGGTGACCGCGTCCAGCGCCGTCCCGGCGCCGACCACGCCCGCTCCCACGACCAGCACGTCCAGTTCGCGCTCGGCCATGGCGGCGAGCGCCTCGGTGCGCTCCGCGGGTCCCAGTGTCGCTGTCCTCACCGCTGCCTCCCGGTTGCTCGGGGTCCGGCACGGATCGCGGCCCCGACCATGCGTTCGGCGCCCGTGCCCACAGATCGATTCTGTCCGCGCTGCGCGACTTCAGCCACCGCCTGTGGACAACACCCGGACGACAACGGCCCCACAATGCGGCATATCGGTCATATTTACGCCTAACCTGACATAGCGCTGTCCACAGCGGTTGCGCTTTCTGCCTCCTGGTCTTAAGGGAAGGACGGCCCACCCAGTGCCTGCAGACCTCGCCGTCATCGGACTCGGTCATCTCGGCCTGCCCCTGGCCCAGACCGCCGTCCACGCCGGTATCCAGACCATCGGCTACGACACCGACCCCCGGGCCTTCGCGGAGGTCGCGGCGGGCCGTGCGCCGGTCGAGGGATCGCTGCCGGCGTCCGACATCCGCCGCATGCTCTCGCTGGGCTTCCGGCCCACCACCGACCAGGCCGAGCTGGGCCGGGTCCGCACCGCCGTGATCTGCGCGCCCACCCCGCTCGGCCCCGACCGCACCCTCGACCTGAGCGCCGTCGCGGACGCGGCCCGCGCCCTGGCCGCCCGGCTGCGCCCGCACACCACCGTGCTCCTGGAATCGGCCGTACCCCCCGGCACCACGGAGGGCTTCCTGCTCCCGATCCTGGAGGAGGGCTCGGGCCTGCGCGGCGGGCGCGACTTCCACCTCGCGCACTCCCCCAGCCGCCTCGACCCGGGCAACCGCAGCCACGTCTACGCCAACACGCCCAAGGTCATCGGCGGCCTCACCCCCGCCTGCACCGAGTCCGCCGCCGCCTTCTACGGCCGCCTCACCGACAAGGTGGTCCGCGCCCGGGGCACCCGCGAGGCCGAGATGACGAAGGTCCTGGAGACCAACTTCCGGTACGTCAACATCGCCCTGGTCAACGAGATGGCGGTCCTCTGCCACGATCTGGGCGTCGACCTCTGGGACGTCATCCGGTGCGCCGAGACCAAGCCCTTCGGCTTCCAGCCCTTCCGCCCGGGCCCCGGCGTCGGCGGCCACGGCGCCCCGGTCGACCCGGGCCATCTCCCGTACCACCACCGCACCCCCGGCCCCCCGCTGCGGATGGTCTCGCTGGCGCAGGAGATCAACGAGCGGATGCCGCAGTACGTGATCCAGCGCTGCGCCACCCTCCTCAACGAGCACGGAAAAGCGGTGCGCGGCGCCAGAATTCTTCTGCTGGGCGTCACCTACAAGCCCGACCTCGCCGACCAGGAGGCATCGCCCGCCCGCGAGATCGCCACCCGGCTGATGGACATGGGCGCCCAGATCGGCTTCCACGACCCGCACGTCCTGGACTGGCGCGTCCGCCAACTCCCCGTCCCCCGCGCCGATTCGCTCTACGAGGCGGCCGCCGGCGCGGACCTCACGGTGCTGCTCCAGCACCACCGCACGTACGACCTCCAGGGCCTCGCCGTGAAGGCGCAACTTCTCCTGGACACCCGTGGCGCGACCCCCGCCGGAGCCGCCCACCGGCTCTGATGACGGGCCCTCAGCCCAGTTCCCCCAAGGATTTCGGTGGGCCGATGTCGGAACCGGCTGCTAGCCTGCGGCGTCATTCCTCGCACAGCAGTGCGCAGACGTCCCCAGGGGGAGAACCCAGCATGAGCCAGTCCGTACCACCGCCGAACCAGCCCTACGGTGGTCAGCCCCAGGGCGGCAACCCGTTCGGCGGCCAGCAGCCCGGCGCCCCGTTCGGCGGCGGCCCCGCCCCGTTCACCCCGGCCCCGCCGGCCCGTAACAACATCGCGCTCGGCCTCGGCGCGGGCGTGGTCGCGGCGATCGTCGGCGCGCTCGTCTACGGCCTCATCCTCGGCAACTTCGAGCACGAGATCGGCTACCTCGCCGTCGGTGTCGGCTTCCTCGTCGGCTTCGCCGCGAGCAAGCTCGGCGGCGGCAACCCCGCCGTGACCGTCGTCAGCGTCCTGCTCTCGATCGGCGCCGTGTACATCGGCCAGCTCGCGGGCATCTCGATCGCGCTCTCGGACCTGGCGCACGAGTCCGCCACCAGCATCTTCTTCGACCACTTCGGCGCCCTCACGGACGCGTACAGCGAGGCGGCCGACTTCAAGACGTACCTCTTCCTGGCCCTCGGCGCCGTCGGCGCCGTCGCCGGTGCGAGGAAGGGCGCGTAACGAAACCCGGAGGGCCCGGACCGCGAATCGCGGTCCGGGCCCTCCGGCGTACGTACGGGGAGACTCAGCGGCGGTGCTGGGAGTCCGCGACCGTCACCTCGACGCGCTGGAACTCCTTGAGGTCGCTGTAGCCCGTGGTGGCCATCGCGCGGCGCAGCGCGCCGAAGATGTTCATCGAGCCGTCCGGGGTGTGCGAGGGGCCGGTCAGGACCTCCTCGGTCGTCCCGACCGAGCCCAGGTCCACCAGCTTCCCGCGCGGCACGTCCTCGTGGACGGCCTCCATGCCCCAGTGCCGGCCGCGGCCCGGCGCGTCCGTCGCGCGGGCCAGCGGGGAGCCCATCATCACGGCGTCCGCGCCGCAGGCGATGGCCTTCGGCAGGTCGCCGGACCAGCCGACGCCGCCATCCGCGATGACGTGCACGTAACGGCCGCCGGACTCGTCCATGTAGTCGCGGCGGGCCCCGGCCACGTCGGCGACGGCGGTCGCCATCGGGACCTGGATGCCGAACACGTTGCGCGTGGTGTGCGCGGCGCCGCCGCCGAAGCCGACGAGGACGCCGGCCGCGCCGGTCCGCATGAGGTGCAGGGCGGCGGTGTACGTGGCGCAGCCGCCGACGATCACCGGGACGTCCAGCTCGTAGATGAACTGCTTCAGGTTCAGCGGCTCGGCCGCGCCCGAGACGTGCTCGGCGGAGACCGTGGTGCCGCGGATGACGAAGATGTCCACGCCCGCGTCGACGACGGCCTTGGAGAACTGGGCGGTGCGCTGCGGGGAGAGCGCGGCGGCGGTGACGACGCCGGAGTCGCGCACCTCCTTGATGCGCTGCCCGATCAGCTCCTCCTGGATGGGGGCGGAGTAGATCTCCTGGAGCCGGCGGGTCGCGCTCTCGACGGGCATCTCGGCGATCTCGTCCAGCAGCGGCTGCGGGTCCTCGTGCCGGGTCCACAGCCCTTCCAGGTTGAGGACGCCGAGGCCGCCGAGCTCGCCGATGCGGATGGCGTGCTGCGGGGACACCACGGAGTCCATGGGGGCGGCCAGGAACGGCAGCTCGAAGCGGTAGGCGTCGATCTGCCAGGCGATCGAGACCTCCTTCGGGTCGCGGGTCCGGCGGCTCGGGACGACGGCGATGTCGTCGAATGCGTATGCCCGGCGGCCGCGCTTGCCGCGCCCGATCTCGATCTCAGTCACGATGTGTGGCCTTTCCCTCTGCGTCTGCGCTGTCCAGTATCCCCGACACATGGGTGAGGGGCGGTCCCGGGAACCCCGGTCCGCCCCTCACCTGCGCTGTCGCGTTACTTCTTGCTGTAGTTCGGTGCTTCGACCGTCATCTGGATGTCGTGCGGGTGGCTCTCCTTGAGGCCCGCCGAGGTGATCCGCACGAAGCGGCCCTTGCTCTCCATCTCGTCCACGGTCGCGGCGCCCACGTAGCCCATGGTCTGGCGGAGGCCGCCGACCAGCTGGTGCAGCACGTTGGCGAGGGGGCCGCGGTAGGGCACCTGGCCCTCGATGCCCTCGGGGACGAGCTTGTCGTCCGAGGCGACCTCGGCCTGGAAGTACCGGTCCTTGGAGTAGGAGCGGCCCTGGCCGCGGGACTGCATCGCGCCCAGCGAGCCCATGCCCCGGTACGACTTGAACTGCTTGCCGTTGATGAACATCAGCTCGCCCGGGGACTCCTCGCAGCCCGCGAGGAGCGAGCCCAGCATCACGCTGTCGGCGCCGGCGGCGAGCGCCTTGCCGATGTCGCCCGAGTACTGCAGGCCGCCGTCGCCGATGACCGGGACGCCCGCGGCGCGGGCGGCCAGCGCGGCCTCGTAGATCGCGGTGACCTGCGGGACGCCAATGCCGGCGACGACGCGGGTCGTACAGATGGAGCCGGGGCCGACACCGACCTTGACGCCGTCCACACCGGCGTCGATCAGGGCCTGGGCGCCGTCGCGGGTCGCCACGTTGCCGCCGATGACGTCGACGCTCACGGCCGACTTGATCTTGGCCATCCAGTTGAGCGCGTTGCTGTTGTGGCCGTGCGAGGTGTCCACGATGAGGAAGTCGGCGCCCGCCTCGGCCAGCGCCTGGGCGCGGTCCAGCGCCTCGGGGCTGGCGCCCACGGCGGCGCCGACGAGCAGCCGGCCGTCGGCGTCCTTGGCCGCGTTCGGGTACTGCTCGGCCTTCTTGAAGTCCTTGACCGTGATGAGGCCCTTGAGGAGCCCCGCCTCGTCCACCAGCGGCAGCTTCTCGATCTTGTGGCGGCGCAGCAGCTCCATGGCGTCCACGCCGGAGATGCCGACCTTGCCGGTGACGAGCGGCATCGGCGTCATGACCTCGCGCACCTGGCGGGAGCGGTCCGACTCGAAGGCCATGTCGCGGTTGGTGACGATGCCGAGCAGCTTGCCCGCCTGGTCGGTGACCGGGACGCCGCTGATGCGGAACTTGGCGCAGAGCGCGTCCGCCTCGCCGAGCGTGGCGTCCGGGCCGACCGTGATCGGGTCGGTGACCATGCCGGACTCGGACCGCTTGACCAGGTCGACCTGGTTGACCTGGTCCTCGACCGAGAGGTTGCGGTGCAGCACGCCGACGCCGCCCTGCCGGGCCATCGCGATGGCCATGCGGGCCTCGGTGACCTTGTCCATGGCGGCGGACAGCAGCGGGATGTTGACGCGGACGTTGCGCGAGATGAGCGTCGAGGTGTCGACCGCGTTGGGCAGCACTTCGGATGCGCCCGGCAGCAGCAGCACGTCGTCGTATGTCAGCCCGAGCGTCGCGAATTTCTCGGGCACTCCGTCGACGTTTGCAGTCATGACACCTTCCCCAAATGGCCTTGATCGGTGCGGATGTCCATGCTAACGGCCTCGGGAGGCGTCTCATTCCACGAGCAAGATCACCCGCAGGTTCTGTAGCTTTCTACGGCTGTGGCGTACGTCTCCGAGGGGCCTGGCCCACCGCTCGGCTCACTGTTCCGCGAGCGCTCGGAGGCGGCTCAACGCCCGGTGCTGGGCGACCCGGACGGCGCCCGGAGACATGCCGAGCATCTGGCCGGTCTCCTCGGCGGTCAGCCCGACGGCGACGCGCAGCACGAGCAGTTCGCGCTGGTTCTCCGGGAGGTTGGCCAGGAGCTTCTTGGCCCAGGCGGCGTCGCTACTGAGGAGCGCCCGCTCCTCGGGCCCGAGCGAGTCGTCGGGGCGCTCCGGCATCTCGTCGGAGGGCACGGCGGTCGAGCCGGGGTGCCGCATCGCGGCGCGCTGGAGGTCGGCCACCTTGTGACCGGCGATGGCGAAGACGAAGGCTTCGAAGGGTCTGCCCGTGTCCTTGTAGCGCGGCAGCGCCATCAGGACGGCGACGCAGACCTCCTGCGCCAGGTCCTCCACGAAGTGGCGGGCGTCACCGGGCAGCCGGTTCAGCCGGGACCGGCAGTAGCGCAGGGCGAGCGGGTGGACGTGGGCCAGCAGGTCGTGTGTGGCCTGCGCGTCGCCCTCGACGGCGCGGTGCACCAGGGCACCGATCACCGTCGTCCCGTCGTCGCGCATCGAACCATGGTGCCCCGGCCCCGCTTCATCCGCGGCACCGCGTCCGTAGTTGTGCACCGAAGCGTTATGAGCGGGTGCGCCGGAAGTCATGTCCTGCGCCCTCCCCTTCCGCTCGACCGAATCGTTCCCGAGGAACTCCACGTCTCAAGGATGCGGCATCGGCCGGGAAGCGTCACATACCGCCGGATCGGCGGGGTACGGCGGCGTGCGCCGCACCCCCTTGCCCGGGTCCTGGGCGACAGCGCCTAGGGGCCCGGGCCGACTGTCAGCGCACCAGGCCCCACCGGAAGCCCAGGGCCACCGCGTGGGCGCGGTCCGAGGCGCCGAGCTTCTTGAAGAGCCGCCGGGCGTGCGTCTTCACCGTGTCCTCGGAGAGGAACAGCTCGCGGCCGATCTCCGCGTTGGAGCGGCCGTGGCTCATCCCCTCCAGCACCTGGATCTCGCGCGCCGTGAGCGTGGGCGCCGCACCCATCTCGGCCGACCGCAGCCGACGCGGGGCGAGCCGCCACGTCGGGTCGGCCAGCGCCTGGGTGACGGTCGCCCGGAGCTCGGCCCGGGAGGCGTCCTTGTGCAGATAGCCGCGGGCACCGGCGGCGACCGCGAGCGCGACGCCGTCCAGGTCCTCGGCGACGGTCAGCATGATGATCCGGGCGCCGGGGTCGGCGGAGAGCAGCCGGCGGACCGTCTCCACCCCCCCGAGCCCGGGCATGCGTACGTCCATGAGAATCAGATCCGAACGGTCGGCACCCCAGCGGCGGAGGACTTCCTCGCCGTTGGCGGCCGTCGTCACCCGCTCGACGCCGGGCACGGTCGCGACCGCGCGACGGAGCGCTTCTCGGGCAAGCGGGGAGTCGTCGCAGACGAGGACGGAAGTCATGACCGCCCTCCGCAGCTGATGCGCGTCACCTTGAGCCTCCAGGCTGTTACAAGTCGTCACCTGTGCGGTTGACGCTCTCGGACATCTGCCCGATCGCTCTTTCTGCCAACCGCCTCCGCACTCTCAACGATGGTCACTCGAAAGAGTTACGGGTCGGAAGACCGAGTTCGGCACTCTACGTGAGTAAGCGCTCACGGAGCAGAGCGCCACGGGTCGTTCAGTCGTCAACCGAAACTTTTGGCGGCTCCGTGCCCCATTTAGCGGGATTTCTTCCCTTTTGGTGGTGTCTGTGGCTAGATTCGCAATCAGTCATATTTACATCTACTAACACCGTAGATGTACGGTCTTGTACACGGTCATCGACGAGCACCCACCCACGACGCACACGACGTTTCCGACTCAGCACGGTTTCGAGGGGACAAGCAATGGCCGATTTCTCCCGACTTCCCGGACCCAACGCCGATCTGTGGGACTGGCAGCTGCTGGCGGCCTGCCGCGGGGTCGACAGCTCGCTCTTCTTCCATCCGGAGGGGGAACGCGGGGCGGCTCGGAGCGCGCGTGAGACCTCCGCGAAGGAGGTCTGCATGCGGTGCCCCGTACGCGCGGAGTGCGCGGCGCACGCCTTGGCCGTCCGTGAGCCCTACGGGGTGTGGGGCGGGCTCACCGAGGACGAGCGCGAGGAGTTGATGGGGCGTGCGCGCAATCGGCTGATCACGGCGCCGGCGTCGCCGCCGGGGCAGGGGTGACGGGTGCTGCGCCTGTCGGGGGAGAAACGTTCCTTCACCCCGCCCCGCCCCTTCCCGAAACCTGGGGCTCCGCCCCCGGGCCCCCGCTCCTCAAGCGCCGGAGGGGCTGAGTTTCGGGGCGCCGCCCCGGACCCCGCGCCTCAAACGCCGGCGGGGCTGGATGATGCGACGGGGCTGGATGATGCCAGTGCCAGGTGGTCCAGGGTGGCTGCCACCGCCGGGACCCTTGCCAGGTCGGGCAGGGTCAGGGCGACGATCTCGCGTTCGATGGCCGGTGCCACCGCGACGGTCCTGGCTCCCCGGGGGCGCACCGACTCGATGGCCAGGGCCGGCAGTACGGCGACCCCCAGGCCCGCCCCGACCAGGCCGATCACCGCGGGATAGTCGTCGGTGGCGAAGTCGATGCGCGGGGTGAATCCGGACTCCTCGCACACCTCCACGAGCTGCCTGCGGCACCGGGGGCACCCCGCGATCCAGGACTCCCCGGCCAGCTCCGCGATGCCGACCTCGTCCCGGCCCGCCAGCGCGTGCCCCTCGGGGACCAGGCCCGTGAGCCGGTCGGTGAGCAGCGGGCGGACCACCAGGTCGTCCCATTCGGCGCCCGGCTCCCCGTAGCGGAAGGCGAGCGCGATGTCGCAGTCGCCGTCGCGCAGCATCTCCACCGACCGGGGCGGCTCGGCCTCCACGAGGGACACCCGGGTCCCGGGGTGGGCCGCGCGCAGGGCGGCGAGGGCGCCCGGGACCAGCGACGAGCTGCCGCTCGGGAACGAGACGAGCCGGACCCGCCCGGCCCGCAGTCCGGCGATCGCGGCGACCTCCTCCTCGGCCGCGGTGAGCCCGGCGAGGATGCCCGACGCGTGCCGCACCAGCGCCTCGCCCGCCTGGGTCAACCGCATCTCGCGGCCGGTCCGGATGAGCAGCGTGGTCCCGGCGGAGGACTCCAGGGCCTTCATCTGCTGGCTGACGGCGGGCTGGGTGCAGCCCAGCTCCCGGGCGGCGGCGGAGAAGGAGCCGGTGGAGGCGACGGCGCGCAGGACGCGGAGGTGGCGGGCTTCGATCACCTCTCCAGCATAAGCAACCCTTGGGTCGGGTGCGAGATATTCGCCTACGACTTTGGTTCGGTCTTCGATACCGTTCCGGTATGACCGCGATGACAGTGCTGACCGTGAACGCGGGGCGGCCCACGGCGTCGTCCTTCACCGACGCCCCGGGCGGCAGGACCGGGATCGACAAGCGGCCCGTGGACGGACCGGTGCGGGTCTCGGACCCCGGGCCCAGGGGCGAGGGCGGCAGCGGGGTGGCCGGGGACGCGGTGTGCGACCTGCGCCACCACGGCGGCTCCGACCAGGCGGTGTACGCGTTCGCCCGCGAGGACCTGGACGCCTGGGAGCGGGAGCTGGGCCGCGCGCTGCCCAACGGCTCGTTCGGCGAGAACCTGACCACGGCGGGGCTGCGGGTCGGCGAGGCGCTGATCGGCGAGCGCTGGCGGATCGGCGGGGAGCTGGTGCTGGAGGTCGCCTCGGGCCGCATCCCGTGCCGGACCTTCCAGGGCCACCTCGGCGAAGCCCGCTGGGTGAAGCGGTTCACGCATGCGGCGGCCCCGGGGGCGTATCTGCGGGTGATCACGCCGGGGTCCGTCCGGGCGGGCGACCCGGTCGAGATCGTGCACCGGCCGGACCACGAGGTGACGGTGGAGCTGCAGTTCCGGGCCGTCACGACCCGGCGCGACCTGCTGCCGCGGCTCCTCCCGGCCGGGGAGGCGCTGTGCCCTTCGACGCTGCGCAAGGCGCGGGCGTACGCGGCGGAGCTCACCGCCTCCTGAGCCCGCGGGAGCGCCGGGAGGCGCCGTTTCCGGATGCTCTACCGTGCCGCCTATGACGACTGCACTGATCACGGGCGCGACGGCGGGTATCGGTGCCGCCTTCGCCCGGCGGCTCGCCGCCGACGGGTACGACCTGGTCCTGGTGGCCCGGGACGCGGAGCGGCTGCGCGAGCAGGCGACCGAGCTGCACGACCGGCACGGCATCGAGGCGGAGGTGCTGCGGGCCGACCTGTCCGACGACAAGGGCATCCGCGCGGTCGAGGAGCGCCTCGGGGACGCCCGGCGCCCGGTCGACCTGCTGGTGAACAACGCGGGCTTCGGCAACAAGGGACGCTATCTGGAGGTCCCGATGGCCGACGAGCTGTCGATGCTGAAGGTGCACTGCGAGGCGGTGCTGCGGCTGACCTCGGCCGCGGCGGCCGCGATGCGGGAGCGCGGCCGGGGCGGCATCGTCAACGTGGCCTCGGTCGCGGCGTTCGTGCCGCGCGGCACGTACGGCGCTTCGAAGGCGTGGGTCGTTCAGTTCAGCCAGGGCGCGGCGAAGGACCTGGCCGGGTCCGGGGTGCGGCTGATGGCGCTGTGCCCGGGCTTCGTGCGTACGGAGTTCCACCAGCGGGCCGGGATGGGCACGGGCAACATCCCGGGCTGGATGTGGCTCGACGCGGACAAGCTGGTGACGGCGGCGCTCGCGGACCTGGCGCGTGGGAAGTCGGTGTCGATCCCGGACCCGCGCTACAAGGTGCTGATGGGCGCGGTGAAGCTGGCGCCGCGCGGCCTGCTCGGCGGGCTGACCTCGCGTACGGGCCGCAAGTACGGGCCGCAGTAGGCGCGGCGGGCACGGGTGCCGCCGTACGGCTCCCCCACCGCTCCGCCGTCGCTCCCTCCGGTCATTCCTCCGGGAGACGGAGGACCGCCGTACCGCCGTCGTGCCAGGTCACCCGGATCTCGTGGGGGCCCTGTACGCGGATCTCGGCGAGGGTGTGGACGGGGGCCGGGTCCGGCTCACCGGTGAGCGAGGCGAGCGCGACGAACAGGGAGCGGTCCCCGGCGGTGACGCCGTCCACGGCGAGGAGCCCGGAGGTCTCGGCGAACATGGTGGACCCGCCCGGGAGCCGGTGCGCGCCGCCGGTGTAGCCGTGGACCGGGTGGAGCTGGGCGGTGAGCTCTCCGTCGTCCCCGGTCGCCCACCCCGTCTGGCGGACGGGTGTGCCCTCGGGCGCGCCCGTGACCAGATGCGCGCGGACCTCGGCGCGGCCGTGGGCGAGGGTGGCGGAGACGACGCGGACGCCGGGGAGCGGGGTGTGCGCGGAGGCGGCGGGGCCGGCCGGGTCGGCGGTGGGGCGGACGGTCGGCTTCCCGTCGGGGAGCAGCGCGAAGTGGTTGTCGCGTGCGGCGTCCCCGTGTGTGGGGCCGGTCCGGGTGGAGTACGCGAAGCGGGCGTAGCCGGGGTCCTCGCCGTCGCCCACGTGGTTCGAGCCGTGGTTGTGGAGCCGGACGAGGCCGTCCGCCGCGGTGGACTGGAGGAGCATCCCGGTCGGGCCGAGAACGGTCACGGCGTCCGCGGTCTCGGCGGGCAGCGGCTCCTCGGTGGCCGTCCAGACGGGGTGGGCCGGGGGCAGCAGGAGGCCGAGGAAGCCCTTGGACGCCCAGTACGGGGACGCGGGGCCCGAGTAGGACTGGAGCATGGGTGCGTACGGGCGGTGCCAGCCGAGGGTGAGGAGGCCGTCCCGGTCGACGGCGCCGTGGTCCAGGAAGTGGCGGAGGGTGCCGGAGGCGAGGCGTCGGGTCGCGCCCGGGGTGAGCGGGGTGTGGCCGGTCATCGCGCCGAGCCAGGGGGCGGCCGCGGCGGCGAAGCGGTAGATGAGGGAGCGGCCGAACGGCATGGGTGCGCCGTCCGCGCCGAACATGCGGCTGTAGTCGTCCAGGTGGCGGTGCAGGCGGGGGCCGTAGCGGTCCAGCAGGTCCCGGTCGCCCGCCAGGTGGGCGTGCAGGACGGGGTAGAAATGCATGGCCCAGGCGTTGTAGTGGTCGAAGGAGCGGTTCGGGCCGTCGCTGTACCAGCCGTCGCCCAGGTACCAGTCCTCGACGTGTTCCAGCGCGCGGTCGATGGTCCGACGGGCACGGTCGGTCTCGATGCCGGCGTCCTGGAGGAAGCCGGCGACGGTGAGTCCGAAGAACCACCAGTTGTTGTTCACCGGGGGCGCGCCGAGGGCGGGGAGGAGCCAGTCGACGGCACGCTGCCGGGTGGCGTCGTCCAGGGTGTCCCAGAGCCAGGGGCGGGTGAGGCGCAGGCCCAGGGCGATGGACGCGGATTCCACGATGGCCTGCGGGACCTCCGCGATGCGGGGCCAGGCGTCGGGGCTGCCCGCCGGGTCCGACGTGCCGGCGGCGAGCCCTTCGGCGTACCGGCCGAGGAAGCCGTGCGGGTCCTCGCCGCCCGCTCCGGCGGTCCGCAGCGCGGCGAGCAGCCAGGTGCGGGCGTAGCCTTCGAGGCCGTCGGAGACGGGCCCCGACCAGCTCGGCCGGGGGCCGGGGAGGTCGATGCGGCCGTGGCAGGGCGAGGCGTAGGGGCGTACGGCGAGCAGGAGTTGGTCGGCCGCGCGCTCCCAATCGGCACGGGTGCGTCCCGTGTACGGACTCGTCGTGGGCATGATGCTCCCAGGGGAGGCGGGCTTCGGCGTCGCCGGGAATCCTGAACCGCGGATTGATCGAACGTCAAGAGTCGGCGTAGCGAATGATCGAAATTTCCATCGATCGATCACAGTGGATTAGGGTCTGGCGAGCCGAGCCACCACATCGCGATTTACAAGGGGACTGCCGCCGTGCGCGAGAGTGCAGCTGAACGTCACGACCGACTTCTGGCCCTGGTACGGGAGCGCGGCTCGGCCCGTGTCTCCGATCTGGCCGGCCTGCTGGGGGTCTCCCCCGTCACGGCGCGCCGTGACGCCGAGGCGCTGGCCGAACGCGGGCTGCTGGACCGGGTCCACGGCTCGGTCTCCTGGCCCCGGGACGCCGCGTCCCCCGCCGGGCCCGGGCCCGGCGACGGCCCGGTGCTCGGGCTGATCGCGCCCTCGGCGACGTACTACTTCGCGGAGGTCATCCGGGGCGCGCACGAGGCGGCCGCGCGTGCCGGGGGCCGTCTGGTGCTGCGGATCTCCGACTACCGGCCGGAGGGGGACCGGGCGCGCGCCGAGGGGCTGCTCGCCGCCGGGGCGGAGGGGCTGCTCATCGCCCCGGCCTGGCGGGGCGCCGAGGACCAGGCGGCGTACGGCGACTGGATGGCCGGACTGCCGGTGCCCGCCGTGCTCCTGGAGCGCACCCCGGCGCCCGGGTCGCCGCTGGACGGCATGGACCGGGTCTGCTCCGACCACCGGCATGGGGTGCTGCTCGCGGTGCGCCATCTGATCGGCCTCGGCCACGGCACCCCGCTCCTGGTCGCCCGCGCCGACAGCCCGACCGCGCTCGCGGTGCGCTCCGGCTACGAGGACGCGCTCGCGGTGCTGGGGCTCGCCGAGGGCGCGCCCGCGATGATCGGGACGTCCGGGCCCGAGGTGGACCCGGCCCGCTTCGAGGAGGCGGTGCGCGAGGTGCGCGACGCGGTGGGTTCCGGCCGGGCCACGGCGGTGCTCGTGCACAACGACGTGGACGCGATCCACCTGGTGCAGCGCCTGTCGGAGCTGGGCGTGCGGGTGCCGGAGGACCTGGCGGTGATCGCGTACGACGACGAGGTGGCGGCGCTGGGCGACATCCCGCTGACCGCGGTCAGCCCGCCCAAGCGGCACGTCGGGCGGTACGCGACGGAGCTGCTGGCCGGGCGGCTCGGGGCCGGGCGGGACGGTGCGGGGCCGGACGGCGACGAGCCGGGACGGCATCTGGCGCTGCTGCCTCGGCTGCGGGTGCGGGCGTCGACCACTCGATAACTTTCTGATCTTTTCTCGATCAATCAATCTTTCGCTCTTGACTTCGGTCATCGGTGGACCAAGGATCACGCCCAACGTCCCTGTCACCGTCGACTCAGGAGCCCGCCGTGAACCGCAGTTGGAGCAGAACGACTCTTTCCATAGCCGGAGCCGTCACCGCCCTCGCCGTCGTCACGGCCTGCGGAGGGAGCGGGGACGACTCCGGGGACGGCGGCACCGGCACCGCCGCCAAGCCCGTGACCATCACCTTCTGGGGCTGGGCCAAGGGCACCAAGGAGGTCGTGGACGCGTTCAACGCCTCGCACAAGAACATCCACGTGAAGTTCGAGGAGACCCCCTCCGGGAACGCCGGCGGCTACGCGAAGATCTCCAACGCCATCAAGGCGGGCAACGCCCCCGACCTGGTCTCCGTCGAGTACCCGCAGCTCCCCGAGTACGTCAGCCAGGGCGGGTTCCAGGACATCGGCGAGTACCTCACCGACGATGTGAAGAAGAAGTTCCTCCCGCAGGCGGTCGAGCAGACCACCCTCGGCGGCAAGAGCTGGGCGGTGCCCTTCGACGCCGCGCCGCAGGCGTTCTTCTACCGCAAGGACCTCTGCACCAAGTACGGCATCGACGTCCCCAAGACCTGGGACGAGTTCAGGTCGGCGGCCGAGAAGGTGAAGAAGGCCGACTCCAAGGCCCGCATCGGCACCTTCTTCCCGGACGACCCGACCACCTTCGAGGCGATGGTCTGGCAGGCCGGTGCCCAGTGGTTCAAGGCCGAGGGCGACACCTGGAAGGTCGACACCACCGACGCCGCCACCACCAAGGTCGCCGACTACTGGCAGGGCCTGGTGAAGGACGGCCTGGTCCGCACCGACGCCTCCTTCTCGCCCGCCTGGACCAACTCCCTGAAGACCGGCGGCACCATCGGCTACCTCGGCGCCTCCTGGGGCGGCGGCGTCCTCGGCGGCACGCTGCCCGAGCAGAGCGGCAAGTGGGCCGTCGCCCCGATCCCGACCTGGGACGGCGAGCCCGCGGGCGGCATGCTCGGCGGGACCACCTTCGCCGTGCCGAAGAACAGCGGGAAGGCCGCGGCCGCCGTCGAGTTCGCGACCTGGATGACCACCACGGAGGAGGGCATCGAGGCCCGTATCTCCTCCGGCACCTCCAGCGCCTTCCCGGCCGCCCTCGCCCTGCGCCCGGCGGCCAAGAAGGCGTTCGACACCAAGTTCTACGGCGGCCAGGACATCTACCAGGTCTTCGAGGACGGCGGCGCCGCGATCAAGCAGGGCTGGACCTGGGGCCCCGCGATGGGCACCACCAACACCACGCTCAAGGACCGCTTCGGCAAGCTCGCCGGGGGCGGCACCACCATCCCCGACGCCGTGAAGGCCGCACACGACGCGACCGTCACGGAGCTGTCCAAGCGCGGCCTGAAGGTCGAGGGCTGACCGGATGAAAGCCCGCACCCGCGCCGCCGCGATCCTGCTGACCCCGTTCTTCGTCCTGTTCACCGCCGTGATGCTGATCCCGATCGGTTACGCGGTCTGGCTCAGCCTCTTCACCGAACAGCAGTCGGGGCTCGGCTTCGGCGGCTCCGAGACGGTCTTCACCGGGCTCGGCAACTACACGGCGGCGCTGGGTGACCGGGTCTTCCGCGACGGCTTCCTCGTCCTCCTCGGCTACTGCGCCGTCTACATCCCGCTGATGGTCGGCGGCGCCCTCGGGCTCGCCCTGCTGCTCGACTCGGCGCTCGCCCGCGCCCGGCGCTTCTTCCAGCTCGCGCTGTTCCTGCCGCACGCCGTGCCCGGCATCATCGCCGCGATGATCTGGCTGTACCTCTACACGCCGGGCCTCAGCCCCGTCGTCTCCGCGATGCACTCCGGCGGCATCGGCTTCGACTTCTTCTCGCCGGGCGGCGCGCTGCCCTCCGTCGTGAACATCGCGCTGTGGGAATGGCTCGGCTACAACATGGTGATCTTCTACGCCGCCCTCCAGGCCATCGACCGCTCGGTGCTCGAAGCGGCCACGGTGGACGGGGCGAGCGGCGGGCGCATCGCGTTCAGCATCAAGCTCCCGCTGATCCGGTCCTCGGTCGTGATGGTCGTGCTCTTCACGATCATCGGCTCGCTCCAGCTCTTCACCGAGCCGCTGATCCTCAACACCGGCTCCGGGTCCGCCGTCTCCTCCTCCTGGACACCGAACATGTACGCCTACACCGCGGCCTTCGCCCGTAACGACTTCGGACTCGCGGCCGCCGCCTCCGTACTCCTGGCGCTCACCGCCGCGCTGCTGTCCTTCGTCGTCACCCGCCTCACCGGCCGGAAGGGCGCGCACGCATGAGCACCACGACCCGCAAGAACCCCTGGCTGTCCAAGGCGGCCGTCAACGGAGCGCTGCTCCTGGCCGTCCTCTACATGCTCTTCCCGCTCGTCTGGCTGGTCACCGCCGCCACCAAGGACACCGGCTCGCTGCTCGCCGGGGACACCTTCTCCTTCAAGGGCTTCGACCTCTCGAAGAACCTCTCCGACATCGCCTCGTACGGGGACGGCGTCTACTTCCGGTGGTACGGAAACAGCCTGCTGTACGCGGGAGTGGGCGCCGCGGTCTGCTCGCTGATCTGCGTCGCGGCCGGGTACGCCTTCGACAAGTACGAGTTCCGGGGCAAGGAGAAGCTGTTCGGGCTCGTCCTGCTCGGGGTGCTCGTGCCCACGACCGCCCTGGCCCTGCCGATGTACCTGCTGGCCAGCAAGCTCGGCCTCGTCAACACGTACTGGTCGGTGCTCATCCCCGTCCTGGTGAACCCGTTCGGCGTCTATCTCGCCCGGGTGTTCTCCGCCGGGTACATCCCGGGCGAGGCGCTGGAGGCCGCGCGCATCGACGGGGCGGGCGAGCTGCGCACCTTCTTCTCCATCGGGCTGCCGATGATGATGCCGGGGTTCGTCACCGTCTTCCTCTTCCAGTTCACCGCGATCTGGAACAACTTCTTCCTTCCGCTGGTGATGCTCTCCGACCGCGAGCTCTTCCCGCTGAGCCTCGGCCTGTACTCCTGGAACACCAACACCCACAGCGAGCCGGGCTTCTACCCGCTCGTCGTCACCGGGTCCCTGCTCGCCGTCATCCCGCTGATCGTCGCCTTCGTCGCGCTGCAACGGCACTGGAAGGCCGGACTCACCGCCGGCAGCGTCAAGTAGCCCCCACCACGAGGGAGTCGTCCACCATGCAGTCCACCACCGATCCCCGGCCGTCCGTCCTGCTCGCGATGGGCCCGGGCATCCACGAGCGCCTCTTCGAGCCGCGCCACCGCGACCGGCTCGCCGCCCTCGCCCGTACGGACCCTGCTCTCGTCGCCCACGACCTGGCCGCCCCGGACCCCCGCGTCGCCGCCGCCCTCGCCGAGGCCGAGGTCCTGTTCACCTGCTGGGGCGCCACCCCGCTCACCGCCCCGGTCCTCGCCGCCGCGCCCCGGCTCAAGGCGGTCGTCCACGCGGCCGGCTCCGTCAAGCACCACATCACCGACGCCTGCTGGGAGCGCGGCCTCGCCGTCTCATCGGCGGCCGGGGCCAACGCCCTGCCCGTGGCCGAATACACCCTGGCCACGATCCTGCTGGCCAACAAGCGCGTCCCGCACTCCGCCCACGTCTACCGCGAGGTCCGCGCCGACCACGACTGGCGCGCCGAGCTGGACGGGGCCGGCAACTACCGCCGCACGGTGGGCATCGTCGGGGCCTCCCGCATCGGCCGCCGCGTCATCGAGCTGCTCCGCCCCTTCGACCTGGCGGTCCTGCTGTACGACCCCTTCGTCACCGCGGCCGAGGCGGCGCGCCTGGGCGTCGAGCCGGTCCCCCTGGACGAGCTGTGCGCCCGCGCCGACGTCGTATCCGTGCACGCCCCCCAGCTCCCCGAGACCCACCGCATGATCGGCGCCCGCCAGCTGGCGCTGATGCGGACCGGCTCGACGCTGATCAACACGGCCCGGGGCTCCCTGATCGACGAGGCGGCCCTGCTGCGGGAGCTGGTCCCGGGCCGCCTGCACGCCGTACTCGACGTGACGGACCCCGAACTGCCGCCCGCCGGCTCCCCGTTGTACGACCTGCCGAACGTCCTCCTGACCCCGCACGTGGCGGGCTCCCTCGGCAACGAGCTGCACCGCATGACGGACCACGCGCTGGACGAGTTGGAGCGGTACGCGCAGGGGCGTCCGTTCGCGGACCCGGTGCACCCGTCGGCACTGGACCGGTCGGCGTGAAATCCAGCCCCTCCGGCGCTTGAGGAGCGGAGGTCCGGGGGCAGTGCCCCCGAACAGCGCAAAGGCCCGGCCCCCGCAGGGGACCGGGCCTTCCTGGCTACACGCTAGTGCGAGTGGCCGTGGCCGTGCCCGGCCTCCGGCTCTTCCTCGGCCGGCTTCTCGACGACCAGGGTCTCGGTCGTGAGCAGCAGCGACGCGATGGACGCGGCGTTCTCCAGGGCGGAGCGGGTGACCTTGACCGGGTCGATGACGCCGGCCTTCACCAGGTCGCCGTACTCGCCGGTCGCGGCGTTGAAGCCCTGGCCCTTGTCGAGCTCGGCGACCTTCGAGGTGATGACGTAGCCCTCGAGGCCGGCGTTCTCGGCGATCCAGCGCAGCGGCTCGACGGCGGCGCGGCGGACGACCGCGACACCCGTGGCCTCGTCGCCGGTCTTGCCGAGGTTGCCCTCAAGGACCTTGACGGCGTGGACGATGGCGGAGCCACCACCGGAGACGATGCCCTCCTCGACCGCGGCGCGGGTCGCGGAGATGGCGTCCTCCAGACGGTGCTTCTTCTCCTTGAGCTCGACCTCGGTGGCGGCACCGACGCGGATCACGCAGACCCCGCCGGCCAGCTTCGCCAGGCGCTCCTGGAGCTTCTCGCGGTCCCAGTCGGAGTCCGTGGCCTCGATCTCGGCCTTGATCTGGTTGACGCGGCCGGCGACCTCGTCGGACTTGCCGCCACCGTCGACGATGGTGGTGTCGTCCTTGGTGACGGTCACGCGGCGGGCGGTGCCCAGCACGTCCAGACCGGCCTGGTCGAGCTTGAGGCCGACCTCCTCGGCGATGACGGTCGCACCGGTGAGGGTGGCGATGTCGCCGAGCATGGCCTTGCGGCGGTCACCGAAGCCGGGCGCCTTGACGGCGACGGCGTTGAACGTGCCGCGGATCTTGTTGACGACCAGGGTCGACAGGGCCTCGCCCTCGACGTCCTCGGCGATGATCAGGAGCGGCTTGGAGCCACCGGCCTGGATGACCTTCTCCAGGAGCGGCAGCAGCTCCTGGATCGAGCCGATCTTGCCCTGGTGGATCAGGATGTACGGGTCGTCGAGGACGGCCTCCATACGCTCCTGGTCGGTCACCATGTACGGGGACAGGTAGCCCTTGTCGAAGGCCATGCCCTCGGTGAAGTCGAGGTCCAGGCCGAAGGTGTTGGACTCCTCGACGGTGATGACACCGTCCTTGCCGACCTTGTCCATCGCGTCCGCGATGAGCTCGCCGACCTGCGGGTCCTGCGCGGAGAGCGCGGCGACGGCGGCGATGTCGGACTTGTCGTCGATCGGGCGGGCGGTCGCGAGGAGCTCCTCGGACACGGCCTTGACCGCGGCGTCGATGCCCTTCTTCAGGGCGGCCGGGGAGGCGCCGGCGGCGACGTTGCGCAGACCCTCGCGAACGAGCGCCTGGGCGAGGACGGTGGCGGTGGTGGTGCCGTCACCCGCGACGTCGTTCGTCTTGGTGGCGACCTCCTTCACCAGCTGGGCACCGAGGTTCTCGTACGGGTCGTCCAGCTCGACCTCGCGCGCGATGGTGACACCGTCGTTGGTGATGGTGGGGGCACCGAACTTCTTGTCGATGACGACGTTGCGGCCCTTGGGGCCGATCGTCACCTTGACCGTGTCGGCAAGCTTGTTGACGCCGCGCTCAAGGGCGCGACGGGCGTCCTCGTCGAACTTCAGGATCTTCGCCATGGAGCTGAACTGTTCCTCTCAAAACAAAGAACTGCGCCCCTGCCGCCCGGCTGGTTAGGTCGCAGGGGGCCAGGGGCGCAGAACAGAAGCAAACGTGGGTGAATTACTTCTCGATGATCGCGAGGACGTCGCGCGCCGAGAGGACGAGGTACTCCTCGCCGTTGTACTTCACCTCGGTGCCGCCGTACTTGCTGTACAGCACGACATCGCCGGTCTTGACGTCGAGCGGCAGGCGCTCGCCGTTCTCGAAGCGGCCCGGGCCCACGGCCAGGACGACGCCCTCCTGGGGCTTCTCCTTGGCGGTGTCCGGGATAACCAGGCCGGAGGCCGTGGTCTGCTCGGCGTCGAGCGGCTGGACCACGATGCGGTCCTCGAGCGGCTTGATCGCAACCTTGGAGCTGGCGGTCGACACGATCCGGTCTCCCCCTTCGGAGATCTCACGGGGTTTAACAGTCTTTGGGGTGGCGACCAGGTGGGCCCGTCGTCGCGGGTGCCGGACCTGCCGGTCGCACAGTACTGCTGGCACTCTCCAGTGGGGAGTGCCAGCACTGAGACTATGGCCGCGATTAGCACTCGGTCAAGCGGAGTGCCAATTCACGCCCCTCGTGGCGTACCCGGGGACCGTACGGCTGCGGCCGGGCAACGTTCCGGACACCGTAGGGACAACGCCCGGGCCGTCCGGACCGTTCCGGTGGACGGTGGCGGCATGCGCATACGAACCTCCGGCCGCCCGGCCCCCTCGCGCCCCGGTCCGGTGCTGACCGGCTGCCTCGACGCGGTGCTCGGCCTGCTGCTCATCGCACTGGAGACGTTGCTCAGCGGGATCGTCCTCTGGGTGTACACGGGCTCCGACCCCCGGCCGCCGAACCCGGACACGGCGGAGGCCGGACCGCCCGGGATGGACTGGTCCGGCACTCTCGTCCTGGCCGCCGTCACGGCGGCGGCCTGCCTGATCGGCGTGGTGCTGCTGCGCCACGGGCTGCCCATCGCGGGGGTCGTCCAGCTGATCGGCGCGGGCCTGCTGCTGGTCCTCACGCTGACGGCCTGGCACAGCGCCCACGAGGACGCGCACCGGGAGCCCGCGGCCGCCCGCGCGTACGCCGCTTCCTATACGTAGTCCTCCAGGCGGGCCACGGAGTAGCCCTGGTCCGTGATGACCTTCATGACGGACCGGACCAGGTCGGGCATGCTCCCCTTCCAGTCCTCCTTGCCGCGGAAGTGCGTGAGGATGATGTCGCCGGGGTGCAGCTTCCGGTCCTCCCCGCGCCACTCCATGTGGTCGGGGAACGCCTCCGCCTCCCACAGCGGCACGGCGGTGATGCCGCAGGACTTGGCGACCTTCAGCGTGTCGGCGTTGTAGTTGCCGTACGGCGGCCGGAAGAGCCGGGGCCGCTTGCCGAACTGCTCCTGCAGGATGTCCTGCTGGTCGCAGATCTCGCGCTTCTGCTCGTCGTGGGAGAGGCCCGGCAGGTAGCGGTGGTTGAGGGTGTGGTTGCCGAGCACGGTCCCGCGCGACTGGGCGTCCTTGAAGTACGTGTAGTCGTCGCGCACCAGGTAGTCGGTGAGGAAGGCGCTGTACGGGATGTTCAGCTCCGACATCATCTTCAGCAGCTCGGGGTCCTTGTCGTCCCCGTCGTCCATGGTCAGGAAGACGACCTTGTCCGTGGTGGGGACCCGGGTGAAGACCGGCGGCAGCGAGTCGTCCTGGCCCGAGACCTCGAAGCCCTTGCGGGTCGTGAGGTGCGGCTTCTTCGCGGGCGGCACGGGCGCCGCGAGCGGCGTGCTCGCCAGGCCCCACTTCTTGGCGGCGACCGCGCGGGCGGCCTGGGCCAGCCTGGCCCGCTCCGCCTGCGCCGCGCGGGTGCCGAGCGCCCCGGCCGCCGGTTCCGCCTGGGGGCCCGCCTGGCCGGCCTGGCCGGCCTGGAGCTTCGCGCTCCGGGCGGCGGTGCCCGAGTCCTCCCCGGCCGCACAGCCGGACGCGGCGGCCGCGACCAGGAGCGCGGCGAGTACCGCGTAACCCGGTCCGCGCCGCAGGCGGTCCCGCCCTCGCTGCCGTACGCCCCTCACCGCACCCGTTTCACGCCCATTCATGGCCAATTTGTCCTTTTGTCGTACTGGCTGCATGGCGCCGGATCCTGCCAGTACGTGACGGGGCATCGGCTCCGACACCGCCGCCGGGCGCGTGCGGTCCCCCGGGTGGCTCATACCGGGGCAGCCGAAAGGACTTCAGCGGTGGGCGCCGCCGCTCCGCGCGACCGGCGGGGGCGGTGCGCTCATCCCGGCCAGCGTCCGCACGATCCAGCGCCGGTGCCAGAACGCCTTGAAGACGCCGACGAGCCCGACGAGCCAGGCCAGCAACCCGAGTCCCATGATCAGCGCCATCAGCCCGTACGTGTCCTCGCCCCGGACCGCCCCCGCGGGCACGACGACGCAGAGGTAGAGCCCCAGCGCGCCGAGCACGAAGGAGGGCAGCAGCCACCCCAGGGTGGTGCCGGGGAGCCGGAGTCCGGCGTCGCGGGCGGGGTCGCGGTCCAGCTCGCCCCACTGCGTGAGCAGGCGGCGCAGCGCCACGTCCCGGCGCAGTCCGGAAACGAGCAGGATCACCGCCGGAATCAGTGCGGCGGCGCCCACCGCGAGCATCACCACGCCCGTGATCGCGCTGATGGCGTCGTACGTCTCCTCGAAGGTGATGATCGCCGTCCCGATGAACGACCAGCCGATCGCGCCGACCGCCCCCCACAACCACAGCAGCCCGAGCCGGCCCGGTCCGGTGTGCGCCTTGACCAGCACACCGAGCAGGAAGGACCGGTCGGCGAGCAGCGCGTCCCGGTCGGGCCAGGAACGTATCTCCACGGGGGGCGGGGGCGGCGGCAGCACGAAGCGAGGGGACATGGGGCCGACCCTATCGAGCGCCCCTGGCCCCAATTACCGGGCGGGGATCAGGCGTTGCGGATGGCCTCGATGTCCAGGCGCTTCATGCCCAGCATGGCCTTCATCGCGCGGGCGGCCTTCTCCGGGTCCGGGTCGGTCAGGGCGTCGACGAGGCCCGGCGGGACGATCTGCCAGGAGAGGCCGTACTTGTCCTTGAGCCAGCCGCACTGGCTCTCCTGCCCGCCGCCGGAGGTGAGCTCGTTCCAGAGCCGGTCCGCCTCCTCCTGCGAGTCGCACTCGACGGAGAGCGACGCGGCCTCGGTGAAGGGGAACTCGGGCCCGCCGTCGAACGCGACGTACTCCGCGCCGTCCAGCTGGAACCGCACGGTCATCGCCGTGCCCTCCGCGCCGGGGCCCGCGGCGGTCCAGCGGGTGGTCTCCAGGACGCGCGAGTCGCCGCCGACGACGGAGACGTAGTAGGCGGCCGCCTCCTCGATGACGCCTTTCTCGAACCACAGGAACGTGGTGACCTTCTGCATGGTCCTCTCCTCACGTACAGGGGCAAAGTGCCGTGAAGGGTAGACCGCGGAAGCGCCCGGAACTCATCGACGTGCCGTGGCTAAACGGCGCCCAGCGATTCGAAGCGCCAGCGGTGGACCGGCCGGGTGACGAAGCCAGGATCGGGCTCGGGCAGCTCCGGCAGCTCGTCGGCATACGCGCCCTGCCACCAGGTGATGACGAGGACCCGGTCCTGCGGGGCGCGCAGCAGCTCACTGCGGAGCGGGGGCCGGGGCAGCCCGGCGGCGCGGGCGCGGGCCCACTCCGCCAGCTCGCCGCCCCGGCCCTCGGCGGCGCGGGCCTCCCACATCAGGGCGGTGACCGGGGCGCTCATGAGTAGAGGTTGTCCTTGCTGATCTCGTGCACGTGGTCGTGGTCGTGCGTGTGGGCGCCCGGGACGTGGGTCTCGGTGACGGGCAGCGAGGAGTCGGCGGACAGCTCCAGGTCGGAGGCGGGCCGGTTGCGGGCGACCATCTCGGCGCCGAGCGCGGCGACCATGGCCCCGTTGTCGGTGCAGAGCTTGGGGCGGGGCACGCGCAGCCGGATGCCGGCCCGCTCGCACCGCTCCTCGGCGAGCGCGCGCAGCCGGGAGTTGGCCGCGACGCCGCCGCCGATCATCAGGTGGTCGACGCCCTCGTCCTTGCAGGCGCGGACGGCCTTGCGGGTGAGCACGTCGACCACGGCCTCCTGGAAGGAGGCGGCCACGTCCCGGACCGGCACGTCCTCGCCGGCCGCCCGCTTGGCCTCGATCCAGCGGGCGACGGAGGTCTTCAGGCCGGAGAACGAGAAGTCGTACGCGGGATCGCGCGAGCCGGTGAGCCCGCGCGGGAAGGCGATGGCGGCCGGGTCGCCCTCGCGGGCGAGGCGGTCGATGACCGGGCCGCCGGGGAAGCCGAGGTCGAGGACCCGGGCGATCTTGTCGAACGCCTCGCCGGCCGCGTCGTCGATGGTCGCGCCGAGCGGCCGCACGTCGTTGGTGATGTCCGGCGCGAGCAGCAGCGAGGAGTGCCCGCCGCTGACCAGGAGCGCCATGGTGGGCTCGGGCAGCGGGCCGTGTTCCAGCTGGTCGACGCAGATGTGGGAGGCCAGGTGGTTGACCCCGTACAGCGGCTTGTTGAGCGCGTACGCGTACGCCTTGGCGGCGGAGACGCCGACGAGCAGTGCGCCCGCGAGGCCCGGCCCGGCGGTGACCGCGATGCCGTCGAGGTCGCGGCCGCTGACCCCGGCCTCCTTCAGGGCGCGCTCGATGGTGGGGACCATCGCCTCCAGGTGGGCGCGGGAGGCGATCTCGGGGACGACGCCGCCGAAGCGGGCGTGCGTGTCGACGCTGGACGCGACGGCGTCCGCGAGGAGCGTGGTCCCCCGGACGATGCCGACCCCGGTTTCGTCGCAGGAGGTCTCGATGCCGAGTACGAGGGGTTCGTCAGCCATCAGTGGGTCCCGTTTTCTTCTGCTTCTTCGTGTACGTGGAGGCGCATGACGAGCGCGTCGATGTTGCCCGGCTGGTAGTAGCCGCGGCGGAAGCCGATCGGCTCGAAGCCGAAGCGCTCGTAGAGCTTCTGGGCGCGGGTGTTGTCGACGCGGACCTCCAGCAGCACCTCGGCGCACTCGAAGGCCGTGGCGTGCCGGAGCAGGTCGGTCAGCAGCTCGGAGCCGAGCCCGCCGCCCCAGTGGTCGCGGGCGACCGCGATCGTCTGTACGTCGGCGAGGTCACCGGCGGCCGCGAGGCCCGCGTATCCGACGATCCGGCCGGTGCCCGGCTCCTCGGCGACGACGTAGCGGCGGGTGGCCGCCGGGCCGCGCGCGTGGGCCAGCTCGGACCAGAACATGCCCGCCGACCAGGCGTCCTCCGGGAACAGCTCGTGTTCGAGGGCGAGCACGGGGTCGATGTCCCACCAGCGCATCTCGCGCAGCACCGCGGTCGTGACGGTCACTTCGGGGTGACCACCTTGTAGTTCTTCGGGACCTGCGCGTCGGGCCTGCGGAGGTAGAGCGGCTGCGGCGGCAGCAGTTCCGCACCGGCCGCGAGGCGTTCGGCGGCGAGGCCCGCGAGGGCGCCCGCCGCAAGGTGCTCGGGGCCGCGCGCGTCCGGGAACGCCTCCGGGTAGAGCACCGCGCCCGCGCCGACGACCGGCAGGCCCGCGAGCTGGTCCGCGATGTCGGCGGGCCGGTCGACGGAGGGCCCTGCGGTCCGGGTGCGGGCGTCCTCGTACCGCGCCCAGTAGACCTCCTTGCGGCGGGCGTCCGTGGCGACGGCGAAGGGGCCATCGAGCCCGGCGGCGTACGCGAGGCCGTCCAGGGTGCACAGGCCGTGCACGGGAACGGAGAGCGCCGAGCCGAAGGTGGCGGCCGTCACCAGGCCGACGCGCAGTCCGGTGTACGGGCCGGGGCCGACGCCCACGACGACGTCCGTCACGGCGTCGAGTTTCACCCCGGCGTCCGCGAGGACCCGGTCGACGGCGGGCAGCAGCAGCTCCCCGTGCCTGCGGGCGTCGACCTGGACGGACTCGGCGACGACGCGGGTCCCGTCGTGCAGGGCGACGGTGACGGCGGGGGTGGCGGTATCCATTGCGAGCAAGAGCACGCAAACAGCCTACGGCTCCGGCGCGGCCCGCCCCGCGCCCCGTACGGCATCCCGGCCCGGGCGGCCCCGGCTGCTACCGTCACCGGGTATACGCGGAGTACGTGTAAACGCTTGTACGACTTACGGTTCGCGTACGACTTACGGTTCGCGCCTTACGGCACACGACAGCGAAAGAGGCACGCACGGTGGCAAGGGGCAGCTCGGGAATCGTGGCCGCGCTCACCGCGGCGGCCGTCGCGGCGGTCGGCTTCCTGGCGTACCAGGCTTCCGCGAACGTGCCGGACGATCTGGCGGCGAAGCCGAAGGCGTCGAGCAGCGCCTCGGCGTCGGCCCCGGCCGGGGACCACGGCAAGGCCAGGCCGAAGAAGGACCCGCTGGCCGTTCCCGCCCGGTCGGGCAGCGGTATGCGGGTCGTGTACGCGTTGAAGGACCGCCGGGTGTGGCTGGTGGACGCGAAGGGCAAGGCGTCCCGGACGTTCAAGGTGATGCCGAGCTCGGTGAGCGCCGTTCCGGGCACCTACGCGGTGACCTCGCGGTCGGGCAGCGTGAAGGGGTCGGACGGGGTGCCGATCGAGCACGTCGTGCGGTTCGCCACCGTGAACGACGTGACGATCGGCTTCAGCGCCGCGCAGGACGGGTCGATGGAGGAGCCGGATCCCACGGTGAAGGCGGGGGGCGTACGGATGTCCCGGGCCGACGGGGACGCGGTGTGGCGGTTCGCCACGGTGGGGGCCAAGGTGGTCGTGGTCCCGTAACCAGGGGCCCGGGCCCCGTCGCGGTGTCCTCGGTCGCCGGACGGGCTCAGTCGTGCGAGCCGTCCTCGGACCCGTCGCAGATGTCCTCGACCGCCGGACGGGCTTGGTTTGGCGCCCGTCCGGATTTCGCCGTGCGGGCGGAGTTCGCCGGGCGCGCCCCGTTGCGCGGAGACGGAGGGGTCGACACCGCGGTCGCCGCCGCCGTCGCGGCCAGCAGGGTGCTCATCGGTACCGCCGCTCGCGGGCCGGTCTTTCGGTCGGATGTCGGCATGGCGCCTCCTGGGGCTCCGGCTCCGGTGGAAGGCGTAGTTAGGTAGACCTAACTCGCTCTCGTCCTCCATGTCACCATGCCCGCCCCGTCCCGCGCAACATTTTGCCGACACCGCGTCGGAAACTGTCGGGGCCCCTCAGCCCCACGGCGCCCAGGACTCGTTGCGCAGCCCCGCCCAGCGCGCCCCCACGCCCACCAGGGTCACCGTCCGGCGCTCGTCGTCGGTGTCCCCCACCGCGCGGTCGATGAACACCTGGAGCCGGTCGTCCGAAAGCTCCTCGACCTTGCCGTCGCCCCACTCCACGACCACCACGGACTCCGGCAGCGAGACGTCGAGGTCCAGGTCCTCCATCTCGTCCAGACCGCCGCCCAGCCGGTACGCGTCGACGTGGACCAGCGCGGGCCCCCCGGAGAGCGAGGGGTGGACGCGGGCGATCACGAACGTGGGGGACGTCACCGCACCCCGCACCCCCAGGCCCTCACCGAGCCCCCGGGTCAGGGTCGTCTTGCCCGCGCCCAGCTCACCGGTGAGCATCACGAGGTCGCCGGGGCGCAGCGCGGCCGCGAGCCGGCGGCCCAGGGCCCGCATCTGTTCGGGGGAGTCGAGGGCGAGGCGCACACGGACGGCGCCGGGGACGTTCTCGTACGCGGTGGCCTCAGCGGCCGCCGGGCTGTTCTGCGGTTCCATGCCCGCCAACGTTAGAGGACTCCGGCACGGCCCCGGCCCGCACCAGGAGGTCCGCGAGCCGGTCGGTCACGGTCTCGGGGTGCTCCAGCATCACCAGGTGCCCGGCGTCCGGCACGATGACGAGTTCCGCGTCGGGCAGCAGGTCCGCGATGGCCTCGCTGTGCGAGCTGGGCGTCACGAGGTCCTTGTCACCGGCCAGGACGAGGACCGGGAAGTCGCGGAAGAGGGGCAGGGTCGCGCTCTTGTCGTGCTCCGCGAAGGCCGGGTAGAACTCGGCGACCACGTCGATCGGGGTGGACTCGATGAGCCGTTCCGCGAACCGCGCGACGGCCGGGTCGACGTCCCGGGAGCCGAAGGAGTACCGCTTGATCAGCCCGGCGAACAGGTCGGCGGTCGCCCGGCGCCCCCGCTCCACCAGCTCGGCCTGCGAGCCGAGCGCCCGCAGCACCCCGGGGAGGACGCGCCGCACGGCGTTGACGCCCATCACGGGCAGGCCGAAGCTGACCTCGTCGAGCTTCCCGCTCGACGTACCGACGAAGGCGACGGCGGCGACCCGGTCGCGCAGCAGCTCCGGGTACTGGTCGGCGAGGGCCATGATCGTCATGCCGCCCATCGAGTGGCCGACGAGGACGAGCGGGCCCTCGGGCGCGGCGGCGTCGATGACGGCCTTGAGGTCGCGGCCGAGCTGGTCGATGCCGACGGGCACCCCGCCCCCGGCGCGGGCCTGGGCCCGGCCGCGCTCGGAGCGGCCGTGGCTGCGCTGGTCCCAGTGGACGGTGCGCACGAGGCCGCGCAGGGCGGCGCGCTGGAAGTGCCAGGAGTCCTGGCCGAGGCAGTAGCCGTGGCTGAAGACGACGGTGACGGGGGCGGGCGCCTTGCGCCCGAAGAGGCGGCGCCTGCGGGAACCCGAGGGTCCGGGGTCCTCGGCCGGACCCGCCTCGTCCACCTCGTAGTACAGCTCGGTGCCGTCGTCGGCGGTGGCCCGGCCGGGCGCCCCGCGCAGCGAACCGTACGGGCCGGTGGCGTCCAGGGCGAGGCGGGCGCGCTTCCGCATGCCCCGGCCGACGGTCAGCCGCTCCACGGCGACCCCGGCCGCGGCCCCGGCGGCGAGCACGCCTATGGCGGCACCGGCGATGCCCGCCCGGCGCCAGCCGGCCCCCGAGGCGGCCGCCGTCGCCATCACGTCACCCGTGCTGATGTCGCTCACCCGTGCCCCGCTCCTCGTGGGTCGTGTCAGTCCGTCCTGGCGCCCAGATGGACGCGCGGTACCCGGCCGCCGATCCGGGTGACGATCTCGTACGCGATGGTGCCGGCGGCCTCCGCCCAGTCCTCGGCGCTCGGCTCGCCCCGGTCGCCGGGCCCGAACAGCACCGCCTCGCTGCCCGCCGCCACCTCGTCGCCGTCCAGGTCCACGACGAACTGGTCCATGGCGACCCGGCCCGCGACGGTCCGCCGCACCCCGCCGACCAGGACCGGGCCCCGGCCCGACGCGTGGCGCGGGATGCCGTCGGCGTAACCGAGGGGCACCAGGCCGAGGGTGGTCTCGCGGGGGGTCGTGTAGTGGTGGCCGTAGCTGATGCCGTGGCCGGCCGGGACCTGCTTGACCAGGGCGACGGACGCGGCGAGCGTCATCACGGGGCGCAGCCCGAAGTCGGCGGAGGTGCCCAGCTCCGGGCTGGGCGAGATGCCGTACATGGCGATCCCGGTCCGCACCAGGTCGAAGTGGGACTCGGGGACGGTCAGGGTCGCCGGGGAGTTGGCGATGTGCCGCACCTCGGGCTCGACACCGGCCTTCTCGGCGTACGCCACCATGTCGCGGAAGGTGTCCAGCTGGGCGGTGATCGAGGGGTGGCCCGGCTCGTCGGCGCAGGCGAAGTGGGACCAGAGGCCGGTGACGCGGACGGTGCCCGCGCGCTCGGCGGTGCGGGCGGCGGCGACCAGCCCGGGCCAGTCGGCGGGCTGGCAACCGGCCCGGCCGAGTCCGGTGTCGGCCTTGAGGTGGATCCGGGCGGTCCTGCCCGCCGCCGCGGCGGCCTCGGTGACCTCGTCCAGCGCCCACATGCCGCTGACCGACACGTCCACGTCGGCCTCGATCGCCTCGCGCCAGGGCCCGCCCGGCGTCCAGAGCCAGCACAGCATCGGGCCGTCGAGCCCGGCCGCGCGCAGGGCCAGCGCCTCCTGCGGGGTCGCGGTGCCCAGCCAGGCGGCGCCCGCCTCGCGCGCGGCGCGTGCGCAGGGGACCGCGCCGTGGCCGTAGGCGTCGGCCTTGACCACGGCCATGAGTTGCGCCCCGGCCGCCCGGGCGCGCAGGACGCGCACGTTGGCGCGGAGTGCGGCGAGGTCGATCTCGGCACGGGCTCGCAAGGACGCTGTCTCGTTCATATCGCGCCCAGTTTCTCATTCCCGCCCGCGCGGGCCGGTCCGGCGGCGCGTCAGCGGTGGCGCAGCTCGTGTTCCAGGTGGTCGGCGAGGACCGGTACGTGGCTGTGCTCGACGTCCTTGACGGCCGTCACGAGCGTCACCGGGCCGCCCTCGCGGACCAGTCCGGCCAGCTCGTCCACGGCCGCCGACTCGGCCGGACCGGCGAGTTCCGCGCGGTAGCGCTCGACGAAGGTGTCGTAGCGGGTGGCGGAGCGGTCCTCGTGGTACCAGGAGCGCAGCTCGTCGGACGGGGTGAGGTCCTTGAGCCAGCGGTCGATCGCCGCCTTCTCCTTGGACACCCCGCGCGGCCACAGCCGGTCCACCAGGACGCGGGTGCCGTCGCCCTTCTCCACCCCGTCGTACACCCGGCGTACGCGCACGTCACCGCTGCTGCTCACGGCCGGTCACCTCTCCTCGGCGGTCGTTCTCCTCAGCTTCGCTCAGGCCCGGACGTCCCGCCACGCCCCGGGGATCGCGTCGGCGACGTCCATCGCGGCGAGCGGGGAGCCGTCGGCGGCGCGGCGGGCGGCGAGTCCGTGCAGATAGGCCCCGGCGGACGCGGCGTCGAGCGGGGCGAGTCCGGCGGCGAGCAGGGAGCCGGTGAGGCCGGAGAGCACGTCACCGCTTCCGGCGGTGGCCAGCCACGGGGTGCCGGTCGGGTTGACCCGGACCGGGGCGTGCGGGGCGTCGGTGGCGATCAGGGTGGTCGAGCCCTTGAGCAGCACCGTGGCGCCGAACCGTCCGGCCAGCTCCCGTACGGCGGCGAGCCGCCCCGCCTCGACCTCCTCGCGCGCCACGCCGAGCAGCGCGGCGGCCTCCCCGGCGTGCGGGGTGAGGACGGTGGGCACGCCGCGGCCCCGCACCACGTCCGGGTCGAGCAGCCGCAGCCCGTCCGCGTCGACCAGCACCGGCACCTCGGTGGCCAGCACGTCGGAGACGGCCTCCACCGCCTCGGTGCCGTCGCCGAGCCCGGGGCCGACGACCCACGCCTGCACCCGCCCTGCCTCGGAGGGGCGGCCCGCGTGGACCAGGGTCTCCGGGTGCCGGGCGATGACCGCGTCGCCGCCGGGGCCCGCGTAGCGCACGGCGCCCGCCCCGGCGCGCAGCGCCCCGGAGACGGCGAGCACGGCGGCGCCCGGGTAGCGCGCCGATCCGGCGGCGATGCCGACGACCCCGCGCCGGTACTTGTCGCTCTCGGCGGCCGGTACGGGGAGCAGCGCGGCCACGTCCGCGTACTGGAGCGCTTCCAGGTCGGGCCGGGCGGGGAGTTCGGGCCCGAGGCCGATGTCCACGAGGCGCAGTGCCCCGGCCCGTTCGGCGGCCGGGTCCACGAGCAGCGCCGGCTTGTAGGTGCCGAAGGTGACGGTGGCGTCCGCGCGCACCGCGTCACCGGTCACCTCGCCGGTGTCCGCCTCGACCCCGCTGGGGAGGTCGACGGCGACGACGGGCGCGCCGTGCGCGGTGTACCTCCGGACCAGTTCGGCGGCCCCGGGGCGCAGTCCGCCGCGTCCGCCGATGCCGGTGATGGCGTCCACGACGAGGTCGATGCGCCCGGCCCAGTCCTCGTGGGCGGTGCTCCCGTCCCCGTCGACCACGTGCCCCCCGGCCGCGATCAGGGCCGCGCTGCCGCCCTCGTGGGCCCGGCCCGGGGTGACCCGCACGGCGACCACGCCCGCGCCGCGCCGGGCGAGCCGGGCCCCGGCGTACAGGGCGTCGCCGCCGTTGGCGCCGGTGCCGACGAGGAGGACGACGCGGGACCCGTAGACCCGTCCGGCCCGTCGCAGCAGATCGGCACAGGCGGCGGCGAGCCCGGCAGCGGCGCGCTGCATCAGCGCCCCTTCGGGGAGCCGCGCCATGAGAGCCCGTTCGGCGGCCCGTACGGTGTCAACGCTGTAGGCGGTACGCATGCCCTCCAACGTACGCAGGTTGGGAACCCCACGCAGGCGATGGGCGGCACCGCCGAGCGGCGACCGGCCACATCAAGCCCGTCCGGCGAGCACTCACGACGGCGACCGGCCACATCAAGCCCGTCCGGCGATTGAGGACGGAACCGGCCCGCCGGAGCACCCGAGGCCACAGGGGCGGAGCCCCCGTCACCCCTCCGCGATCACCACCGCGGACGCCACCCCCGCGTCGTGGCTGAGCGACACGTGCCACTGCCGCACCCCCAACTCGGCGGCGCGAGCCGCCACCGTGCCGCGCACCCGCAGCCGCGGCTGACCGCTCTCCTCCACGTACACCTCGGCATCGGTCCACAGCAGCCCGCCGGGCGCCCCGAGCGCCTTCGCCAGGGCCTCCTTCGCGGCGAACCGGGCGGCCAGCGAGGCGATCCCGCGCCGCTCCCCGCTCGGCAGCAGCAGCTCCGCCTCCACGAACAGCCGCGAAGCGAGCTGCGGCGTACGCTCCAGCGCCGCGTCGAACCGCTCGATCTCCGCCACATCGATCCCGACCCCGATGATCACGTTCCCGCCCTCACTGCTCGGCTCACTCCACGGTGACGGACTTCGCCAGGTTGCGCGGCTGGTCCACCTCGTTCCCGCGGGCCGTCGCGAGTTCGCAGGCGAAGACCTGCAACGGCACGGTGGCGACCAGCGGCTGAAGCAGCGTAGGCGTTGCGGGGATGCGGATGAGGTGGTCGGCGTACGGAACGACCTCGTCGTCGCCCTCCTCGGCGATGACGACGGTGCGGGCGCCCCGGGCCCGGATCTCCTGGATGTTCGAGACGATCTTGCCGTGCAGCACGGACCGCCCGGCCGGGGACGGGACCACGACGACGACGGGCAGCCCGTCCTCGATGAGCGCGATCGGCCCGTGCTTCAGCTCACCGGCGGCGAACCCCTCGGCGTGCATGTACGCGAGTTCCTTGAGCTTCAGCGCGCCTTCCAGGGCGACCGGGAAGCCGACGTGCCGGCCGAGGAAGAGCACGGTGTCGTGGGAGGCCAGGGAGCGGGCCAGCTCGCGGACCGGCTCCATGGTCTCCAGGACGCGTTCGACCGAGCCGCTGATCTCGGAGAGCTGCCGGATCACGGTGCGGATCTCGTCGCCCCACTTGGTGCCGCGCACCTGGCCCAGGTAGAGGGCGACGAGGTAGCAGGCGACGAGCTGGGTGAGGAACGCCTTGGTGGAGGCGACGGCGACCTCGGGCCCGGCGTGGGTGTAGAGGACGGCGTCGGACTCGCGCGGGATGGTGGAACCGTTGGTGTTGCAGATGGCGAGGACCTTCGCGCCCTGCTCCCGGGCGTGCCGCAGGGCCATCAGGGTGTCCATGGTCTCGCCGGACTGCGAGATGGCGACGACCAGGGTGTGCGGGTCCAGGATCGGGTCGCGGTAGCGGAACTCGCTCGCGAGCTCGGTCTCGCAGGGGATGCGGGTCCAGTGCTCGATGGCGTACTTGGCGATCATCCCGGCGTGGTACGCAGTGCCGCAGGCGACGATCACCACCTTGTCGACCTCGCGCAGCTCGCCGCGCGTGATGCGGACCTCGTCGAGATGGAGGGTGCCCTCGGGGTCGATGCGGCCGAGGAGGGTGTCGGTGACGGCCTTCGGCTGCTCGGCGATCTCCTTGAGCATGAAGGACGCGTACCCGCCCTTCTCGGCGGCCGAGGCGTCCCAGTCCACGTGGTACTCGCGCACCTCGGCGGGCCGGCCGTCGAAGCCGGTGACGAGGACGCCGTCCCGGCGCAGCTCCACGACCTGGTCCTGGCCGAGCTCGATCGCGGACCGGGTGTGCTCGATGAACGCGGCGACGTCGGAGGCCAGGAAGGACTCGTCGTCGCCGAGCCCCACGACGAGCGGGGAGTTGCGCCGGGCGCCGACGACCACGTCGGGCGCGTCCGCGAAGACCGCGACCAGGGTGAACGCCCCTTCCAGGCGGCGGCACACCTGGCGCATGGCCTCGGCCGGTTCCCCGCTCTGGCTGTACGCCTCGGCGAGGAGGTGGGCGACGGTCTCGGTGTCGGTCTCGGAGAGCAGGTCGTGGCCGCGCTCGCCGAGCTCGGTGCGCAGGGCGGCGAAGTTCTCGATGATCCCGTTGTGGACGACGGCGACGCGGCCGGCGTTGTCGAGGTGCGGGTGGGCGTTGGCGTCGGTGGGCCCGCCGTGGGTGGCCCAGCGGGTGTGTCCGATCCCGGCGGTGCCGGCCGGGATCGGGTGTTCGCCGAGCTCCTTCTCCAGGTTGACCAGCTTCCCGGCCTTCTTGGCGGCGGCGAGCCCGCCGTCGGCGAGGACGGCGATGCCGGCGGAGTCGTAGCCCCGGTACTCCAGCCGCTTGAGGCCCGCGACGACGACGTCCTGCGCCGACTGCCCGCCGACGTAACCCACAATTCCGCACATAGTGGTCCCTTCCTGATCACAAGCCCCTGTTCTTCGCATAATCGCAGAAAACCGGGCCCGCCAGCCGATTGAGCACCACGCGCCGCCGCCCCCTCACCCCGCCCGTACGGCCTCCGGCGCGGGTTCCTTGACCTCCTTCGCGGCCACCGGCCGCTCCCCCTTCACCAGCAGCAGCACCGCGACACCCGCGACGAGGCCCACCGCACCGGCCACCACCGCCGCCGTGTTCAGCCCCGAGGCGAAGGCCGTCCGCAGCGCCTGCTCCGGCGTCCCGGCGGCCCGGAGCCCCGCCGCGCCGCCGCCCGCCAGGGCGTGGGACCTCCCGTCGCCCAGGCTCTCCGCCATCCGGGAGGTCAGCACCGTCCCGAGCACGGCGACCCCGAAGGCGTAACCGAGCTGGCGGAAGGTGTTGACCGCGCCGCCCGCCATCCCGGCCCGCTCCGGCGGGACCGCCGCGAGCGCGGCGCCCGCGATGGCCGGCGAGACCAGACCCGTACCGATGCCCGCGAGCGCCAGGCCCGGGATCAGGGCGGGCCAGGAGGAGCCCGCGCCCAGGACCGCCTGGGCGAGGGTGCCGGCGCCGATGAGGGCGAGTCCGATGCCGATGGTGAAGCGCGGCTGCACCCCGTGCAGCAGCCGGCCGCCGGCGGCGGCGACCACGAAGGAGGTCGCGGCGAGCGGCAGGACCGCCAGGCCGCCCTGGACCGGGCTGAGTCCGAGGACCGTCTGCAGCCAGATCGAGGTGTACGGCAGCACGCCGAAGGCCGCCATGTTGAAGGCGAGCGACCCGGCCATCACCCCGGTGAACGCGGAGGTGCGGAACAGCGACAGGTCGAGCAGCGGGTGCGGGACGCGCAGCTCCACGACGACGAAGCAGGCCAGGGCGAGCGCGGCGGTCCCGAACGTGACCAGCGTCTGCCCGGACGCCCAGCCGACGCTCCCCGCCCGCACGACGGCGTACGTCGCGGCCCCGGCGAACACCGCGAAGGCGGCGGTCCCCGCCCAGTCGGTGCGCCGGTCCCGCGCCCCGTGCGACTCGGGCACGGTCCGCAGGGTCAGCCAGATCGCGACGACGCTCACGGGCAGGTTGACGAAGAAGATCCACCGCCAGCCGGGCCCCTCGGCGAGCAGCCCGCCGACCACGGGTCCGATCGCGGCGGCGCCCCCGGCCACCGCGCCCCAGAGCCCGAGCGCGACGGACCGGTCCTTGCCCCCGTACACCGAGGCGAGCAGCGGCAGCGTCGTCGCGAACATCGCGGCGGCCCCCACGCCCTGGACGGCGCGCGCCGCCACCAGCAGGCCCGGCGAGGCGGCGAGCCCGCAGGCCAGCGAGGCGGCGGCGAAGAGCACGACGCCGACGACGTGGACCCGGCGCCGCCCGAGCCGGTCGGCCGCCGCGCCTGTGCCGAGGAGCAGGGCGGCCAGCGCCAGGGCGTAGCCGTCGATGACCCATTGCAGGTCGGAGAGCGAGGCGCCGAGCGCCCCCGCCATGTCGGGCAGTGCCACGATGACGATCGTGACGTCCAGCAGCAGCATGAACGTCCCCAGACAGACCGCGGTGAGCGGCCCCCACTTACGCATGTCCTTGTCCTTCTCCCGTACGGATTCCGCGTGACCGGCGGCCACCCCCGTACGATCGGACCGGGCGGCCGGAATCCCCAGCCAGTAAGGCTTCAGCGCCGGAATCCGACATGGAAGGGGTCCGTGGAAGTGGAATCACCCACCCGGGGCGATGTCCTGGACCTGCGCATCCTGCACGCGCTGGAGCTGGACGCCCGCGCGCCGTTCAGCCGGATCGCGGCCGTCCTCGGCGTCTCCGACCAGACGGTCGCGCGCCGCTTCCGCGGGCTGCGGGCGGAGGCGGGGCTGCGGGTGGTGGGGGTGCGGTGCGCGGCCTCCGAGGAGTCGTTCGAGCACTGGCTGCTGCGGGTGCGGTGCGCGCCGGAGGGTGCGATGCCGATCGCGGAGGCCCTGGCCAAGCGCCCCGACACGTCGTGGATCGGGCTGACGTCGGGCGGTACGGAGGTGACGTGCACGGTCAACGTCCGCAGCCGGGACGACGCGGACGACCTGCTCATCGGCAAGCTGCCGCGCACCCCGCACATCGTGGACATCCGCGCGCACCAGTTGCTGCACCGCTTCTACGGCGGCCCGGCCGGCTGGCTGCACAAGAGCGGGGCGCTGACCCCGGAGGAGACCGCCGCCCTGACCCCGGCACCCTCCCCGGCCCCGCTCGGCCCGGCCGTCATCACCGCCGAGGACGAACCCCTGGTCACCGCGCTGGAACGGGACGGCCGGGCCACGTACCCCGAACTCCAGCGCGCGACCGGGCTCTCCGAATCCGCGGTCCGCCGCCGCCTGGCCCGTCTGGTGGCCTCGGGCGCGCTGTACGTGGACGTCGAATTCGACTCCGAACACATCGGCTACCGCAACGCGAGCATGCTGTACGTCACCGCCGCCCCCCGCGCCCTGCACGCGGTCGGCACGGCCCTGGCCGCGGACCGCGAGGTCGCCTACGCGGCGGCCACCACGGGCCCGTCCAACCTGGTCGCGGTCGTGATCACCCGTGACTCGGCCCACCTCTACCACTACCTCAGCGACCGCCTGGGCGGCCTGGACGGCGTCGAACACGTGGAGTCCATGCCGCTGCTGCGCCGGGTGAAGCAGCTGACGTACCGGCCGTTCCGCGGGTAGCGGACCACCGCACGAACACGCCAGAAGCGGCCGGCGGGGCCCACGCCCGCCGCACGTTCGGGAATTCCCCCATGCGCAGGAAAAGACCATGCCGGGTAACGCGAGGGAACAGGACCTTCCGAATCCGCACGGCCCTTGTGCCGCACCGCGAAGGCGCCCCTGACCAGGCGCCAAAAATGCGGTTATGGGACTTCAAGATCCTTCTATTTGAGCATCCCCGCTCCTCGCTGATTGAGTCTGCGACGACGCCGGGCGGTAAAGCGCCCCGGAAGTCGAGAAGACGAATTCAAGCCAATGGGGGATGACATGACGGTGACCGAGGGCATCGCGACTCTGCCCGGAATACAGACCGCGCGAGCGGATTACCTGCCGGTACGGGTGGACGCCGGCCGGGCCGATATCGCGAAGCTGACGCGGCTGATCCGCGACGGGGCGCGCCCGGCCAACGAGCAGTTCGACCAGGACGAGCATCTGGACGAGGTCATCCCCAAGCCCTGGGGCTACGAGTACCGCGCCTACGTGGACGACTTCTTCGACTTCTGGTCCCTCCACATCGACGGCGGTCACAGCACCTCGGTGCACGTGCACCCGCGCAAGCTCACCTACCTGCTCTGCCTGGGCGGCGAGGGGGTGACCACCGGTCTCGACCGGGAGGAGATCCCGGTGCGCGAGGGGAGCATCCTGCGCATCGCGCCCGGCGCGTTCCACGGGACGCGCAGCACCGGCACCGAACCGCTGGAGCTCATCGAGGTGGAGGTGCCGCGCAACAAGTTCGACCTGATCCGGCTGCACGACGACTACAACCGGGCCGGCACCGCTTACGAGAGCGCGTCCATCGAGGAACCCCGGCACCGAATGCGGAAGGTGCACTCGCTCCCGCACGCGAAAATGCGCGCCCAGACCCCGGACCGGCGATTCCGATTCGACCTGCGCACCGGAATGGACATCTTCTACCGGCCGCAGGAGAGGGACCTTTTCTACATCCCCCTGCACATTTCCGGGGTGATACGGAACGACTGCGAAATCCTCACCGGCCACCCCGGGGACCGGCGCAGGCCGCAGACCGACAAGCAGTACCTCTGCATCAGCAAGAACGTCTGACCGGCCCCCTCCCGGCCGAAAAAACTTTCCACAACGAGCCAAGGAGTTCTCTCATGTCCCGCAACGCCGTCATCATCACCGGCCCCGGCTTCCAGGACCACGACGTCGTCTTCACGTACTACCGCCTCATGGAGGAGGGCTGGAACGTGGACGTCGCCACCAAGAACGCCGACCCGGTCAACGGCAAGTACGGCATCCCGCTGCCGATGGACAAGACGGCCCGCCCGCTCATCGCCTTCGAGGACCTCGCGGTCGACCAGTACGACGTCGTCATCCTCACCGGCGGCCACGAGGCTCCGGACCGGGTCCGCCAGGACCGCAACGTCCTCGGCTTCGTCGCCGGCATGGACCGCGCCGGCAAGGTCGTCGCGGGCCTGTGCCACGGCCCCTGGATCATGGTCAGCGCCGGGGTGCTCAAGGGCCGCAAGGCGTGCGCCTACATCGGCCTGCGCGACGACGTGATCAACGCCGGGGCCGACGTGGTCGACAGCGACGTGATCGTCGACGGCAACATCATCACCTGTTCGTACTACGGCTACATGGGCGCGTTCATGCGGTCCGTGTTCGAGACCGCCGAGAAGCTCGCCGCCGAGAAGCAGGCCGCGTGATGACCGGCCGCCCCTTCCTCGCCCTCGACTTCGACGGGGTCATCTGCGACGCCTTGGAGGAGTGCGCGCTCGTCACCTGGCTCGGCATACACCCGCACGACCGCACGATCCCGGGCCCGGAGCAACTGCGGCTGATACCGCGTGAGTTCGTGGACCGCTTCCGTACCGTGCGGGACTACGCGCGGACGCTGGACCACTTCGTGGTCGCCCACCTCCCCGAGGCGGCGACGCTCGCGAGCCAGGCGGACTTCGACCGGCTGTACGAGGCCCTCTCCCCCTCGTACGTACAGCGGTTCACCGACGCGGCCAACGGCGCGCGGGAGTGGTTCCGCACCCAGGAGGCCGACTTCTGGCTGGACCTGCACACGCTGTACCCGGGCGTCCCGGCCCTGCTGCGCAGGCACAGCGGGTCCGTGGTCATCGTCACCGCCAAGGACGAGGGCTCGGTCCACGCCATCCTCGGCCGGCACGGGCTCGACGACACCGTCGCGGCGGTCTACGGCGAGTGCTCCCGCAAGGCCGAGGCGGTCCGGGAGATCGGCGCCCGGTGGGGCGTCGAGCTGAAGGACGTCACCTTCGTGGACGACAACCTCACCAACGCGGTGCGGGTCGCCCGCACGGGCGCGGTCTCCCGGTGGGCCCAGTGGGGCTACCAGACACCGGAGCACCGCGCGCAGGCCGCGGAGTGGGGCGTGTCCCCGCTGCACCTGGACGGTCTCGCGAACCTCGTCCCGGCCGGGGTCTGAGCCGCCCGGACCCACCCGAGGCACCGACGAGGACGGGGTCCGCCCGCACCGCCCGGCGGACCCCGTCCTCGCCATGCCCGCACCCCGCTCCCTTCCGCCTTTCCGCCCTTCCGCCTTTCCGCCCTTCCGACTGGAGAGACCGCCATGTCCGCGCCCACCTCGCCGCGCGCCGTCCGGACCGGTCGCGGACCGGCCCCGGCCGCGCCCGGTGCGCCGTTCGCCGCGCAGCTCGGTCTGCTGACCGTGCTCGCGGTGGCCGTGCCGGCTCAGCTCTACCTCGCCATCCCGATGGCCGCCCCCTTCCAGGACGCGTTCGGTGTCGACGCCGGGGCCGCCGCCTGGGCCGGAAGCTGCTTCTCGCTCTTCTACGCCCTCGGCTTCCTGGTGTTCGGCCCGCTGGCCGACCGGGTCGGCCACCGCCCCGTCCTCGCGTACGGGGCCGCGGCGACGGCCCTGACCACGGCGGCCCTCTGCCTCTCCCCCGGCTACGGCTGGTTCCTGGTCCTGCGCGCCGCCCAGGGCCTGGCCGCCGCCTCCTTCGCCCCGGTCGCGCTCGCCTACACCGCCCGGCACACGACGGACGTCCGCCGCCCGCTGGCCCTGTCGGTGCTCACGACCGGGCTGCTCGGCTCCGGGATCGCCGGCCAGGTGCTCGGCCAGGGCATCGGCGGCCACACGCACTGGCAGGCCGCTTTCTGGCCGGCCGCGATCCTGTACGGCTGCGCGGCGGTCGGGCTCCGCGCCCTGCTGCGCCCGCCGGTGGCCGACGCGTCCGTCTCCGTCGGCTCCACGCTGACCGTCCTGCGCGCCCTGCTCCGCGACCGCCGGGCCGGTGCGGTCTTCGCCTCCGCGCTCACCGTGTTCGGCAGCTTCGTGGCGCTGTACGCGGTGCTCGGCCGGCACCTCGCCGAAGCCCACAGCCTGGGCGACGGTCAGCTCCTGGCCGTGCAGGCCCTCGGCAGCGCCGGGCTGCTCGCCGCACCGGCGGCCCACCGCTTCGCGGGCGGCCGGGGGCCCGGGTTCCTGGCGGTCACCGGGTTCCTGACGGCGGCGGCCGGGCTCCTCCTGGCGCAGGCGACCGCCGCCGGGGCGCTGCCGGTGCTGGGCAGCGTCGTGTTCGTGGCCGGGATCGGGCTCACCGTCCCCAGCCTGGTGGGCCTGCTGCACCGGATCGCCCCGGGCGCGGCCGGCACCGCCGTCGCCTTCAACACCTTCCTGCTGTTCGTCGGGGCGTCGGCGGGCCAGCTCGTCGCCGCGTACTGCGGCTACCGGACGACGCTGGCGGTCTGCTGCGCCGCGCTCCTCCTGGCCGCCCGTGCGGTGGCCGGGGCCGGTCGCGCGCCCGCCGCCCCCGCCTCGTAACACCCCTTTCACCCACCCACAGTTCCAGGAGTGCACTCGCATGCGTACCCGTCGTCTCCTCGTCCCGCTCCTCGCCCTGCCGCTCGCCGCCACCGCCGTGACGGGCGCCCCCGCCGAAGCCGTCGCGTGGGGCGGCCCGCACGGCCACCACCGCTCCGGCCCTCCCGTCCTCACCCACCTCGACCTGGCCGGCGGTCAGCAGCCGGAGAACCTGGTCGCGCTGGAGTCGGGCGGCTCCGCCGTCACCTTCGCGCTGACCGGCCAGGTGGCCGAGGTATCGCGCACCGGCCGGGTCCGGGTGCTCGCCCAGCTCCCCGTACCGGAGGAGGGGGACACGCCCGTCCTGCACAGCAAGACCTTCGCCGCGGGGATCGCCCGCGCCCACGACGGCACCCTGTACGTGGCGCTGAGCACCGGCACCGCCGCGCAGACCGGGATCTGGCGCGTCCCCGGACACGGGAGCCCGGCCCGGATCGCGGCGCTCCCCGCGACCAGCCTCCTCAACGGAATCGCCCTGGACGAGCGCCGCCACCGGCTGTACGTGGCCGACTCGACCGGCTCCGCGGTGTGGACCGTGGACCTGCGGGGCGGCGCGCCGAAGCGCTGGGTGTCCGGTCCGGCGTTCGCGCCCGCCGGGTTCCTGGGGGCCAACGGGCTGCGACTGCACGACGGCGCGGTCTGGGTCTCCAACCTGGACGCCGGCACGCTGCTGCGCGTCCCGGTGCGCCAGGACGGGCGGCCGGGAGAGGTGCGCCAGGTCCTCGGTGGGCTCGGCGCGGTGGACGACTTCGCCTTCACGGGCCGGGGCGACGAGGTCTACGTCACCGACATCAAGGCCGACACACTGACGCGCGTCACGCCCGGCCGGTGGCGCACCACGCGCACGACCGTGCTGAACGGCTCCGACGGGCTGTCCAGCCCGACCGCCGTGACCGTGCGCGGCAGGCGGGTCACCGTCACCAGCGCCGCGTACTTCACGGCGCACGACCCCAACGTCCTCAACACCACGATCGCGCGCTGAGACCATGACGGGGGAACTGGGAAGCGCACGCCACCGGCCCGTTCCGGGCCGCGCCGCACGGATGGCGGGGCCCTCGGGCCTGGTCGTCCTCGGGGTCACGGGGGACCTGTCCCGCAAGAAGCTGCTGCCCGCGGTGTACGACCTGGCCCACCGCGGGCTGCTGCCGCCGGGGTTCGCGCTCGTCGGGGTCGCCCTGCCGACCGGGGAGGGCGAGGACGTCGCGGGGCTGCTGCGCGATTCGGTCGCCCGGCACGCCCGCACTCCGTTCCGCGAGGAGGTCTGGGACCGGCTCGTCCGGTCGGCGGCCTTCGTCCAGGGGGACCTGGCGGACGACGACGTCTTCGAGCTCCTGGCCAAGGAGGTGGGCGAACTGCGCGGCGCGGAGGGGAACTTCGCCTTCTATCTCTCCGTACCGCCGAAGCTGTTCCCGACGGTCGTGCGGCAGCTGAAGAAGCACGGCCTGGCCAGGCCCCCCGAGGGTGCCTGGCGCCGGGCGGTCATCGAGAAGCCGTTCGGCCACGATCTGGAGTCCGCGCGCGAGCTGGACGCGGTCGTGCACGACGCCTTCGCCCCGGAGCAGGTCTTCCGGATCGACCACTACCTGGGCAAGGAGACCGTGCAGAACATCCTGGCGCTCAGGTTCGCCAACACGATGTTCGAGCCGCTCTGGAACAGCTCCTACGTGGACCACGTCCAGATCACGATGGCCGAGGACATCGGCATCGGGGCCCGGGCCGGCTACTACGACGGCGTCGGCGCCGCCCGTGACGTCATCCAGAACCACCTGCTTCAGCTGCTCGCCCTGACCGCCATGGAGGAGCCCGCCGCCTTCGAGCCCGGGGCGCTGACCGCGGAGAAACTGAAGGTGCTCAGGGCGGTACGGCTGCCCGCCGACCTGGCCGCCGGCTCGGTGCGCGGCCAGTACGCGGCGGGCGTGCGGGGCGGTGAGCCGGTGACCGGCTACCTGGAGGAGACGGGGGTCGCCCCGGGTTCGCGGACCGACACCTATGCCGCGCTCAGGCTGGAAGTGGCGACGCGCCGCTGGGCGGGGGTGCCGTTCTATCTGCGCGCGGGCAAGCGGCTCGGCCGGCGCGTCACGGAGGTCGCGGTCGTCTTCCGGCATGCCCCGCACTCCCCGTTCGCACCCCCCGCGACCGCCGGCCCGGTGCGGAACGCGATCGTCGTCCACGTACAGCCCGAGGAGGGCGTCACCGTCCGCTTCGGCTCCAAGGCGCCGGGCCCCGCGATGGACATCCGCGAGGTGTCGATGGACTTCGCTTACGAGGACTGCTTCGCCGAGCCCTGCCCGGAGGCGTACGAACGGCTCATCCTCGACGTGCTGCTCGGCGACACCGGGCTCTTCCCCTGCGCGGCGGAGATCGAACGCTGCTGGGAGATCCTCGATCCCGTCGAGCGCCACTGGGCGGAGGGGGGCGCGCCCGCCCCGTACGCACCGGGCAGCTGGGGACCGGCGGAGGCGGACGAACTGCTCGCGCGGGACGGGAGAAGCTGGCGCCGGCCATGAGATCCGGCGGCGCCGCGCCGCATTCCTTACCCGCTCTTTCCGAATTCAACAATGACGTACGCCTGGAGGCGACCATGAAGCCCACCGCGGGCAGGACCGCGCTGTTCGTTCTCACCAGTCACGGCGAACTCGGTACGACCGGGCGGCCGACCGGTTTTCATTTGGGCGAGACGTTCGAACCGTGGGAGATCCTGCGGGAAGCGGGCCACCGCGTGGAGTTCGTCTCGGTCGAAGGCGGCATGCCGCCCATGATCGGTCACGATTCAACCAATGCGGACCATGCGGCGTTCCTGTCCCATCCCGAGGGCGGCGGGCTCATCAAGGCGGCGCCGCGCCCCGGGGAGGTGGATCCGGGCCGGTTCGACGCCGTGTACTTCGTCGGCGGCCACGGGACCATGTGGGACTTCCGGGGCCACCCGGCGCTGGAGGAGATCGGCCGCACGGTCCACGAGGGCGGCGGCGTGGTGGCCGCCCTCTGCCACGGCCCCGCCGCGCTGGTGGACCTGCGCCTCGGCGACGGGCGGCACCTGGTCGACGGTCACCGGATCACCTCGTTCTCCAACGAGGGCGAGGCGGCCCGGGGGCTGGACACCGTGGTGCCCTTCGCGCTGCAGAGCGCCCTGGAGGAGCGGGGCGCCGTCTACAGCTGCGCACCGGACCGCGAGCCGCACGTGGTGGTCAGCGGCCGCCTGGTCACCGGCCAGAATCCGGCGTCGGCGCGCGGCCTCGGGGAGGCGGTCGCCGCACTGCTCGCGGCCTGACCTGTCCGTACCGCCGAGGGGCCCGGGCCCGGGGGATGCGTCTCCCGGGCCCTTCGGCGTGCGCGCGGCGGGGTTCAGGCGGCCCGCAGCGCGGTGTAGCGGCCGACGTGGCGCTCGGCGAGCAGCGGCACCACCTCGCCCAGGACCAGTTCGCGGTAGTGCGCCGACTCCCGGTGCCGGTCCAGCGCGCCGGCGTCCGCGTACTCCTCGACGAGCACGAACTCGTGCTCGCTGCCGGCCGCCCGATAGCCGCGGTAGGCCAGGCAGCCGGGTTCCGCGAGGCTCTTCTCGGCGATTTCGGCGAGCAGTTCCTCGATTCTGTCCCCCTGCCCTTCTCCGGCGATCCAGCGGGCCACAACCGTAATACTCATGCCGTTTCTCCTTACGTCGGACACACGCCCCGCACGTTTTTCGTGCAGGCGCCACACATCCTCAGAAGATCACGCGCGCCGAGTTTTCGGCAAATAGCGGTACCCGCTGCCGAAATAAATTCTTCTATAGCGATTCGAACACCGCCCGAAAAACACCGGCACGTCATTTCCGGGTGCTTTTCGGGCAGTTCTCGAACGGGGGTCTAGCGGGCCACCGCGGCCGAACGGCGGAGCCAGTGCCGGGGCAGCGGCCGCCCCGAGGCCAGCTCCACGCCGGTGCGCGCCAGGTCCGCCGCGGAGGCGGGATTCTGGCCGGTGATCAGCGCGCCGTCGGCGACCACGTGGCTGCGGAACGGCTCGCCCGCCTCGTACAGCGCCCCGCGCTCGGTCAGCGCGTCGCCCAGGAAGTACGGCACGACCCGGTCCAGGCCGACCGCCCGCTCCTCCTCCTGCGTGAAGCCCGTCATCCGGCGCCCGGCCACCAACGGGGTGCCGTCGGGCCCGGGGACGTCCAGGAGGGCCGCGACGCCGTGGCACACGGCCGCGATCACGGCCGTGTCGCGCCCGGCCCAGTAGGCGGCGAGGAAGCGGACCAGCCGCTCGTCGCCCGGCAGGTCGATGATCGCGCCGTGGCCGCCGGCCACGAAGACGATGCCGTAGTCGTCCGGCGAGAGCAGGTCGGGGGTCCTGGTGTGCTCCAGGCGGTCCTGGACGACCGGGTCCTCCAGGAACATCCGCTGCGGCGGGTCCGACCGGTCGATCCCGCCCGCCGGCGGACGGCCGGGCCGGGTGCTGGCGAACTCGAAGTCCCATCCGGCGGCCAGCAGCGCCCGCCACGGGTAGGCCGCCTCCGGCAGCCAGAACCCGGCGGACCGGCCGCCCGGCAGGCGCTCGGTGCTGCTGAGCACGATCAGCCCTTTCAAGGAATGTGCGGGCACCTTTGCCTCACTTTCGCCGGGGGCGGCTGTTTCTCCGCGGCCGACGCCGCCTGGGGGGTTACGGAAAGGAGCACCATAGCCCATACCCCCGTTCTCCCCGCAAGAACAAGGACGTGATTTCAATGAGGCTATAGCCCTGCTTATACGGGTCATGACTTCGTCTATTTGCCGGGGGTGCCGCGGGTGCCTAAATTTCTGGGTGTCCGGAACACGGCAATGCGGCCGTCCGCCGGGACGCCCGTCCCGGCGCATCCGCCGCCCCGCCCGGCCGCCTGCCGGCGCCGGCGCCCCTGACCCTCGTCCATGACCCGTTCGGGAGATTCCGCCATGCCCAAGAAGGTTCTTTTCGCCCTCACCAGCCACGACGAACTCGGCTCGACCGGCCGCAGGACCGGCTTCTACGTTCCCGAGGTCGCCCACCCGGCGGCGGTCTTCCGCGAGGCCGGTTACGAGATCGCGTACGTCTCCGTGCGCGGCGGCGCCGCCCCGCAGGACGGCATCAGCCCCGACGACACCGTCGTCACCGAGTTCCTGGCGGACCCGGCGACCGCGAAGGCGCTGGCCGCGACGCCCGCCCCGGGCGAGGTCGAGGCCGACGACTACGACGCGATCTACTTCGCCGGCGGCCACGGCACGATGTGGGACTTCCCCGACTCCGAGGAGCTGGCCTCGCTGGCCGCCTCCATCTACGAGCGGGGCGGCGCGGTCGCGGCCGTGTGCCACGGTCCGGCCGGGCTGGTCAACATCAAGCTCTCGGACGGCAGCCACCTGGTGGAGGGCAAGCAGGTCTCGGCCTTCACCAACGAGGAGGAGGAGGCGGTCGGCCTGACCGGCGTCGTCCCCTTCCTGCTGGAGAGCACCCTCGCCGAGCGCGGCGCGAAGATCACCAAGACCGGCAACTTCGCCCCGCACGCGGTCGCCGACCAGCGCCTGGTGACCGGACAGAACCCGGCGTCCGCCGCCCGGGTCGCGGAGCTGGTCGTCGAGGAGCTCGCCGCCCGCTGACCGCGCGGCGCGCGGGTGGGTGCCCCCCGGGGCACCCACCCGGCCCTGCGGCGGACCCCGCTGACGTAGGGTCGTACGCACCGCCGGTCCGGCCGCACCGGACCGGGACAACGCTTCCGGGGGGACGGCTTGTCGGTACAACTCGGCTGGGTGCGCACGTTCGTCGCCGTCTACCGGCTCGGTTCGTTCACCAAGGCGGCTCATCAACTGGGGCTCTCCCAGCCCGCGGTCACGCATCAGATCCGCAACCTGGAGCAGGCGATGGGCCGCCCGCTCTTCGAACGCCTCCCCCACGGCGCGCAGCCCACGCAGGCCGCCGACGGCCTGATCCGCGAGGTCCAGGGCCCCATCGACCTGCTGACCCACGCCGTGGACCGCGCCTTCGGCGACGACCCGGCCGCCCGCCCGCTGACCGTGGCCGGCCCCGTCGAGCTGACGACGACGCGTGTCATCCCGGCCGTCAGCGACCTCGCGGCGGAGGGCATGCGGCTCACCTTCACCTTCGGGCTGTCCGACGACCTCCTCGACCGCCTGGAGGACGACGAGTTCGACCTCGTCATCTCGACGGTCCGCCCGCGCGGCCGCCGGGTGACGGCGACCCCGCTGGTCGACGAGGAGTTCGTGCTGGTCGCCTCGGCGGAACTGGGCGCCCGCCTCCCCCTGGACCGCCTCGCGGCCGAGGGCCCGGACGTCCTGGGCGACGTCCCGATGATCAGCTACGCGGAGTCCCTGCCGATCATCCGCCGCTACTGGCACACGGTCTTCGACCGTTCCCTCACCACTCCGCCCGCCCTGGTCATCCCCGACCTGCGTGGCGCCCTGGCAGCGGTCAAGTCCTCGGCCGGCATCTCCGTCCTGCCCACGTACCTGTGCGCGGAGGAACTGGCCGACGGCACCGTCACCCCGCTCATCGAACCCGAGATCCCCCCGCTGAACACGTTCTACCTGGCCACCCGCCGCGGCAGCCCCCCGCACCCGGACCTCACCCTGCTCCACGGCCATCTGCTGATGAAGGCGCAGCTGTGGATCTGAGCCTGCCGGGCACGCCGGCCGCAGCCCCTTACGGTGGGACGGGGCATCGGAACGGCGTACGGCGATGAGTCCGGGCCGTCCGAGGAGTCACCCCTTGCGTTGCCACCCATCACCGGGAGAAGAGCACCCATGACGCAACTGCTGAAGGTCCAGAACTTCACCGTCTCCGCCGACGGCGTCGCCTGCGGGGAGAACCAGACCCTGGAGCGGCCCTTCGGCCATGTCGACCCGGGGCAGATGTTCTCCTGGGCCGGGGCGACGGCGAGCTGGCCGAACCGGACCGACCCGGGCGGGAGCCGGGGCCTGGACGACTACATGACGCGGGACTTCTCGCACAACATCGGCGCCGAGATCATGGGCCGCAACAAGTTCGGGCCGCAGCGCGGGCCGTGGGAGGACCACGAGTGGCAGGGCTGGTGGGGTGACGAGCCGCCGTTCCACACGCCGGTGTTCGTCCTGACGCACCACACGCGGCCCTCCTTCACGCTGTCCGACACCACGTTCCACTTCGTGGCCGGCGAGCCCGCCGACGTCCTCGCCCGGGCCCGGGAGGCGGCCGGGGGCAAGGACGTCCGGCTCGGCGGCGGGGTCTCGACCATCAGGGAGTTCCTGGACGCCGGTCTGGTCGACACCCTGCACGTGGCGGTGTCTCCGGTGAAGTTCGGGACGGGGATGCGGCTGTGGGACTCGCCGGACGACCTGCGCGACCGCTTCCACCTGGACGTGGTGCCGAGCCCGAGCGGGGTGACGCACCACCTGTTCTGGCGGAAGTGAGCCCGTGAGCCCTCAGTGGTAGGCGTGCACCACGGCGTGGCCCTTGCCGCGTCCGATCATCCAGCGGTTGACCGGTGTGGTGATGACGAAGGCGAGGGCCAGTGAGCCGGCGAGCGCGCCCCAGAAGAGAAGGTCCGCGAGGCCCGCGTCCATGGCCCCGGGGATGGTGACCATGACGGTGTTGTCGATGAGCTCCATGACCGCGATCGAGAGCGTGTCGGCGGCGAGTGCCACCTTCAGCGCCTGCCGCAGGGGGACGTCCGCCTTCAGGACCCCGCGCATGGTCAGCGCGTAACCGAAGACGAAGGCCAGGGCGATGGAGAGGGCCACGGTCGCACCGTTGTGCAGCCCGGCCGCCGTGCCGATCACCATGCCGAGGACCTCGCCGATCGCGCAGCCGGTGAGGCAGTGCAGGGTGGCCTGCGCCGCCATCCGCCAGGTGGCGTGACCGTGGTGGTGGACGTGGTCCATGGCGCTTCCCTCCGTCGGGCGGTACGGGACGGGTTTCCCGTACCCACCACCTCAACCGTATACCCCCTAGGGGTATTCCAGGAAGGGTCTGCGCACGCACGTTGCATGATCATGCGAGATGATGCATAATCTTCCTATGTCCAAGGTCCTCACCTCCCTGCCCACCGGCGAACGCGTCGGCATCGCCTTCTCGGGCGGCCTCGACACCTCGGTCGCGGTCGCGTGGATGCGCGACAAGGGTGCCGTCCCGTGCACCTACACCGCCGACATCGGCCAGTACGACGAGCCCGACATCGCCTCGGTCCCGGGCCGCGCCAAGACGTACGGCGCCGAGCTCGCCCGCCTGGTCGACTGCCGCGCCGCTCTTGTCGAGGAGGGCCTGGCCGCGCTGACGTGCGGGGCGTTCCACATCCGCTCGGGCGGCCGGGCGTACTTCAACACGACGCCGCTGGGCCGCGCGGTCACCGGCACGCTCCTGGTGCGGGCGATGCTGGAGGACGACGTCCAGATCTGGGGCGACGGCTCCACGTTCAAGGGCAACGACATCGAGCGGTTCTACCGCTACGGCCTGCTGGCCAACCCGCACCTGCGCATCTACAAGCCCTGGCTGGACGCGGAGTTCGTGACGGAGCTCGGCGGCCGCAAGGAGATGTCGGAGTGGCTGGTCGCCCACGGCCTGCCCTACCGGGACAGCACCGAGAAGGCGTACTCCACGGACGCCAACATCTGGGGCGCCACCCACGAGGCCAAGACGCTGGAGCACCTGAACACCGGCGTGGAGACCGTCGAGCCGATCATGGGCGTGCGGTTCTGGGACCCGTCGGTCGAGATCGAGACCGAGGACGTCACGATCGGCTTCGACCAGGGCCGCCCGGTCACGATCAACGGCGAGAAGTTCGAGACCGCCGTCGACCTGGTCCTGAAGGCGAACGCCATCGGCGGCCGCCACGGCCTGGGCATGTCCGACCAGATCGAGAACCGGATCATCGAGGCCAAGAGCCGGGGCATCTACGAGGCCCCCGGCATGGCCCTGCTGCACGCCGCGTACGAGCGCCTGGTCAACGCCATCCACAACGAGGACACCCTCGCCCAGTACCACAACGAGGGCCGCCGCCTCGGCCGGCTGATGTACGAGGGCCGCTGGCTGGACCCGCAGGCGCTGATGGTCCGCGAGTCGATCCAGCGCTGGGTCGGTACGGCCGTCACCGGCGAGGTCACCCTGCGGCTGCGGCGCGGCGAGGACTACTCGGTCCTCGACACCACGGGCCCGGCCTTCAGCTACCACCCGGACAAGCTGTCCATGGAGCGCACCGAGGACTCCGCCTTCGGCCCGGTCGACCGCATCGGCCAGCTCACCATGCGGAACCTGGACATCGCGGACTCCCGCGCCAAGCTGGAGCAGTACGCGGGCCTCGGCATGATCGGCACCGCGAACCCGGCCATCGGCGCGGCCCAGGCCGCCGCCACCGGCCTGATCGGCCAGCTCCCCGAGGGCGGCGCCGAGGCCATCGCCTCGCGCGGCGAGGTCTCGGACCAGGACGAGATGCTGGACCGCGCGGCGATGGAGGCCGGGACGGACTGACCCGCCCCGCACGGACGACCGGCCGGACACCTCTCGGGGTGCCCGGCCGGCTCTGTTCCGTACGGTCGGCGTGCGCGGAGCCACGGTCAGGGGCGCCCCGCCGGTTCGAGGGTGCGCGCGGGGCCCTCCTCGGCGGGGGCCGCCACGGCCGGGGCGTCCTCCGTGAGGCCGTAGCTCGCCCTGACCGCCCGCTTCTCCTTCCACAGGTGGTACACGGCGATCCCGAGGATGGCCGTGCCGACGGCGTTGGCCACGAAGTGCCACCAGATCCGGTACGTCGCCAGCGCCGGGCCGGGCTCGATGGCGCCGAACCAGGTCGACAGGCCGATGGCCCGGCTCGCGCCGAGCGCGACGGAGGCGGTCAGCACGACGTGCTCCAGGCCGTGGATGCCCTGCATCCAGACGCCCATCCGGGCCCACTTGCGGGACTTCAGCTGCCCGGCGACCCGGTGCGTGATCTGCACGATGCCGACCAGCCCGGCGAGGAAGATGAAGTTCCCGATCAGATGCAGGATCTCCATCCCGAGCGAGGGCTTGCTCGCGTCGATCTGCCCGAACCCGCGCGAGAAGCTGTTGCCCCACGGCGTCATCCACGCCGGGTCGTAGGGGTGCCCGATCCAGTACGCGGCCTGGGCGACGTGCTCCTGGAAATGGCCGATCTGGCCGACGACGCCGATCCCGATGAGCGCGACGGCGACCTTGTACACCCACGGCCGCACCGGCCGCCTGTTGCCGACCGCGAGCACGGCGACGGCGGCCCACATCGCGACGGCCCAGCCGATGAACAGGACGGCCCCCAGGGTGTCCACCGTCGACGCGGTGGACTCCATCCCGGGCATCCCCGTCATTCCTGGCATTCCTGAGTGATCCATACGAGGTCCCTTCGAGAAACACATACGTGTACGAAGAGACTGCTGACGAACCGCCCGCTTTGCTTCTTCCGGATTGCCCAACCCGGCGCCGACGAGAAGTGGGCCGGGCGCCCCGAAGCGCACCCGGCCACATCGTCGCAGGTCACCAGGGCCGTGCGCGCATCTCCCTGACGTTGCCGCCCGCGCCGCTCACATCGACGTAGTCACCGGAGGACACCGCGCTGCCCGTGGTGGACCAGCCGCCGAAGCTCCACCGCCAGTCCCCGTCGAGGGTCGCGGTGACGGTCGCCTTCAGCGCGCCCGTGGAGCTCGACCGCACGGTCTTCACGGTGTTGTACGACGTAGTGCCCTTGGGCCGGAACTGGAGCTGGACGGACGCGTCCGCCACACCGGTGTACGTGTCTTTCACCCAGTCCGCCCGCTTGAGGGTGCCGGTCACGGTGATCGGCTTCCCCTTCGCCACCGGCTCGGGCGCGGCGTTGACGGTGGCCTTGGCATAGCGGCGGATCTGGACGCGGCCGGACGTGCCCACGTGCTTCTCGGACCTGATGTCGTCGTCGTTGCCGAAGAGCACGACTCCGTAGCCGACCGTCCACGCGGTCGCGTCGCTGTTCGCGGCCAGGTCGTAGCGGGGGTCGACGGACAGGGTGCCCGCGCACTGCGCGACCCTCTCGGTCACCTCGTAACAGCCGTACTCGCTCATCCCGATGCCGCCCGCCGCCCCCTTGGCGGCCGTGGTCCCGTGATACAGGTACGGCCCGGCGTTCCAGGTGTAGGGGTCGGCGGCGCTGTAACCGGCGGGAAGGCTGACCCGGTACGAGACCGGCACGCTCTTCACATCGATGGTCCCCACCACGATCGGCTTGCCCCCGTTGACGACGATCCCCGACACCGTGCCGGTGTCGGCGGCCCGCGCCGTCGGAGCCGTGAGCGCCGAGAGGGCGAGAGCCCCCGCGAGCGCGGCCACGGCACCGGTTCTGCCTGATGTCATGCGCACCTCTTCACTCCGTACGGAAAAGACGAGCGGGCAGGCTACCAGCACCCCGGAACCGGCCCCGCACCGGTGGGCCCGCTCCCCCACGTGACCGAGCCCACCCCCCGCTCCCGTGGAACTCCCGCGACAATGAGTACGTGATCACTTCACCCGCACGGAGCCCCCGACGCGCCGAGCACGCGGCGACGCCGTACGTCGACCTCTCCCGCGCGGAGTGGAGCGCGCTGCGCGACAAGACGCCGCTGCCGCTGACCGCAGCAGAGGTGGAGCGGCTGCGCGGGCTCGGCGACGTCATCGACCTCGACGAGGTGCGGGACGTCTACCTCCCCCTCTCACGGTTGCTGAACCTGTACGTCCAGGCCACCTCCAGGCTGCGCGGCGCGCTCAACACCTTCCTCGGCGACGCGGGCAACGGGCAGGGCGCGCAGCGCGGCACCCCGTTCGTCATAGGCGTCGCGGGCAGCGTCGCCGTGGGCAAGTCCACCACCGCGCGCATCCTCCAGGCGCTGCTGGCCCGCTGGCCCGAGCACCCCCGGGTCGAGCTGGTCACCACCGACGGGTTCCTGCTGCCGATGAAGGAGCTCCACGCACGCGGCCTGATGTCCCGCAAGGGGTTCCCGGAGTCGTACGACCGGCGCGCCCTCACCCGTTTCGTCGCCGACATCAAGGCGGGCAAGGACGAGGTCACCGCCCCCGTCTACTCCCACCTGATCTACGACATCGTCCCCGGCGAACGCCTCACCGTGCGCCGCCCGGACATCCTGATCGTGGAGGGGCTGAACGTCCTCCAGCCCGCCCTGCCCGGCAAGGACGGCCGCACCAGGGTCGGGCTCGCCGACTACTTCGACTTCAGCGTGTACGTGGACGCCAAACCGGAGGACATCGAGACCTGGTACCTCAGCCGCTTCCGGAAGCTGCGTGAGACGGCGTTCCAGGACCCGTCCTCGTACTTCCGCAAGTACACCCAGGTCTCCGAGGCCGAGGCGATGGAGTACGCGGCCACCATGTGGCGCACCATCAACCGGCCCAATCTCGTGGAGAACGTGGCGCCCACCCGCGGACGTGCCACGCTGGTGCTCCGCAAGGGGCCGGACCACAAGGTCCAGCGGCTGTCCCTGCGCAAGCTCTGACCTCCGGAAGGGTTGCTCCGTGCTGCATCTGCGCCTGCTCGTCCCCGCCGACCGCACGGACGAGGTGACGGGCCTGCTGGAGCGGACCGTCGGCACGGCACACCTCGCGGTGCTGCCGGGCGTCTCGCGCGACCCGGTGGGCGACGTGGTGCTGTGCGACGTGGCGCGCGAGGCGGGCGACGAGCTGATCGCGGCGCTGCGCCGGCTCGGTCTCGACGAGTTCGGGGCGATCACCGTCGAGAACATGGACCTGACGCTCTCCACGCGCGCCGACCGGGCGGAAGAGGCCGCGCCGGGCGAGGGTTCGGACGCGGTGCTCTGGGAGGAGCTGGTCGAGGCCACGCACGACGACTCGACGTTCAGCGCCACCTATGTCGCGTTCCTCGCCGTCGCGACGATGCTCGCCGCCTGCGGGGTGATGCTCGACAACGCGATCCTGATCGTGGGCGCGATGGCGGTGGGCCCCGAGTTCGGGCCGCTCGCCGGGATCTCGACGGCGCTGGTGCAGCGCGCCCCGCGCCTGGTGGGCCGTTCGCTGACCGCGCTGATCGGCGGGTTCGCCGCGGCGATGCTGCTGACCGTGGGCTTCGCCTGGCTGATGGACGTCTTCGGGCTGTTCGACGCCGCGATGATCGAGGCCAAACGGCCCAACACCGCGTTCGTCTGGCAGCCGGACTGGATGTCGTTCGTCGTGGCGTTCCTCGCCGGCATCGCCGGGACGCTCTCGCTGACCTCGGCGAAGTCCGGCGCGCTCATCGGGGTCGCCATCTCCGTGACCACCGTGCCCGCGGCCGCCAACGCGGCGGTGGCCTTCAGCTACCGGGACTACGGCCAGATGACCGGGTCCGTCCAGCAGCTGCTGGCGAACCTCGGCGGGATCGTGCTCGCGGGCACGCTGACGCTGCTGGCGCAGAAGGCGCTGTGGCGGACGACCCGCCGCCACCAGCGGGCCCGTCAGCGGGCCCACACGAAGCCCACCGCGCCGGCGGGCTGAGGGGCGGGCGCACCGCGCACCCGCCCCCGGGAGCGTCAGCCCAGCGCCGACTTCACGACGTCCGCGAGCTGCCCCGCCACCGTGCGGGCCTGCTCGATGTCCGCCGCCTCGACCATGACCCGCACCAGCGGCTCCGTGCCCGAGGGGCGCAGCAGCACGCGGCCGGTGGCGCCGAGCTCGCGCTCGGCCTCCGCGACGGCGGCGGCCACCTCCTGCGAGGTGTGCACGCGGGACTTGTCGACGTCCGGGACGTTGACCAGGACCTGCGGCAGGCGCTCCATGACCCCGGCCAGCTCGGCGAGCGAGCGGCCCGTCGCGGCGACCCGGGCCGCGAGCATCAGGCCGGTCAGGGTGCCGTCGCCGGTCGTGGCGTGGTCCAGGACGATCACGTGGCCGGACTGCTCGCCGCCCAGCGCGAAGCCCTCGGCCTTCATGGACTCCAGGACGTAGCGGTCGCCGACGGCCGTCTGGACGAGCTGGATGCCCTCGCGCTCCATGGCCAGCTTGAAGCCGAGGTTCGACATCACGGTGCCGACCACGGTGTCCCGGCGCAGCTGCCCGGCCTCGCGCATGGCGAGGGCCAGCACGGCGAGGATCTGGTCGCCGTCGACCTCCTCGCCCGCCGCGTCCACGGCCAGGCAGCGGTCGGCGTCGCCGTCGTGCGCGATGCCCAGGTCCGCGCCGTGCTCCACTACGGCGGCGCGCAGGAGCTCCAGGTGCGTGGAGCCGCAGCCGTCGTTGATGTTCAGCCCGTCCGGCTGGGCACCGATCGTGACGACCTCGGCCCCGGCGCGGGCGAACGCCTCGGGCGAGACGCGGGCGGCGGCGCCGTGCGCCTCGTCCAGGACGACCTTCAGGCCGTCGAGCCGGTTCGGGAGGACGCCGATGAGGTGGGCGACGTACCGGTCGAAGCCCTCCACGTAGTCCGTGACGCGGCCGACGCCGGCCCCGGTCGGGCGGGTCCACGGTTCTCCGGTGCGGTGCTGCTCGTACACCGTCTCGATGCGGTCCTCCAGCTCGTCGGCGAGCTTGTGGCCGCCCCGGGCGAAGAACTTGACACCGTTGTCCGGCATGGCGTTGTGGCTGGCGGAGAGCATGACCCCGATGTCGGCGCCGAGCGCGCCGGTCAGGTGGGCCACGGCCGGGGTCGGCAGCACGCCGACGCGCAGGACGTCGACGCCCGCGCTGGCCAGGCCGGCCACCACGGCGGCCTCCAGGAACTCTCCGGAGGCGCGCGGGTCGCGGCCCACCACGGCCGTCGGCCGATGGCCCTCGAAGGTGCCCGCCTCGGCCAGTACGTGTGCCGCGGCCACCGAGAGGCCGAGCGCGAGCTCGGCCGTCAGGTCCGCATTGGCGACACCGCGCACGCCGTCCGTGCCGAAGAGTCGTCCCACTGGTGTCCTCCGAAAGTGCTCCGAAACGCAAAAGATCAGATCATGCAACCAACAAGCCTATGAACGCCTTATGCCGTTATATGCCCGAGGATGTCGATAAACGAACGCCCCGGCAGCACGAGAGGTGCCGCCGGGGCGAACGGTAACGCGGGTGAGCAGGCGGTTTAGCGCTTGCTGTACTGCGGGGCCTTGCGGGCCTTCTTGAGACCGGCCTTCTTGCGCTCGACCGCACGGTCGTCGCGGGAGAGGAAGCCGGCCTTCTTCAGGGTCGCGCGGTTGTTGTCCACGTCCGCCTCGTTCAGCGCGCGGGCCACGCCCAGGCGCAGGGCGCCGGCCTGACCCGAGACGCCGCCACCCGCGATGCGGGCGATGACGTCGTAACGGCCGTCGAGCTCGAGCACCTTGAAGGGCTCGTTGACTTCCTGCTGGTGCACCTTGTTCGGGAAGTAGCTCTCAAGGGTGCGCCCGTTGATCTTCCACTTGCCGGTGCCCGGAACGATCCGGACGCGGGCGATGGCGTTCTTGCGACGGCCCAGGCCGGCGGCGGGCTGCGGGTCGCCGAAGCGGCCGGCGAGCGACTCGGAGGTGTACTCACCCTCGACGGGGACCTCGGACTCGAAGGTGGTCACCTCGGCGAAGGTCTCCTCGCCCTCGGTGCCCTCGACGGTCTCAACAGTGGTCTCGGCCACGATTCTCCTCAGATCTTTCTTTATGTCTTTGGGGGGAGGCCGGGACTACTGCGCGACCTGGGTGATCTCGTACGGAACCGGCTGCTGCGCAGCGTGCGGGTGCTGGTCACCCGCGTAGACCTTCAGCTTCGAGATCATCTGGCGGCCCAGGGAGTTCTTGGGGATCATGCCCTTGATGGCCTTCTCGACGGCCTTCTCGGGGTTGTTCGCGAGGAGGTCGTCGTAGCGCACGGAACGCAGACCACCCGGGAACCCGGAGTGGCGGTACGCCATCTTCTGGGTCTTCTTGTTGCCGGACAGGTGAACCTTGTCGGCGTTGATGATGATGACGAAGTCGCCCATGTCCATGTGGGGGGCGTAAATCGCCTTGTGCTTGCCTCGCAGGAGGTTCGCAGCCGTGGTGGCGAGACGGCCCAGGACGACGTCCTGCGCGTCAATGATGTGCCACTGACGGGTCACATCGCCGGGCTTGGGGCTGTACGTACGCACTTCGTAGCCTTCGCTTCTTCAGTGGATGGGGTCCAGACACACGACACCTCTGAAGCGATCATGCAGCTGGGGCACACAATGCCGGGACGACGCCCGTATGCGAGCCACTGGTAACTGCTCCAGAGAACTTACGCAGGGGCTCCGCGCGCCACGAGGACGCAGCCCATGCGTACAACAAAGGTCGAGACTACCGGTCCGGCCCCGGACGGGTCAAAACGCGCCCCTACCGCGCCCGCTCGACCCGCCGCTCGTCCCACACCGGCTCCGAGGTCTCGCGGACGACCCCGTCCGAGCCGAAGACCAGATAGCGGTCGAAGCTCTTGGCGAACCACCGGTCGTGCGTCACCGCGAGCACCGTGCCCTCGTACGCCTCCAGACCGTCCTGCAGCGCCTCCGCCGACTCCAGGTCCAGGTTGTCCGTCGGCTCGTCCAGCAGCAGCGCGGTCGTGCCGGTCAGCTCCAGGAGCAGGATCTGGAACCGGGCCTGCTGACCGCCGGACAGCTTCTCGAACGCCTGGTCCCCCTGCCGCTCCAGCTCGTAGCGGCGCAGCACGGACATCGCGCCGCCCCGGTCCTTCGCGTGCTCCGTCCACAGGATGTCGACCAGCGTGCGGCCCAGCAGCTCCGGGTGGGCGTGGGTCTGCGCGAAGTGCCCGGGGACCACCCGCGCACCGAGCTTCCACTGCCCCGTGTGCGCGACGGGCTCGCCCGCGAGCAGCCGCAGGAAGTGCGACTTGCCGGACCCGTTGGAGCCGAGGACCGCGACCCGTTCCCCGTAGAAGACCTCCAGGTCGAACGGCTTCATCAGGCCGGTCAGCTCCAGCCCCTCGCAGGTCACCGCGCGCACCCCGGTCCGGCCGCCGCGCAGCCGCATCCGGATGTCCTGCTCCCGCGGCGGCTCCGGCGGCGGGCCCGCCTCCTCGAACTTCCGGAAGCGGGTCTGCATCGCGTGGTAGCGGCTCGCCATGTCGGGGCTGATCGCCGCCTGCTGGCGCAGCCGGTGCACGAGCGCCTTCAGCCGCTTGTGCTCCTCCTCCCAGCGCCGCAGCAGTTCCTCGAAGCGGGCGAACCGCTCCTTGCGGGCCTGGTGGTACGTGTCGAAGCCGCCGCCGTGCACCCAGACGTCGCTGCCGGCCGGGCCGGGCTCCACGCTGACGATCTTCTGCGCGGCGCGGGACAGCAGCTCCCGGTCGTGGGAGACGAAGAGCACCGTCTTACGGGTCTCCCTCAGCCGCTCCTCCAGCCACCGCTTGCCGGGGACGTCCAGGTAGTTGTCCGGCTCGTCCAGGAGCAGCACCTCGTCGGGGCCCCGCAGCAGCGCCTCCAGGACCAGCCGCTTCTGCTCGCCGCCGGACAGCGTGCGCACCTCGCGCCACTGCGCCTTCTCGTACGGGACGCCCAGCGCGGCCACGGTGCACATGTCCCAGACCGTCTCGGCCTCGTAGCCGCGCGCCTCCGCCCAGTCGCTCAGCGCCTGCGCGTACGCCATCTGCGCGGCCTCGTCGTCCACGGTGAGGATGCGTTCCTCGGCCCGGTCCACGGCGAGCGCGGCCTCCCGGATACGGGGCTGCGCGACGGAGACCAGCAGGTCGCGGACGGTGCGCTCGTCGCGGACCGAGCCCACGAACTGGCGCATCACGCCGAGCCCGCCGCTCACCGACACCGAACCGCCGTGCGGCTGGAGCTCCCCGGCGAGCAGCCGCAGCAGCGTCGTCTTCCCGGCGCCGTTCGCCCCCACGAGGGCGACGACGGCACCGTCGGCCACCCGGAACGAGGCATCGCCGAGCAGCACCCGCCCGTCCGGAAGGTAGTACTCAAGGTGGCCCGCTTCGAGATGTCCCATGCAGAGCATTGTCACGGGCACCGCGGGGTTGACCCAACCGGATTACGCGGCGTCTAGGATGCGCGGCATGAGCTTTGGGGACGGGGGGCCCTTCCAGGGGCCCGACGACAGGCCCGGGAACAGCGGCACTCCCGACTGGGAAGCCCTGGCCGACGCCTCCGCGGCCCGCGCCAGGCGCAGGAAGTGGCTGCTGATCGGCGGCGGCGCCCTCGCCACGGCGGCCGTCGCCGCGGTCGTGGCGACCGCGGTGATCTCCGCGAACGGCTCCGGCGGCCGGGCCGGGAAGCACGCCGGCGAGCTGCCCACGGCGGACGAGCTGCCGACCGGTCTCCCCGCGCCCGACCCGTCCTTCTCCTCGGTGGCGCCCCCGCCCCCGCCGGACCCCCGGGACTACATAGCCGACGTGAAGAAGGACCGGCTGCCGGTCGACGTCGACGCCTTCTTCCCCGACGACGAGCTGACCGCCGGAGGCCGTACGTACGCCAGGGGCGCGACCCACCGCACCAAGCAGTGCGCGGCGACCACCCAGGGCGCGCTGGGCGCGATCCTCACCGCCAACGGCTGCGACCAGGTCATCCGGGCGACGTACAGCAAGGACGGCGTGGCGGTCACCGTCGGCATCGCGGTCTTCGACACGGAGGCCCAGGCGAAGCGGACCGCGCGGCTGGCGACCGGCGGGCTGGCCTCGCTGAGCGGGTCGGGCGTCCCGGTCTTCTGCCGCGACGGCGTGATCTGCCGCCGCACGGCCAATTCGTACGGCCGGTACGCGTACTTCACGGTCGGCGGCTTCACGGACGGCCGGAACGCCACCAAGGCCGACAAGGACGTGTACACGACCGGCAACGCCCTGACGGACTACACGTTCGGACGGATCCGCCATCGCGGCGAGGTCCAGGCGTCGGCCGCCGCCGACATCACAACCACCTAGGGGGTCGGAGCCGGGTCCACGACGCCTGGCACGGCCTGACCGGCAAGACACCCCTAGCAGCAGCCGGCGCCCGGCAGCGTCCGTACGTTCCGCGCCTCCACCGCACGCGCCGCCAGCAGCTCGTCCGCCGGATACGCGACCTCCTCCAGCGTCAGCCCGTGCGGCCGCACCACGTGCACCCCGGGGTCGCGCACCCCGGCGGCCAGCACCTCGGCCGGCCACGGGTCGGGGCGCCGCCCGTCGCCGACGAAGAGCATCGCCCCGACCAGGGCACGCACCATGTTGTGGCAGAAGGCGTCCGCCTGCACGGTCCCGGTGATGATCCCGGTCGCCCCGTCCCGCACCCAGTGCAGCTTCTGGAGGGTCCGGATGGTCGTCGCGCCCTCGCGCTTCTTGCAGTACGCCGCGAAGTCGTGCTCCCCGGTCATCCGCGCAGCCGCCGCGTTCATCGCGGCCACGTCCAGCGGCCGGTCGTGCCAGAGCACATGGCCCCGGACGAGGGGGTCGACGCCGCCGGGGCGGTCGGCGACGCGGTACGCGTACCGGCGCCACAGCGCGGAGAACCGGGCGTTGAACCCCGGCGGTGCCTCCGCGATCCGCCAGACCCGCACATCGGGGGCCATCCGCCCGGCGAGCCGCCGCAACAGCTTCTCGGCGTGCTCGGCCCACACCTCTTCCGGCAGGTCGACGTGGGCGACCTGGCCCCGGGCGTGCACCCCGGCGTCGGTGCGGCCGGCCACCGTCAGGTCGTACGTGCGTGAGGAGCGGGTCACGGTCCGCAGCGCATCCTCGATCTCGCCCTGGACCGTCCGCCGCGCGGTCTGCTTCGCCCAGCCCGAAAAGTCCTTGCCGTCATAGGCCAGGTCCAGCCGTACCCGTACGGAGCCGGGCTCCACCTCGTCACTCACCAGCGCATCCTCTCAAGATCCCGCACAGCCGAACGGGCCCGCACCGCCCCGGAGGGTGATGCGGACCCGTTCAGTGGTTCCGGAACGCTCAGGCGTCCTGCGCGTCCTCGACGGACTCGACCGGGGTCTCGTCCTTCTTGGCCGCGTCTTCCTTGACCGCACGCTTGGTGGCGGCCTCGGCCTCACCGGTGGCCTGCTGCGCCACGGTCAGCGCCTCGACCAGCTCGATGACGGCCATCGGGGCGTTGTCGCCACGACGGTTGCCGATCTTGGTGATGCGGGTGTAACCACCGGGGCGGTTCTCGTAGCGCGGGGCGATCTCGGTGAAGAGCGTGTGGACGACGCCCTTGTCCGTGATCGACTCCAGCACCAGGCGACGGTTGTGGATGTCGCCCTTCTTCGCCTTGGTGATGAAACGCTCCGCGACCGGACGCAGGCGGCGGGCCTTGGCCTCGGTCGTGGTGATGCGGCCGTGCTCGAACAGCGACTTCGCGAGGTTGTTGAGAAGAAGCTTCTCGTGCGCGGCGCTGCCGCCCAGACGGGCACCCTTGGCGGGCTTCGGCATGGGTTTCTCCTTGTGTGCTGCACCGGCCGTATCAGGTACCGGTGTCAGTTCCCACGCGACGGTCGTCGCGCGGAAGTGTGAAAACGCCGTCCGCACTGGACATCGAGCCTCAGCCCGAAAATCAAGCCCGTCCGGCGATTGAGGACAAAAGCCCTCGCCCGGACCGGGGCACCCACACGGGCACCCCAGCCGGGAGGCGTACTAGTACTGCTCGGTCTCCACGAAACCGGCGTCCGCGTCGTCGTCGGCGCCGAAGGCGTCGGCGGCGGCGGTCGGGTCGAAGCCGGGAGGCGAGTCCTTCAGCGCCAGGCCCATACCGGCCAGCTTCGCCTTGACCTCGTCGATCGACTTCGCACCGAAGTTGCGGATGTCGAGCAGGTCCGCCTCGGAGCGGGCCACCAGCTCGCCCACCGAGTGGATGCCCTCGCGCTTGAGGCAGTTGTACGAGCGGACCGTGAGCTCCAGCTCCTCGATCGGCAGCGCCAGGTCCGCCGCGAGCGCGGCGTCCGTCGGCGAGGGGCCCATGTCGATGCCCTCGGCGTCGATGTTGAGCTCGCGCGCCAGACCGAACAGCTCGACCAGGGTCTTACCGGCCGAAGCCATCGCGTCACGCGGACGCATGGCCTGCTTGGTCTCGACGTCGACGATCAGCTTGTCGAAGTCGGTGCGCTGCTCGACACGGGTCGCCTCGACCTTGTACGTGACCTTGAGCACCGGCGAGTAGATGGAGTCGACCGGGATACGGCCGATCTCCTGGCCCACCTGCTTGTTCTGGACGGCGGAGACGTAGCCGCGACCGCGCTCGACGGTCAGCTCCATCTCCAGCTTGCCCTTGCCGTTGAGCGTGGCGAGGACCAGGTCCGGGTTGTGCACCTCGACACCGGCCGGCGGCGCGATGTCCGCGGCGGTGACCAGGCCGGGGCCCTGCTTGCGCAGGTACATCACGACCGGCTCGTCGTGCTCCGAGGAGACGACCAGCTGCTTGATGTTGAGGATGAGGTCGGTCACGTCCTCCTTGACGCCCGGCACGGTGGTGAACTCGTGCAGGACACCGTCGATGCGGATGCTGGTGACAGCGGCACCCGGAATCGAGGAGAGGAGCGTGCGGCGCAGGGAGTTGCCGAGCGTGTAGCCGAAGCCCGGCTCCAGCGGCTCGATGACGAACCGCGAACGGAATTCGTCGACGACCTCTTCGGTCAGCGACGGACGCTGAGCGATAAGCATGCTGTGATCCTTCAGTCGGGGGCACCCACTATTTGATGCCCGACAGATGTAACAAGGGTACGGGCGGTACGCCTCGGAAGAGGTGTACCGCCCGGACCCGGCGCTACTGGCGCACGGCCATCACTGGCCGTGACGACTCAGACGCGGCGACGCTTCGGCGGACGGCAGCCGTTGTGCGGCGTCGGGGTGACGTCCTGGATCGAACCGACCTCAAGGCCGGTGGCCTGGAGGGAGCGGATCGCGGTCTCGCGGCCGGAGCCCGGACCCTTCACGAAGACGTCGACCTTGCGCATGCCGTGCTCCTGCGCGCGACGGGCGGCCGACTCGGCGGCCATCTGCGCGGCGAAGGGGGTGGACTTGCGCGAGCCCTTGAAGCCGACGTGGCCGGCGGAGGCCCAGGAGATCACGTTGCCCGTGGGGTCCGTGATCGAGACGATCGTGTTGTTGAACGTGCTCTTGATGTGGGCGTGCCCGTGAGCGACGTTCTTCTTTTCCTTGCGACGCACCTTCTTGGCTGCGCCCTGACGACCCTTGGGGGGCATGTCTTGACTCCAGATGGAGAGGGGAGGTGATCGGTCCTACAGCGAAGACCGCTGGTTGCTGCGGAGGCCGGATGTGCCGGTCGCCCGCAGTGCGTCCGCTGAGGACTACTTCTTGCCGGGCTTCTTCTTGCCGGCGATCGCGCGACGCGGACCCTTGCGGGTACGGGCGTTGGTGCTGGTGCGCTGGCCGTGGACCGGCAGACCGCGGCGGTGACGGAGACCCTGGTAGCAGCCGATCTCGACCTTGCGGCGGATGTCGGCCTGGATCTCGCGGCGGAGGTCACCCTCGGTGCGGAGGTTGGCGTCCACGTACTCGCGGATCTTGACCAGGTCCTCTTCGGCCAGGTCACGAACGCGGGTGTTCGGGTTCACGCCGGAGGCGGCGAGGATCTCCTTGGACCGGGTGCGCCCGATACCGAAGACGTAGGTGAGGGCAACCTCCACGCGCTTTTCGCGCGGGATGTCAACACCTGAAACGCGTGCCATTCAATGGCTCCAGTTGTTAAGTCGGGGGTCTTCCGCAGAACCACTCCCGACCGCCGACCCCTCGCTGGGAGAGGTGGTACGTCCGGGTCCCCGGCCCCCGCCGGAGGTGCCGTCAGCCGTGGCTTGGACGGATTCTGCGTATGTACGTGTTACGTGCGTCGCGCGAACTGCGAGATGCAGGGGGTCGTGCGTCAGCCCTGGCGCTGCTTGTGGCGCAGGTTGTCGCAGATGACCATGACCCGGCCGTGACGGCGGATCACCTTGCACTTGTCGCAGATCTTCTTGACGCTCGGCTTGACCTTCATGGGATGTCAGGTTCTCCGGGTCAGTGCCCACGCCCGCACGGATGCGGACGGCGGCAAGATCTACTTGTAGCGGTAGACGATCCGGCCACGCGTCAGGTCGTACGGAGACAGCTCCACGACGACCCGGTCATCCGGGAGGATGCGGATGTAGTGCATACGCATCTTGCCGCTGATGTGCGCGAGGACCTTGTGACCGTTCTGGAGCTCCACCTTGAACATGGCGTTCGGGAGGGACTCGATCACGGTGCCCTCAATTTCGATGGCACCTTGCTTCTTGGCCACGCTTCGCCCTTCGAATCGGCTACCTTGATCGACTTTCGTTCCCCGCATGTGGACACACGGATGCACGAGAGCCGACGAGTCAGTCTACGTCAGCGGACTCCCAAAGGCGAATCCGTCAAGTTTGCCCACCCGGGGAGATCCTTAGACCTCCCCGGAGGTCCCAATCAGCCGATGGGGTCGGGCGCCGCCTCCACGCCGTACTGCGCCAGCTTCTCGCGGCCGCAGTCCGGGGCGGTGAGGACCAGCGGGCCCTGCTCCGTGAGGGCGATGGAGTGCTCCCAGTGCGAGGACCAGGTGCCGTCCGTGGTGACCACGGTCCACTCGTCCTCCAGCACCTCGGTGTGCGGGGTGCCCAGCGAGACCATGGGCTCGATCGCCAGGCAGACGCCCGGGACCAGCTTGATGCCCTTGCCGCGCTTGCGGGAGACGTAGTTCAGCAGGTGCGGGTCCATGTGCATCTCGGTGCCGATGCCGTGCCCGCCGTAGTCCTCGACGATCCCGTACTTGCCGGTGGCGGGACGGGGCTGGCGGCGGATGTAGGACTCGATCGCCTTCGAGATGTCGACCAGCCGGTTGTTGACCTTCATCGCGGCGATGCCGGCCCACATCGACTCCTCGGTCACCCGGGAGAGCTCGACCAGCTCCGGAGCGTGCCCCGTGCCGACGAAGGCGGTGTACGCGGCGTCGCCGTGCCAGCCGTCCACGATCGCGCCGGCGTCGATGGAGATGATGTCGCCGTCCTTGAGGACCGTCTTGTCGTCCGGGATGCCGTGGACGACGACCTCGTTGACCGAGGTGCAGATGGTCGCGGGGAACCCGCCGTACCCGAGGAAGTTCGACTTCGCACCGTGGTCGGCGATCACCTTGCGGGCGACCTGGTCCAGGTCGCGGGTGGTGGCGCCGGGCACCGCCGCCTCACGGGTGGCCGCGTGGATGGCAGCGACCACCAGCCCCGCCTCGCGCATCTTCGCGATCTGCTCGGGGGTCTTGATCTGCACCATGCTGCGGCGCCTTTCCGGTGGGACGGGTGACGGGGGGCGGGTCTTCCACGATACGCGGCGGCAAGCAGTCGGCCGCGGCGTCCGAGGACGCCGCGGCCGGCTTGTACTGCGCGTACTGCGGGATGGGCGCTCAGTCCTCCGCGGACTTCTTCAGCGCCTCCATGGCCCGGTCGGTCACATCGGTGACCTTGCCGAGCGCGGAGATGGTGACCACCAGGTCCTGAGCCCGGTAGTAGTCGATGATCGGCTCGGTCTGCGTGTGGTAGACCTCCAGCCGGGTACGCACCGTCTCCTCGCTGTCGTCGTCCCGCTGGTACAGCTCGCCGCCGCAGGTGTCGCAGACACCCTCGGTCTTCGGCGGGTTGTACGTGGCGTGGAAGACGTGCGCGCTGTCGTTGCGGCAGATGCGGCGACCCGCGATCCGCTTCACGACCTCGTCCTCGGGGACCTCCAGGTCGAGCACGGCGTCCAGCTTCACGCCCTCGTCCTTGAGCATCACGTCCAGGGCTTCGGCCTGACCCACGTTGCGCGGGAAGCCGTCGAGCAGGAAGCCGTTGACCGCGTCCGGCTGGGACATGCGGTCCTTGGCCATCCCGATCGTCACCTCGTCCGGCACCAGCTGCCCCGCGTCCATGAAGGCGCGGGCCTGCTTGCCAAGGTCGGTGCCCTGGCTGATGTTGGCGCGGAAGAGGTCGCCCGTGGAGATGTGCGGAATCGACAGGTTCTTGGCAAGGTACGCGGCCTGCGTTCCCTTGCCGGCACCCGGCGGGCCGACGAGGACGATTCGCATCAGCGGAGGAACCCTTCGTAATTGCGCTGCTGGAGCTGACTCTCGATCTGCTTCACGGTCTCCAGACCCACACCCACGATGATGAGGATGCTCGTCCCGCCGAACGGGAAGTTCTGGTTAGCGCCACCGAAGCCTGCCAACGCCATCGTCGGCACCAGAGCGATCAGACCCAGGTACAGCGAGCCCGGCCAAGTGATCCTGTTGAGCACATAGCTCAGATACTCGGCAGTAGGTCGACCAGCCCGGATACCCGGGATGAAGCCACCATACTTCTTCATGTTGTCGGCGACTTCCTCGGGGTTGAACGAGATCGCCACGTAGAAGAAGGCGAAGAACACGATCAACAGGAAGTACGCCGTCATGTAGTACGGGTGGGTGCCCTTGGTCAGGTTGTCCTGGATCCAGATGGCCCAGCCCGCCTTGGAGTTGGAGAACTGGACGATCAGGGCCGGGATGTAGAGCAGCGAAGAAGCGAAGATGACGGGGATCACACCCGCCTGGTTCACCTTCAGCGGGATGTAGGTGGAGGTGCCACCGTACGAACGGCGTCCGATCATGCGCTTCGCGTACTGCACCGGGATACGGCGCTGGGCCTGCTCGACGAAGACGACGAGGGCCACCATGACGAAGCCGACCAGGATGACGGTGAAGAACTCGATCCAGCCGTCCGCCAGCTTGCCGCTGGTCTTGATGGCCCACATGGCCGACGGGAAGGTCGCGGCGATCGAGATGAACATCAGGATCGACATGCCGTTGCCGATGCCGCGGTCGGTGATGAGCTCACCGAGCCACATGACGGCGGCGGTGCCGGCGGTCATCGTGATGACCATCGTGATCGTCGTGAACAGCGAGTCGTTCGGGACGATCTGGTCGGCGACCGGGCAGCCGCTGAACAGGGCGCCGCTGCGGGCGGTGGCCACCAGGCCGGTGCCCTGGAGGATGGCGAGCGCGACGGTCAGATAACGCGTGTACTGCGTGATCTTCGCCTGGCCGGACGACCCCTCCTTCTTGAGCGCCTCGAGTCGGGGGATGACCACGGTCAGCAGCTGGAGAATGATGCTGGCCGTGATGTACGGCATGATGCCGAGCGCGAAGATCGTGATCTGCAGCAGCGCACCACCGCTGAACATGTTCACCAGGCCGAAGAGGCTGTTGTTGCCCTTGCTGGCCTGATCAACACAGGTCTGGACGTTCTCGTAGCTCACGCCCGGTACCGGGATGTGGGCCCCGAGCCGGTAGAGCACGATGATGCCGAGAGTGAAGAGCAGCTTCTTGCGCAGGTCGGGCGTCTTGAACGCCCGGGCGAAGCCGGTGAGCACGGTGCCTCCTGCGACCCCCGCGCAGAGCGTAGAGGTGACGGTCTTGAGGATCGACGGATACGTAAAAGCCAAGGAGCCCCGGGCGCGTGCGCCCAGGGGATACCACAGCAACGGACGCCACCTTACCGGCGTACATGCCCCCCTAGGAACGACCAACCGGGGATGCCCCATTTGAGAGGGCATCCCCGGTCGGATGTTCAGGCCACCTGAGTGTCCGAGTTGTCTCAGACGAGCTCGGTGACGGTACCGCCTGCGGCGGTGATCTTCTCCTTGGCGGAGCCGGAGACGGCGTCAACCGAAACCTGCAGCGCCACGGAGATCTCGCCCTGTCCGAGGACCTTGACGAGGTGGTTGTTGCGCACGGCACCCTTGGCGACCAGGTCGGCCACCGTGACCTCTCCACCCTCGGGGTAGAGCGTCGCGAGCTTGTCCAGGTTCACGACCTGGTACTCCGTGCGGAACGGGTTCTTGAAGCCCTTGAGCTTCGGGAGACGCATGTGGAGGGGCATCTGCCCACCCTCGAAGCGCTCCGGAACCTGGTAGCGGGCCTTGGTGCCCTTGGTGCCACGACCAGCGGTCTTACCCTTGGACGCCTCACCACGACCCACACGGGTCTTGGCGGTCTTGGCGCCCGGGGCAGGCCGGAGGTCATGGGCCTTGAGCGGCTTGTTCTCCGCCATGTCAGTCGACCTCCTCAACCGTCACGAGGTGGCGGACGGTGTGCACCATGCCGCGGAACTCGGGGCGGTCCTCCTTGACAACCACGTCGTGCAGGCGCTTGAGCCCGAGCGAACGCAGGGTGTCGCGGTGGTTCTGCTTGCTGCCGATGTACGACTTCGTCTGCGTGATCTTGAGGCGAGCCATTACGCACCCGCTCCCGCACGCGCACGAAGCAGAGCCGCGGGGGCGACGTCCTCGAGGGGCAGACCGCGGCGGGCCGCGATCTCCTCGGGACGCTGCAGGCCCTGGAGGGCCGCCACGGTCGCGTGCACGATGTTGATCGGGTTCGAGGACCCGAGCGACTTCGACAGGATGTCGTGGACGCCGGCGCACTCCAGGACGGCGCGCACCGGGCCACCGGCGATCACACCGGTACCGGGGGACGCCGGCTTGAGCAGGACGACGCCCGCAGCCTTCTCACCCTGGATCGGGTGAGGGATGGTGCCCTGGATACGCGGGACCTTGAAGAAGTTCTTCTTGGCCTCTTCCACGCCCTTGGCGATGGCCGCGGGAACTTCCTTGGCCTTGCCGTAACCGACACCGACGGTGCCGTCACCATCGCCCACCACGACCAGCGCGGTGAAGCTGAAGCGACGACCACCCTTCACAACCTTGGCGACTCGGTTGATCGCGACGACGCGCTCGACGTACGCGGTCTTCTCGGCGGCAGCAGCGCCGCCGTCACGGCCCTTCCGGTCCCGCCGCTCGCCGCCACCGGCACCGCTTCCGCGGCGCTGGGGTCCAGCCATTGGATTTACCTCTCTCTGTTACGTCCGCTGTGCGTAGGAACCGGGGCTAGAACTTCAGCCCGGCTTCACGGGCGGCGTCAGCCAGAGCGGCAATCCGCCCGGCGTACTGGTTACCACCGCGGTCAAACACGACGGCCTCGACGCCTGCGGCCTTGGCACGCTCGGCGACCAGGGCGCCGACCTGCTTGGCCTGGCTGCTCTTGTCGCCCTCGCCACCACGGATGGAGACGTCCAGGGTCGACGCCGACGCGAGCGTGTGGCCCGCGATGTCGTCGATGACCTGAGCCACCATGTGGCGGTTGGAACGGGTCACGACCAGGCGCGGACGCTCCGGCGAACCGGAGATGTGCTTGCGGACGCGGATGTGGCGCCGCTTGCGAGCCGCGCGCTTGTACGCGTCGCCCTTGGCGATCTTCACGCCGTATGCCATGGCTACTTACCAGCCTTTCCGACCTTGCGGCGGATGACCTCGCCGGCGTACTTGACGCCCTTGGCCTTGTACGGGTCAGGCTTCCGCAGCTTGCGGATCTTGGCCGCGGTCTCGCCGACCTTCTGCTTGTCGATGCCCTCGACGGTGAACTTCGTGGGGGTCTCCACCTTGAAGGTGATGCCCTCCGGGGCCTCGATCAGGATCGGGTGGCTGTAGCCCAGGGCGAACTCCAGGTTGGAGCCCTTCGCCTGGACGCGGTAACCGACACCACTGATCTCGAGCGCCTTGATGTACCCCTGGGTCACACCGGTGATCATGTTCGCCACCAGCGTGCGGGACAGGCCGTGCAGGGCCTTGTTCTGACGCTCGTCGTTCGGGCGGACGACGTTCAGGACGCCGTCCTCACCCTTGGTGACCTCGATGGGCGCCGCGACGGTGTGCGTGAGGGTGCCCTTGGGGCCCTTCACGTTGACCGTCCGGCCATCGATGGTGACGTCCACACCGGCGGGAACCTGGATGGGGAGCTTGCCGATTCGCGACATGAGCTATTCCTCCGTTCCCGACTACCAGACGTAGGCGAGGACTTCCCCACCTACGCCCTTCTTCTGAGCCTGCTGGCCGGTCAGGAGACCGTGGGACGTGGAGATGATCGCCACGCCCAGGCCGCCGAGGACCTTCGGCAGGTTGGTGGACTTTGCGTAGACACGCAGACCCGGCTTCGAGATGCGCTTGATGCCGGCGATCGAGCGCTCGCGGTTCGGGCCGAACTTCAGCTGGAGGACGAGGTTCTTGCCGACCTCGGCGTCCTCGACCTTCCAGCCGGTGATGAAGCCCTCCTGCTGGAGGATCTCCGCGATGTGCGACTTGATCTTGCTGTGCGGCATCACGACGTCGTCGTGATATGCCGAGTTCGCGTTGCGCAGACGCGTGAGCATGTCTGCGATGGGATCAGTCATGGTCATGAGTTGGCCTTCGGCCTCTCTCGCCGGGGTTTCCTGTATGCGCCATCCCTCTCCCCGCTCAGAGGCGGGACGGGTGCGGTGCGGGGACCTACGGCGTAGTAAGTCGGTCTTGGGCGGCAGGCGCCCAACCCTGCAAGCCTACGGCATGCGGGGCCGGACTCCTGCCGACCAGATGCTTACCGAGAGTCTCCGGTGATTCCCAACGCCCAAAGGGCGAAGGAGAATTACCAGGAGCTCTTGGTCACGCCCGGCAGCTCGCCACGGTGAGCCATCTCACGAAGGCACACGCGGCACAGGCCGAACTTGCGGTAGACGGAGTGGGGCCGGCCGCAGCGCTGGCACCGGGTGTAACCCCGGACGCCGAACTTCGGCTTACGGGCGGCCTTAGCGATCAGAGCCTTCTTCGCCACGGTCAGTTCTCCTTGAACGGGAAGCCGAGGTGACGAAGGAGGGCACGACCCTCGTCGTCATTGGTCGCCGTGGTGACCACGGTGATGTCCATGCCCCGGACCCGGTCGATCTTGTCCTGGTCGATCTCGTGGAACATGACCTGCTCCGTGAGACCGAAGGTGTAGTTGCCACGGCCGTCGAACTGCTTGGGCGACAGGCCGCGGAAGTCACGGATACGCGGCAGCGCGAGCGACAGCGTACGGTCCAGGAACTCCCACATGCGGTCACCGCGGAGGGTGACGTGGCAGCCGATCGGCTGACCCTCGCGCAGCTTGAACTGCGCGATCGACTTGCGGGCCTTGGTGACGGCCGGCTTCTGACCGGTGATCGTGGTGAGGTCCTTGACGGCACCGTCGATCAGCTTGGAGTCGCGGGCGGCGTCGCCCACACCCATGTTGACCACGATCTTGACCAGACCGGGGATCTGCATGACGTTCTCGTAGGAGAACTCCTCACGCAGCTTGCCGGCGATTTCCTCGCGGTAGCGCGTCTTGAGACGCGGCGCGGTGGTGGTAGTCATCAGATGTCCTCACCGGTGCGCTTGGCAACACGGATCTTGTTGCCCTCGTCGTCAAAGCGGTAGCCGACGCGAGTAACGACCTTGTTGCCGTCCTTCTCAACAACCAGCTGCACGTTGCTGACGTGGATCGGGGCCTCGGTCGTCACAATGCCACCGGTCTGCGAACCGCGAGCGGTCTGGCCGGCCTTGGTGTGCTTCTTGACCCGGTTGACACCCTCGACGAGGACGCGGTCCTGAGCGGGGTAGGCCACGATGACCTTGCCCTGCTTGCCCTTGTCCTTGCCGGTGATGACCTGTACCAGGTCGCCCTTCTTGATCTTCATGCTTACAGCACCTCCGGCGCGAGCGAGATGATCTTCATGAACTTCTTCTCGCGCAGCTCACGGCCCACCGGGCCGAAGATACGGGTGCCGCGGGGGTCGCCGTCGTTCTTCAGAATGACGGCGGCGTTCTCGTCGAAGCGGATGTACGAGCCATCCTGGCGACGACGCTCCTTGACGGTGCGAACGATGACCGCCTTGACGACGTCACCCTTCTTCACGTTGCCACCGGGGATCGCGTCCTTGACGGTGGCGACGATGACGTCACCGATGCCCGCGTAGCGGCGACCCGAGCCACCGAGAACACGGATGGTGAGAATTTCCTTCGCACCCGTGTTGTCGGCGACGCGCAGTCGCGACTCCTGCTGGATCACGTCTATCTCCTGATCGTCTGCCGGTTCCCGGCAGGGGCCCCGCTAACGGGTGCCCCTGCCGAGCCTGGCGGAACTGACCTGAGGGGAAGCCCCCTCAGGAATTACTTGGCCTTCTCGAGGATCTCGACGATGCGCCACCGCTTGGTGGCGGACAGCGGCCGGGTCTCCATCAGGAGGACGCGGTCGCCGACACCGGCGGAGTTCTGCTCGTCGTGGGCCTTGAGCTTGTTCGTACGGCGGATGACCTTGCCGTACAGCGCGTGCTTCACGCGGTCCTCGACGGCGACGACGACGGTCTTGTCCATCTTGTCGCTGACGACGAGGCCCTCGCGGGTCTTGCGGAAGCCGCGCTCGGTCTTGGTCTCAGTCACAGTGTTCTCGCTCATCAGACGCTCTCCACCGTTTCGATGCCCAGCTCGCGCTCGCGCATCAGGGTGTAGATCCGGGCGATGTCCTTACGGACGGACTTGAGCCGACCGTGGTTCTCGAGCTGCCCGGTCGCCGCCTGGAAACGGAGGTTGAACAGCTCTTCCTTGGCCTCGCGGAGCTTGTTGAGGAGCTCCTCGTTGCCCAGCTCGCGCAGCTCGGACGCCTTGGTACCGGCCGACATCACGCTTCACCTGCCTCGCGCTTGACGATCCGGCACTTCATCGGCAGCTTGTGGGCCGCACGAGTCAGCGCCTCACGGGCGATCTTCTCGTTGGGGTACGACAGCTCGAACATGACGCGTCCGGGCTTGACGTTGGCGATCCACCACTCCGGGGAACCCTTACCGGAACCCATGCGGGTCTCGGCAGGCTTCTTGGTGAGGGGACGGTCCGGGTAGATGTTGATCCAGACCTTGCCGCCACGCTTGATGTGACGCGTCATGGCGATACGAGCGGACTCGATCTGACGGTTCGTCACATACGCCGGGGTCAGCGCCTGGATGCCGTACTCGCCGAACGCAACCTGCGTGCCACCCTTGGACATGCCGCTGCGCTTCGGGTGGTGCTGCTTGCGGTGCTTGACCCTACGGGGGATCAGCATTTCGGTCAGGCCTCCGTTCCGGTGCTCTCAGCAGCCGGAGCAGCGGCGGTCGCCTCGGCCTTGGGGGCCTCGGCGGCCGGAGCCGACTGCTGCGGCTTGCGGCCGCGGCCGCCACGCTCGCCACCGCGGCCACCGCGGCCGGCCGGGCGGTCAGCGCCGCCGCGGGCCGGGCGGTTGCCCGCACGGGCAGCAGCGTTCTCGGCGCGGACCTCGGCGATGTTCTTGACGTCGCCCTTGTAGATCCAGACCTTCACGCCGATGCGGCCGAAGGTCGTCTTGGCCTCGAAGAAGCCGTAGTCGACGTTCGCGCGGAGCGTGTGCAGGGGCACACGGCCCTCGCGGTAGAACTCCGAGCGGGACATCTCGGCGCCGCCGAGGCGGCCGCCGCACTGGACCTTGATGCCCTTGGCGCCGGCCTTCATCGTGCTCTGCATGCTCTTGCGCATGGCACGGCGGAAGGAGACGCGGGAGGAGAGCTGCTCGGCGACGGCCTGGGCCACCAGCTGAGCGTCCACCTCGGGGTTCTTGACCTCGAGGATGTTCAGCTGGACCTGCTTGCCGGTCAGCTTCTCCAGCTCGCCGCGGATGCGGTCGGCCTCGGCGCCGCGGCGGCCGATGACGATGCCCGGGCGAGCGGTGTGGATGTCGACGCGGACGCGGTCGCGGGTGCGCTCGATCTCAACCTTCGAGATGCCGGCGCGCTCCATGCCCTTCGTCATCATGCGACGAATGGCGACGTCTTCCTTGACGTAGTCCTTGTACAGCTTGTCGGCGTACCAGCGGGACTTGAAGTCCGTGGTGATGCCGAGCCGGAACCCGTGCGGGTTTACCTTCTGGCCCATTACCGGGTTCCTTCCTTGCTGCTGACGACCACGGTGATGTGGCTGGTCCGCTTACGGATCCGGTAGGCACGGCCCTGGGCACGCGGACGGAACCGCTTCAGGGTCGGACCCTCGTCCACGTACGCCTCGCTGATGACCAGCGAAGAGGCGTCGGTGTGGTCGTAGTTGTGTGCGGCGTTGGCAATGGCGCTGTCCAGCACCTTGCCGACCGGCACGCTCGCGGCCTGCGGGGCGAAACGCAGGACCGCCTGAGCCTCCGTGGCATCCATGCCACGGATGAGGTCCACCACGCGGCGGGCCTTCATGGGCGTGACGCGGATGTACCGCGCCTGGGCCCTGGCTTCCATGGTTGTCCCTTCGGTGTAAGTCATAGTCAGTCACCCCGCGTTAGCGGCGCTTCGACTTCCGGTCGTCCTTGACGTGGCCGCGGAAGGTGCGAGTCGGCGAGAACTCGCCGAGCTTGTGGCCGACCATCGACTCGGTGACGAACACCGGGACGTGGATCTTGCCGTTGTGCACCGCGATGGTGTGACCCAGCATGGCCGGGACGATCATCGAGCGACGGGACCAGGTCTTGATGACGTTCTTGGTGCCGGCCTCGTTCTGTACGTCCACCTTCTTGGCGAGGTGGCCGTCGACGAAGGGCCCCTTCTTGAGACTGCGCGGCATCTAAACCCGCTCCTAGCGCTTCTTGTTCGTCTTGCGGCGGCGGACGATGTACTTGTTCGACGCCTTCTTGGGCGAACGAGTACGACCTTCCTTCTTACCCCACGGCGAAACCGGGTGACGGCCACCGGAGGTCTTACCCTCACCACCACCGTGCGGGTGGTCGACCGGGTTCATGACGACACCACGGACGGTCGGGCGAACGCCCTTCCACCGCATACGGCCGGCCTTGCCCCAGTTGATGTTCGACTGCTCGGCGTTGCCGACCTCGCCGATCGTGGCGCGGCAGCGGGCGTCGACCAGGCGGATCTCACCCGACGGCATACGAAGGTGGGCCATGGTGCCCTCCTTCGCCAGCAGCTGCACGGAGGCACCCGCGGAGCGGGCGAACTTCGCGCCGCCGCCGGGCCGCAGCTCGATGGCGTGGATGGTCGTACCGACCGGGATGTTGCGCAGCGCCAGGTTGTTGCCGGGCTTGATGTCGGCGGCCGGGCCGTTCTCGACACGGTCGCCCTGCGTCAGGCCACGCGGCGCGATGATGTAGCGCTTCTCGCCGTCCGCGTAGTGCAGGAGCGCGATGCGCGCGGTGCGGTTGGGGTCGTACTCGATGTGCGCGACCTTGGCCGGCACGCCGTCCTTGTCGTGACGACGGAAGTCGATCACGCGGTAGGCGCGCTTGTGGCCACCGCCCTGGTGGCGAACGGTCACACGACCGGTGTTGTTACGGCCGCCCTTGTTGTGCAGGGGGCGGACCAGCGACTTCTCCGGCGTGGACCGCGTGATCTCGACAAAGTCGGCGACGCTGGAGCCACGACGGCCCGGGGTCGTCGGCTTGTACTTGCGGATACCCATTTCTCAGTCCTCGTCCGATTCCGGACGACTCGGCCTCACTAGGAGGTCGGGCCGCCGAAGATGTCGATACGGTCGCCCTCAGCGAGGGTCACGATGGCGCGCTTGGTGTCGGCGCGCTTGCCGAAACCGGTGCGGGTGCGCTTGCGCTTGCCCTGGCGGTTGATCGTGTTGACCCCGGTGACCTTGACCGAGAAGACCGCCTCGACGGCCTGCTTGATCTGGGTCTTGTTGGAGCCCGGCGCGACGATGAACGTGTACTTGTTCTCGTCGAGCAGCGCGTAGCTCTTCTCCGAGACAACCGGCTTGACGAGAACGTCGCGCGGGTCGGAGTAGGTCTTGCTGGTAACGGTCGCCTCGCTCATCAGGCGTCGCTCCCTTCGGTCTCAGCGGTCTGGGGGCCAGACACGAAGGACTCGAAGGCGGCCTGGGTGAAGACCACGTCGTCAGAGACGATCACGTCGTACGTGTTCAGCTGGCCCGGCTCCAGGATGTGCACCTGGGGCAGGTTGCGTGCGGAGAGCCACGCGGCCTCGTCGTTGCGGTCGACGACCAGGAGCAGGTTCTTGCGCTCCGAGATCTTGCCGAACAGCGTCTTGGCGGCCTTCGTGGAGATCCCACCCTCGACCACGCCGGTGACGACGTGGATGCGGGAGTGACGCGCCCGGTCGGAGAGGGCACCGCGGAGGGCGGCGGCCTTCATCTTCTTCGGGGTGCGCTGCGAGTAGTCACGCGGCTGCGGGCCGTGGACGACGCCACCGCCGACGAACTGCGGCGCACGGGTCGAACCCTGGCGCGCGCGGCCGGTGCCCTTCTGGCGGTACGGCTTGCGCCCACCACCGCGGACCTCGCCACGGGACTTGGTCTTGTGCGTGCCCTGACGGGCAGCTGCCAGCTGTGCGACGACGACCTGGTGGATCAGCGGAACGCTGGTCTTCGCGTCGAAGATCTCCGCGGGGAGCTCGACGGTACCGGCCTTGTCGCCTGCCGGCGAAAGGATGTCAATGGTGCTCATTACCTCAAGCCCCCTTGGCCGCGGTACGGACCAGGACGAGGCCGCCGTTCGGACCGGGGACCGCGCCCTTGATGAGGAGCAGACCCTTCTCCGCGTCAACCGCGTGGATGGTCAGGTTCTGGGTGGTGACGCGCTCGTTACCCATGCGACCGGCCATGCGCATGCCCTTGAAGACACGCCCAGGGGTGGCGCAGCCACCGATCGAACCGGGGGAACGGTGCTTGCGCTGCACGCCGTGACCGGCGCCGAGGCCCCGGAAGTTGTGACGCTTCATGACACCGGCGAAGCCCTTGCCCTTGCTCTTGCCCGTGACGTCAACCTTGACGCCGGACTCGAACACCTCGGCATTGATCTCCTGGCCGAGCGTGTACTCGCTCGCGTCAGGAGTGCGGATCTCCACCAGGTGGCGGCGCGGGGTGACGTCGGCCTTGGCGAAGTGACCCTTGAGGGGCTTGTTCACCTTGCGCGGGTCGATCTCGCCGAAGGCGATCTGCACCGACTCGTAGCCGTCGCTGTCGTTCGTGCGGACCTGCGTCACGACGCACGGACCGGCCTTGACGACGGTCACCGGGACAACCCGGTTGTTCTCGTCCCAGACCTGGGTCATGCCGAGCTTCTCGCCCAGGACGCCCTTGATGTTCTTGCTCATCTCGGCCGTCCCCTCAGAGCTTGATCTCGATGTCGACGCCCGCCGGCAGGTCGAGGCGCATCAGCGAGTCAACCGTCTTCGGCGTGGGGTCGAGGATGTCGATGAGGCGCTTGTGCGTGCGCATCTCGAAGTGCTCGCGAGAGTCCTTGTACTTGTGCGGCGACTTGATGACGCAGTACACGTTCTTCTCAGTGGGCAGCGGCACCGGGCCCGCGACCGACGCACCAGTGCGGGTCACCGTCTCGACGATCTTCTTCGCCGAGGAGTCGATGACCTCGTGGTCGTAGGCCTTGAGCCGGATGCGGATCTTCTGTCCCGCCATGGCTACTAGTAGTCCTGTCTCTCGTTTAACGCTCTGGAACCCGGGGTTCGGTAACTCCACCTCCGACCCACGCGGTCGGGCGTGTCGCATCCCCTCTACGTAGAAGTCCCGAAGGATTTCCCAACCAAGGGGGTGCGGGCCGAAGACCACGCTGCCGGGGGCGAAACCCCACCGGGTGCCTGGCCGGTGCCCCACTTACGCTTCCCGGAAGATTCCCGTACGTCCGGCCCGCATGGGGCCGACGAGTACTGTGGGACTCGCTTCCGGTCCTCCCGGCGGGAGGCGCGCAGCATTGACACTCAACCGAGCAACCTGGCTAGTGTGCCATACGGGCTGTGGGCCTGGCCAATCGGGCCCGGGATCTTACCCCTACCGAGTGGCTGGTCAAACGCGGGCGCGCCCCGGACGGCCCCCGGACCCCGCTCTTCCCCCATTATTCGGTCGTACGCGCGTGCTCACCCCCCCTACAGTTTCGGGCCGGGTACGGCAACGGCACGGGGGCGGAAGATCATGCGGACGCACTATCCACGGACCCCTCATCTGCCCTGGTCGCCCGGGGCCACCTCCGACGACGTGCGGATGACGGATCTCGCGGCGCTGGCCGGGACCGAGGTCGTCGTCACGGAGAAGCTGGACGGCGAGAACACCACGTTGTACGCGGACGGGCTGCACGCCCGTTCGCTGGACTCGGCGCACCATCCGTCCCGGACCTGGGTGAAGGCCCTCCAGGCCCGCGTCGGCCCCCGCATCCCGGCGGGGTGGCGGATCTGCGGGGAGAACATGTTCGCGCGGCACTCCCTCGCGTACGAGGCACTGGAGAGCCACTTCTACGGGTTCTCCGTGTGGGACGGCGACCGCTGCCTGGGCTGGGACCGGACCGTGGAGTTCCTGCGCTCCCTGGGCATCCCGGCGCCGCCGGTGCTGTGGCGCGGGGAGTTCGACGCGAAGGCGCTGCGCGCGCTGAAGCCGGACACGGGGCGGCAGGAGGGGTACGTCGTGCGGCCGGCGGCGGGCTTCCCGGCGGCCCTGTTCGGGCGCGTCGTCGGAAAGTGGGTGCGGCCGGGGCATGTGGTGACCGATACGCACTGGATGCACGCGGAGGTCGTGGAGAACGGGCTGGGCCCGGCGGCGGCGCTGTGGGCGGTGCGATCCGGAGCGCCCGTCGACCCGACAGCGCTGGCGGCGGCGGTGGGTGCCGGTCCGGAGAGCGGCCCGAAGCCCGCCCTGGCCGCCGCCGACGCCCTCGACGCCCTCGGCCGCACCGGTGACGACCGGCTCGCCGGCGTCCTCGCCGCCCTGCTGCACGGCACCCGCCGCACCGCCCTCGCCCCGCTGCTGGCCCCCGCCCTCGGCATGCCGCTCGCCCGCCGCGTCGCGGACCTCGTCGGGCTGGCCCCCGGGCTGCACCGCCCCTACCCCGACGAGGAGCGGCGCGCCTGGCTGGCCCGGATGGCGCTCGCCGCCGACCTGTCCGTCCTGCACGCGGTGTCCGGGGTGCTGGCGGACACCGCCGGGGCGCGGGAGCAGGTCGAGTGGTCGGCGCTGCACGCGGAGGAGGTGCGGGAGCCGGACGGGCTGGCCGGGGCTTTCGCCGACCTGGGGCCGGAGGCCGCCGCGCGCTGTCTGGCGCAGGCCCGCGAGGCGTACGCGGCCGGGCGCCTCGCCACCGCCGACGAGGCGGTCGCCGCGACCTGGCGGTGGCGGTCCGGGGACTTCCCGCGCCTGGTCCAGCTGGCCGGGCCCTCGGGCAGCGGCAAGAGCACCTTCGGCCGGGGCCTGCCGGGGGTCGCCACGTACCTCTCGCTGGACGACCTGCGCCAGGTCCGGGGCTCGCGCGCCGACCAGACCACCAACGGGGACGTGCTGCGCGAGGGCCTGGACCGGCTGGACGCGGCCCTGGTCCCCGGCGCGACGGTGGTCTGGGACGCCACCTCGCTCAACCCGCACCAGCGCTCCCTGGTCCACGCGGTCGCCCGCCGCCGCGACGCCCTGGTCACGCACGCCGTGGCCTGGATCGGCGAGGCGGAGCTGGCCGCGCGCAACGGACGCCGGGAGCACCCCGTACCCCCGCGGGTGCTGGCCTCGCAGCTGCACCGGTTCGTCCCCCCGTATCCCGGCCAGGCGCACCGCACCTGGTACATCGGCACCAGCGGAACCGTGGAGGACCGGGCCTGATGCGTACGAGCGAGGAGATCTACCACCGGGTCCGCTGGGACGCCCGCTTCGATGCGGCGCGCTTCGTGCTGGGCGTGGCGCAGCGCGGCCGGGAGCCGAAGCGGGTGCCGCTGGACCGGTTCACGCCCGGCGGCGACATCCCGTGGCACCGGGTGCTGTTCTTCGAGGCGGACGGCGAGGTGGTCTGGGACCGGGCGACGGGCACGGACCGCGTCGACGCGACGGAGGCGGGGCGGATACGGGAGGCGCGCCGCCTGCCTTCCCCGTACTTCACCGCCCGGACCCCGCACGCGTACTCCCCCGCGACGGGCGGCTGGGAACCGGCGCCGACCGGCGCGAAGGGCCCGGCGGGCCCGCTGACGGTCCTCACCTGGAACACCCTGTGGGACCGCTACGACAGCGACCGCATCGACACCGCGCGCCGCCGCCCCCTGCTGGCCGAGGCGCTGCGCGCGGCGGACGCGGACGTGATCGCGCTCCAGGAGGCGGAGCCCGCGCTGCTGACGCTGCTGCTGGGCTGCGAGTGGGTGAGTGCTCACTACACCCTCGCGACCGACCCGGCCGGGCACGACGTCCCCGACACCGGCCTGCTGCTGCTCAGCCGCCTGCCGGTGAGCGAGGCGGCGGTGCACGTACTGGGCCCGCACAAGGCGGTCGCGGCGGCGGTGGTGGAGACGGCGGAGGGCCCGGTCACGGTGGCGGTCACGCACCTCAGCAGCGACCACTCCCCCGAGGGCGCGGCCCGCCGGGACGCGGAACTCACTGACCTGGCAACGGGGTTGGCGGCGGTGGAGGGCGAGCTCGTCCTGGTCGGCGACTTCAACGACGGCGGCGACCGCCCGCAGACCCGCCTGGCGATGACGGACGCGTGGACGGAGGTGCGCGGCCCCGCCGACGACACCCCGACCTTCGACCCGTCGGCCAATCCGCTGGCCGCGATCTCGTCCCTTTCGGGGCGGGTGTCGCGTCTGGACCGGGTGCTGCTGCGTACGGACCGGCTGCGGGCGTGTACGGCTGTGCTGACGGGGGAAGCGCCGGGGCCGGGCGGGCTGTACGCATCGGATCACTACGGGGTACGGGTGGGGCTCGGCACGGCTTCCCTTCACACCGAAGGGGTGGCGGAACGCGTCGCCGCCGCCCTCCCCGGCGCGCATGTCCACCTCGTCGGCTCCCGGCGCATGGGCTGCGCGCGCCCCGGCGCCGACCTGGACCTGGTGGCGGCGCTCCCGGAGGTCGCGGGCGTACGGGACCGGATCGCTGCCGCCTTCCCGGAGGCGCGGGGCCTGCGCGAGGTGAGCGGGGCCCGTGTCCCCGGGCTGCGGTGGTACGTGGAGGGCCTGCGGGTGGACCTGGTCACCGTGGCGACGGGCACCCTGCCCCCGGCCGAGGCGGTGGCGCGCCGGGCGGAGCTGGGCGAGGCGGCGGCGGTCGCGCTGAGCGCGGTGACCGACGCGGAGGCGTTCCCGCGCCAGGAGCCGTTCACCGCGCTGGCCCGGCAGGTCAAGGAGTGGGCGGCGGCGAGGGGCCTGGACTCCGCCCCGTGCGGCGGCCTCCCGGGCATCGCCTGGACGACCCTCGCGGCCCGTACGGCACGCGAGGGCGGCGGCCTCCGGGACTTCTTCGCGACCTGGGCGGCCTGGGACTGGCGCGACCCGGTGGGCGAGGGCCCGGCAACGGACGCCCCGGTGACGGTGTACACGCCGACGCCCCCGGTCCGCTCGTGCACGACCCAAGTGAGCGTCGCCGGGCGGGACTTGCTGACGGCGGAGTTGTTCCGCGCCTGGGAACTCCTGGACGCGGCCCCGGACCGGCTCTGCGCCCCGCCGACGCTCACCGAACACCCCACGTGGGCCCTGGCCTCCGCGCACCCCGCCGAGGAGGGCCGCCTACGCGGCCGCCTCCTGGCCCTGACCGCCGCCCTGGCCGAGGCGGGCGCCCCGGACTGCCGCGTCTGGCCTCGCCCGGTCACGGTGACCGGCGGCACGGGCTACGCGATCGGCCTGGGCGCGACACCGCCGGACGGGGCCCGGCTGGCGGAGATCGGGGCGGAGGTACTGCGCGGGCTCAGGGGGGCGTCGCTGCGCCCCGGCCGGCGCCCACGCGACGCCTGAGAGCAGGCGCTACGGAGCCTCGTGCCGCGTCAGCCAGCTCGCGACCTCGTCCACCACGGCGGGGTCCACATGGCCGGGCCGCGCGTAGTCGGCCGGGGTGGACGGGCCGCTCCCGGCGAAGAAGAGGTGGTCGAGGCGGTCGTGGACGCGGATCGACACCCCCGGGCGGCCCGCGAGGGCGCGCCGCCAGCCCGCGAGGTCGTCGGCGACGGTCACCTGGTAGTCCCGGCCGCCGTGGAGGATCAGCATCGGGCACTCCAGCCCGGCCGCCGTGGCCGCCGGGTCGTAGGCGCGCAGGTCGAGCCAGTAGGAGGCGGAGAACCCCAGCGGCAGCGACTCCGGGGGCGTGTCGGGCGTGAGTCCCGGGTCCGCGACCGCGGCGGCCTGCCGGACCAGGGTCGCCACCATCTCGTCGGCCGCCGGCCCGGGCGCGAGTTCCGCCAGGTGGCGGGCCACCCGGACTGCCGCCTCGTGCATCGGCTGCGTGTCCGCGGCGAGCAGCACCAGGCCCGCGATCGACGGATCGGCCTCGGCGATCCGGGGCGCCGCCTTGCCGCCCATGCTGTGCCCCAGCAGGTGGATCCGGTCCGGGGCCACCTCCGGCCGCTCCCGCAGCAGCCGGACGGCGGCGAGGGCGTGGGGCACGTACTCGTCGGCCATCGTGAAGTCCGGCCGCAGACGGTCCGGGTGGGCGAAGGTCACCTTGTCGAAGCGCAGCACGGCCACCCGCCGGGAGGCGAGGCCCCACGCGAGGTCCTTGAGCGGCTTGTTCGCCCCGATGCTCTCGTCCCGGTCGAACGCGCCGCCGCCGCTGAGCAGCACCACGGCGGGCCACGGCCCCTCGCCCACGGGCAGGGTGAGCGTGCCGGGAACGGCGAGCGGCCCGGTGCCCACGACGACGGCGCACTCGGTGAACCGGTCCTCGTCCACGTACCCCGGCGGCTCCCACGCGGCGTCGCCCTGCGTGTCGAACCGCAGCCCCCGCAACAGCCCGTCGTCACCGGCCGACATGACGACGGTGAAGCCGCCTTCGGCGCAGACCACGGGTATGCGTACGCGCACCGAGCCCGGCTCGGCCACCGGCTCCCCGACGGCCGCGCGGCCGCCCCGTCCGGTGACCTCGGCCGCCCACGCGAGCCGCAGCTGCTCCCCGGACACGGCCGCGCGCAGCGGAGGCGCGAACAGTTCCACCGATTCCTCGAACCGCTCGGTCCGCAACAGTGCGGCAAATCGACGCGCCGCCTCCGACGCCCCACCCTCGACCATTCTCATAGCTGAGAAAGGTATCAGTCATGAGAAGGTGGTCGGGTGGATTCCTTGGACCTGCTCGCCCATCCCATCCGGCTGCGGATCGTTCTCGCGATGGGCGGCGCCCGCACCCTGACCACCTCTCAGCTCTGCGCCCGCATTCCGGAGGCGTCCAAGGCCACGGTCTACCGGCACATCGACCTGCTGGCGTCCGGCGGGCTTCTTGAGGTGGCCGAGGAGCGCCGGGTGCGCGGTGCGGTGGAACGGCACTACCGGCTCCGCCAGGACCGGGCCACGATCAGCCCGGAGGCGGTGTCCGCGCTCACCCCGGACGACCACCGGCGCGCCTTCGCCACCGCGATGACCGCCTTGCTGGCCGAGTTCACCGCCTACCTCGACCGCGACGGGGCCGATCCCGTGGCCGACCTCGTGGGCTACCGCCAGCACGCGCTCTGGCTCAGCCCGGCGGAACTGGAGGAGCTGATCGGCGGCCTGCGCGCGGCCATCGCCCCGAAGCTCGCCAACGAGCCGGGCCCGGGGCGCGCGCAGTACCTGCTCAGCCCGATCCACTTTCCGATGGAGGCGCCCTCCCCGGAACTCGGTGCGTAGGCGCTCCGCGCCTGATCAGTGGCAGCGCCAGCCCATGAAGTTGCTCGCCGCGGCATTCAGCTGGGACCAGGTGTGCGGACCCACGATGCCGTCCTGCTCGATGCCGACGCACGCCTGGAAGCTCCGGACCGCCCGCTCGGTGGCGGGTCCCCAGACGCCGTCCTTCTCCAGCGGGACGAAGGAGTTCGGGGAGAGGGCGTTGTTCAGCTCGCACTGCAACTGCGTCACCGCGGTGCCGCTGTCGCCGTAGGCCAGCTCGGGCTCCGCGGCGGTGTACGCACACTTGTCCGTGATGATCGCCGCGTTCGCGGCCGGCGCGGCCAGGAGGCCGCCCGCCAGGACGAGCCCTGCGGTGACGAGACCGGTCAACAGACGCTTGCGCATGGGTGTTTCCCCTTCGAGACGAGCCGGCCGAGCGCCGGACCCGGACCGACCGTAGGGGCGGCCCGGCCCGTTTCCGCCGTCCCGCGAGTCCCGGAGACATCCCGGGACGCGTTTCCGGGACGGGCCCTGGGGGGCCCGGGCTGCAGGAGCCCCCCGTCGGCCCGTCTCACACGGGGGCAGCGCCAGGCGTACGGAGCGAAGCCGCTCAGGCGGGGCCGGGCGACGAGACGGTGTCAGCGGTCACGGCTAGGGTTCCCGGTCGTGGGGTTCTCGGGGTCTTTCATCGTGGCGCGCGCCGACCGGCCGTTGACACGGTCGGCGGCGATGCGTGCGGCGGACTGTGTGCCGTTGTGGTGGGCGCGCGACGGCGAGTGGCAGATCCTGCAAGTGAGTCCCCTTGCGGACCCGGACGCTTCGATCGTCGACGAGACGCACGCTGCCGTCCTGGTCTGCCATGTCGTTGACAGCGACTTCGTGACCGTCCAGGCAGCGAGTCCCGACGGCCTGTCATGGCGCTGCGCTTTGTCGCCGGAGATGGCGCGGGGTTACGGCCTCCCGGGTGAGTGGATCGGCGACGCGGTCGACACGGGAAAGCGAGCCTGCGCATGGGCTCGAAGCGCCGGACTTCAGCCGGACCCGGTGGCACTCAGGACCGCCCTGGTGGCTGAGTCCGATCCGCTGGCGGAGGACCTGGTCTTCGCGCTCGTTCGTGCCTTGGGGTTCCGGTTCCGTGACGGAACGCCCCTGGACCCGCCGGAGGCGTGACCAGGGGCGCGCGAGGTCAGCAGTCGGCTGCGTACGAGACGAAGCCCGTCCACGCGGTCTCGCCGAAGGCGAGCTGCGGCACGGACAGGTCCTTGGAGTCGCGGACGTGCACCGCGCCGGGAGCCGCCGCGACCTCGACGCACGAGTCCCCTTCGCTGCTGCTGCTGTAGCTGCTCTTGAACCACTCGGTCTCGCGGGTCATGTGCGCCTCCCAGCGCGTGAAGGGTCAGCAGTCGGCTGCGTACGAGACGAAGCCCGTCCACGCGGTCTCGCCGAAGGCGATCTGCGGCACCGACAGGTCCTTCGAGTCACGGACATGCACCGCGCCAGACGCCGCCGCGACCTCGACACACTCATTGCTGTTGCCGTTGTCGCTGTAGCTGCTCTTGACCCACTCCAGCCGAGAAGCGTCGCCGCCAGAGTTCCTGATGATCATGTCTCTCCCAGTACTTGCTCGATGAAGGCTCGCGACTCCCGAGGCGTGAGAGCCTGAGCCCGCATGATCCCAGTTCGCAGTTCGATGACGCGCACGCGCTTCGGGTCAGCGACCGGACGGCTGCCGAACTCGCCTTCGGAGCGGCCAACGGCCGAACCGTCCCTGAACTTCAGCACCTCCATCACGCCCCCCATTCCCGCGTGGTCCTCGCGATTGGTCGGCATCACCTGGATCTCCACGTTCCGCAACTCCCCCACCTCCAAGAGGTGTTCGAGCTGACGTCGCAGGACCATTCTGCCCCCGAGAGGGCGCCGCAGCGTCGCTTCTTCCTGCACAAAGCTGAGCTCCGGTGCAGGTGAGCGGCTGAAGATGGACTTCCGAGCCATACGAGCAGCAACCAGCCGCTCCACCTCGTCCGAGGAGAAGGCGGGCCGACGCATCCCGAACAGGGCCCGTGCGTACTCCTCCGTCTGCAACAGGCCATGGATGTTGTGGCTTCCGTAGGCCGAAAGCTCGACGGCCTGCGCCTCCATCTTCGCCAGCTCACGCATCCTCTTCGGATACCGCACCTCCGCGAGGTCCTTCTTCATCGCGGCGATCTTGCCGCCCGCCCCGCAGACCTCGTCCGCCATGTCCAGCAGCTCCGGGCGGGGAATCCGGCGACCGCCCTCCACCTTGTAGATCAGGTTCTCCCCGTACCCCAGCCGCGTACCGAACTCCACCGCCGTCAGCCCCGCCGCCTCCCGCCACGCCCGGAGCTGGCGGCCCACGGCGGCGACCACCGCGACGCCCGATTCGTCGTCGGGGTCGACGTCCCAGCCCGGTTCGTCCGCCCCGGCGTCGGGCTGCCACTGCGTACCGATCTCGTCCACACTCATCCGTGCCCCGCTTCCGCGCGCGTGCCGTTCTTCCTCAACCGTGTACGTCCCCCGGGCGTCACCCCGTACAGCGGGGACAACGCTGGACAAGCTCGGGACAATGACCGTACGTAAGCACCGGGTCACTGTTCACGGTAGGGGCGCGCGGCCACCCTGAGTGACGTGAACCGAGAAATCACCCGAACCGAAACTTCCGCTCCCGCCCGGCAGTTCGCCGTTCAGCTCTCCCCCACGCGCCGGGGCGCACGGCTCGCCCGGCTGCTCACCACGGCGCATCTGGGCGACTGGGGGCTCCCCACCGAGGCGGCCGCGCACATCGTGGCCGAGCTGGCCGCGAACGCGGCGACGCACGGGCGGGTCCAGGGCCGCGACTTCCGGCTGAGCCTCACCGTCAGCCCGGAACACCGGCTGCGCATCGAGCTGACCGACACGCGGAGTGACCGCCTGCCCGTGCCGGACCACCCCGGTCCGTACGCCGAGAGCGGGCGCGGTCTGCTCATCGTCGCGGCGCTGGCGGACCGCTGGGGCGTCGAGGAGGGACCGGTGCCGCGCAAAACGGTCTGGGCCGAGCTCGACCTCGTACCGTGACGCCCCCGACCGCGTCCCGGACCACCGGGTCGCGGTCCACCGCGACCCGGTCCTTCGCGACGTAAAAAAGGCTTTTAAAGAACCTGGAAAGAACCGGACCAGAACCCACCCCACCCCGTCTTGACCTGCATCACTCGCGCGAGTGAACTCGGGCAACTGGGCTGGATTCGGGACGGGTTGGCTGGCATATGCTCGCCGCGACAACACCACAGAACGTGACGGCCCCCGGCGAGACGCCAATCTCCACCGAGGGCCTGACCAACACGGAAGAGACCACTTCCTGATGGCTACCCCGCAGGTTATCGCGACCCCTCACGCCCGTTCCGGCGTCCCCGCCGCAGGCGTCCAGCACGTCAACGTCCGCCACACCAACGGCTTCACGGTGATCGGCAACCACCTCGCCCAGCACGCGAAGCTGTCGCTGCTCGCGATCGGGCTCGCCGCGCACATCCAGTCGCTGCCCGCCGGGGCCCGGGTCGGCATCAAGTTCCTCTCCGTGCGCTTCCCGGAGAGCGAGGCCCGAATCGCCGCCGCACTGCGCGAGTTGGAGGCGGCCGGATACCTGCACCGCAGCCGCGTACGCATGGCGGACGGCCGGGTGGTCACCCGTACGACGTCGTACAACCAGCCGCACGCGACCGCTGGGGTCACGCCCGCGCAACCCGCCCCCGCCGCCCCGCGCAGGCAGCCCGCGCCGCCCATCCCGGTCGAGGCACGGCACCGGGCCGCCGCGGACCTCCTCGCCGGACTCCGCCGTCACGCACCCCAACTCACGCTCTCCGCACGGGAGATCAGCGAACTCGCCCCCGCCGTCACCACCTGGCTCGACCGCGACGTACACCCCGCCACCGTGCGGCACGCGCTGACGAGCGACCTCCCGGCCCCCGTCAGGCACCCGGCCGGGCTCATCCGCAACCGCCTGGCCGCGCACCTCCCGCCCCCACTGCCCGACACACCGGAACCGGCCGTCCCCCTCCAGGACTGCGACCGCTGCGACCGCGTCTTCCGCGCCCAGGAACCGGGCCACTGCCGCGACTGCCGCGAGGCGGAGACGTACGAGGCCGCCTAGGAGCGACGCGTCCTACCACCCCGTCGGCAGGCTGCTCAGGAAAGGGGCGAGGCGGTCGGCGATCAGGCGGTCGTCGCGGGCCGAGGTGTGGCCGTCACATCCGAGGAGGTCCAGGCCCGACAGATCGAGGGACCAGTAGTGGACCCCGCTGTCGCCCGCGTCGTTGCGCGCGTCGACCACCTGACGCACGTGCTCGGCGTTCCTGTCGAAGCCGACGGCCACGAGGCTGGTGCCGGGGCCGTAGCGCGTCCGCAGTGTCCGCAGGAACTCGTCGTAGGCGGTGCGGTAGGCGAGTGCGAGGCCGTCGGGCGTCCACGATTCACCGGGGACGAGGTCGGTGAAGTCGTTGGAGCCGAGGTTGACCACCACGATGTGGGGCCGCCACGTCCCCGGGTTCTGCCAGACGTCGCCGTCCACGTTCAGCAGGGCACGGTCGTAGTACGTCCGGTACGTGAGGTCGGGGCAGATGCCCGCGACGTTGCGCACCATGCCGAAGCCGGAGAAGCCGTTGATCTGGTAGTCGGCACCCAGCCGCCGCGCGGTGAGGGCGCCGTGGCTCATGTCGCTGTTGGTGTTCCGCTTCACCTGCTCCGGATCGCAGGCGCCGGAGTGCGGCATATTGCCGTAGCCCACCGTGATGGAGTCCCCGATGAACTCGATCTGCCGGTCCCGGGGCGCCGGCCTGTCCAGCACGGCACCCCCGGGCGCGGCGACGAAGCCTCCGAACGCGCTGGTCGCCCCGGGAGTGTCGTTCCGCTTGACGACCCGGACCGCGTGCTCACCGTCCCGCAGGCCGGAGATCCAGTAGGTGGTGGCACCGGGGGTGACCAGGGTGGCGGCGGTGGCCCCGTCGATCTGGATGTCGTAGTCGGCGGCCGCGCAGTCGAGCACCACCCCGACCCCGGTCCCGCGGAAGCGGCCCTCGAAGTACACCCCCGGCCAGCTGAACCGCAACGTCTCCCCGCAGTCCTCGACCCGCCCTGCGGTGTGCACCTGCTCCGAGACGCGCCGCGCGGCGGCCGACTGCTTCAGGCCCCCTCCCCCGGAAGTCATCCGCTGTCCTCTCCGTCCCTGTCAGGCATCGGTGGATCACCGCCGAACGTCCGTCATCCCAAGGCCGGACGTCAACCGGTTTGAAGGGGAGCACTGCCACGGCACGGCCAGGTCCTGCCCCTGGCGTCGGCGCCACCCGCGCTGTCCGTGCGGTCGCGTACACGCGTGAGCGGGATGGAAACCTCCCGCCCCGGCCGGACGTCTCTGACCATATGGACAGCACACACACGACACCCCGGCGTGAAGCCCTCACCGGCACCGCAGGACTCCTCACGGCGGCACTCGGCGCCCTCGCGGGGCTCGCGGTCTGGCTGCCGTACGGCCGGAGCAGCCTCTCCGGCGCCTTCGAGAGCGAGCGCAACACCGACGTCCTGTTCCTGGGCCTGCCCCTGCTGCTGCTCGGCGGCACCCTGGCGGCCCTGACCGCCTTCGCGGCCGTACGGGGGCGTTGGCGCACCGCGCTCGGGCTCGCGGCAGCCGTCGCGGGACTCGCCGCACTCGGCTACGGCCTCGACGTCCTGGCGGAGCCGCAGGCGGCGAGGGACTGCGGCTCGCCCTGCTGAGGCACTACGCCGGATGCGCCTCCCGCCAGGCCCGCATCGACCGGTCCCACTCGTCCCCCGTCAGCGCCGTGAGCGACGCCGGGAACAGGCCGTCCTCCTCCTTCGCGATGTGGTGGTGCAGCTCGGCCACCGCCTCGCGCAGCCGGGCGACGTCCTCGGCGCGGGTGAGGTCGATCCCCCGGAGGAACGCGCCCAGCTCGCGGTGTTCGCGTACGAGCGCGTCGATGTAGTCCGCGTACTCCGGGTCGGCGCGCATCACGGCGAAGAGCCCTTGCTCCTCGCCCCGCCAGTGCGCCACGAGCTCGCGCTCCATCCGGGCGACCAGCTCAGCGACAACGCCGTGGTCCCCGTCGTCCAGCGCGCGCAGGGCCGCGCCCGCCGCATCCGTGACGGCCTCGTGCTCCGCGATAAACTCCTTGATCAGCGGGATCTCACGGCAGCCGCAGTAGTGGCACATATGCGGCACCTTGCCATATATGGGAGCGGCTACGCGTCGCGCCCGCGCAGCAGCAGGCCGCCCACCAGCAACGCGGTCGCCGCCCATGCCCCGAGCACGCCCAGACCGGCCCAGGGGCCGATGGGCAGCTCGTCAAGATGGACCGTGGCCTGCACCGCGAGGCCCGCGGGCATGGGCGAGAGCTGCTGGAGATGGCGCTGCCACTCCGGGTCGTTGACCACCTGGGCGACGACAGGGAACACGTAGAGCAGCCCGAGCACGATCCCGATGGCGGTCGCCGCCTCCCGTACCGCGGTCGCCACGCCGAGGCCGAGCAGGGCGACGAGGACGAGATAGAGCACCGAGCCCACGGCCGCGCGCAGGGTCGGGCCGTCGGCCAGGGACAACGGGGCGTAGCCGTGCGCCTCGGTGAATCCGCTGCCGGGCAGAACGAGGCGGCCGCCGAGCAGCGAGGCCGCCACGGCAGCCGTCCCAGCGGCCAGGACGACCGCCGTGAGAACCGCCGCCTTGGCCGCGAACACGGTCGTCCGGGCCGGCACCGCCGTGAGCGTCGTGCGGATCATCCCGGTCCCGTACTCCCCGCTGACGGCCAGCACCGCGAGGATGGCGACGACGGCCTGGCCGACGGTGACCCCGGTCAGGGCCAGCCGCACGGCGTCCTGACCGCATCCCGGGTCCGGGCACTTCACGGCCTTCGCGGTGCCGCAGCCCACGGCCGTAGTCAGCGCGACGGCGAGCAGGATCAGCCTGCCCAGGTCACCCGCCGTGCGCAGCTTCGTCCACTCTGCGTGCAGGGCACTCATACGTCCCTCCCCCGCAGCCGCACCGCGGCCAGCCCGTGGGCGAGCGCCGCGTACCCGCACAGCACGGCGAGCCCCGCCCATGGCGCGAGCGGGAAGTACCCGGTCGACGGCTCGTACACACTGAGCACCTGCGCGTACCGCGGCAGCGTCTGCTGCACGGCGAAGCCCGCGGCCGGGGTCACCCGCAACAGCCACTCCGAGACGCCCGGGGGCAGCACGCCGGAACTGGCCAGCAGGAACGGCAGCACGAGCGACGCGACGACCAGCGCGACCGCCGTACCACCGCGCCGCAGCAGCACACCGACGCCCAGAGCGAGCACGGCGGCGGCCGCGCAGAGCAGGCCGGTCCCGACGACGACCCGCACCTCGGTCGCCGACGTGACGGGGAGGACGAGGAAACCCCGGCCGCGCGCACCGCTCGCACCGAGGGGAAGCGCGACCGCTGCGGCCACCACGCCCACCGCGCACGCGACGCCCCCGGCCACCAGCGCCTTGGCGGCGAGCACCCTGCCCCGCAGAGGAGTTGCCGTCATGGTCGTACGCAGCAGACCCCGCCTGTACTCGCCGGTGATGAGGAGCGCGCTCACGGCGATCACCGCGATCAGTCCGGCGAACGTGCCGACGAGGAAGTCCTCGACGGCGAAGCCGACGCCCATCGCGGGTCCACCGACGACCGGCGCGATGTCGCCCGCCCCGGTCACGGTGAACCCACCGCCGGAGGTCCGGGTGAAGCCGCCCTTGAGGGTGTTCGTGTAGCTGCCCGAGGTGCCCGCGTCGCCGCCCACTTGCGTGCCGCGCCACGGGGTCCGAGACCAGTCGCCGGTGAGCTCGGGGCGGCCGAAGGTGCCGGTGGCCACGGCGGGGCTGAAGCCCGCACCGGCCCCGGTGTCCCGCTTGGCCTGCGGTGACGTGGCGAAGAGCCCGGCCCGCACGGTGTGCGCCCGCCCGGGCAGCCTCGCGCGGCCGACCTCGGTCCAGCGGGAGCCGTCGGCGGAGGCGTAACCCGTGAGGCGGTCGCCGGTACGGACCAGGCGCAGCCACCCCTGCGGCGCCCGGGGGCCCGCCGTGTCGTGCGTGTAGTCGTACTGCATGCGGACGCCGTGAGCACCGGTGGCCATGAGCGCCGCGTACGGCGACCCCTGGGACAGGCTCTCCTTCACGATGATCCCGGCCTTCGCCCAGGGCTGGACGCCGCGAGCCGTCTTCCCGGTCCCGGTGTCGGCCGCACCGGTCAGCGACCGCAGGGGGACGGTGAGAGTGCCGTCGCCGGTGAGCGTCCGGTACACGAAGGAGAAGCTGTCGTTGACGGCCTCGCCGCCGGGACCCTTCGGGTACGAGGCGTCGCCGCCGGGGCCGGGGGCGGCCGTGCCGAGCAGACCGACCACGATCGTCGCCAGCAGTGCACCGGCCGTGGTGAGGACCCAGCCCCGCACCGTACGGAACTTCGTCCATTCCGCGTGCAGCGTCGCGAGAAAGCCGGTGCCTCCTGTGCGGATGGCGGTCATCGCGTGCCCTCCCCCGCCGGAACGCCCCGGTACTCCACCGCGTCCCGGGTGAGCTCCATGTACGCCTCCTCCAGCGTCGCCCGGTGCGCGGACACCTGCGAGAACGGCACCCCGGTCCGCGCGAGCAGGGCCACCACCGCCTCGTCGGCCAGGCCCGTGACACCGAGGGCACCGGGGCCGGTGGCGAGCACCGTGGCGCCCGCGCCGCGCAGAACCTCGGCGGCGCGCTCCGGCGCGGAGGTGCGCAGGACGACCCGGTCGCCGGACGCCTCGGCGAGCAGGCCGGAGACGCTGGTGTCCGCGAGGACCCGGCCACGCCCGATCACCACGAGGTGGTCGGCGGAGTCCTCCAGTTCGCCCATCAGGTGGCTGGAGACCAGGACGGCACGCCCCTCCCGGGCCAGCGAAGCCAGGAACCCGCGCATCCACACGATGCCGTCGGGATCGAGGCCGTTGAAGGGCTCGTCCAGCATGACCACCGGCGGATCACCGAGGAGTGCCGCCGCGATGCCCAGGCGCTGGCGCATCCCCAGCGAGAAGCCGCCCGCCCCGCGCCGGGCCGCCGGGCCCAGCCCGGCCTGTTCGACCACCTCGTCCACGCGCCGGGCCGGCAGGCCCTGCGAGTGGGCCAGCCACAGCAGGTGGTTGCGGGCGGTACGGCCCGGCTGCAACGCGGAGGCGTCGAGCAGGGCCCCCAGATGCCGGAGCGGCCGGCGCAGGGTGCGGTACGGCACCCCGCCGACCAGAGCCTCCCCCTCCTCGGCCGCGTCGAGGCCCAGGATGACGCGCATGGTGGTGGACTTGCCCGCGCCGTTCGGCCCGACGAAGCCGGTCACCCGCCCGGGGCGCACCGTGAACGTCATCCCGTCCAGGGCCAGTTTGGGCCCGAATCGTTTGCGCAGACCGATGACCTCGATCGTCGCGCTCGTACTCTCATCACTCATGGCCCCACCCTGGGCGGGACCGCGTCACAGGGGCCGAACGGACGCTGTCATCCCGCTGTTATGCGCCTCGGCCTAACCTGGCCCGTACCGGCCGTGGCGAGAGGGGAGTACGCGGATGACATGGGGTCCTTCCCGACGGCTCGCCCTCCTGCGCCGCACCACCGCCCGCACCCGCTTCACCGCCCTCTACGTGACGCTTTTCCTGGTGTCGGGGACGGCGCTGCTCACCATCGCGGCCGTGGTGGCCTCCGGCGGCTCGCGGGACACCCGGACCGCCCCCGGTGGCGGCACCGGGCAGCCCGCGACGGCGACCCGGGCCCGCGTCGAGGACCTGGAGCGGCAGCTCGCCCAGGCGCACGACACCCAGACCCAGCAGATCCTGATCGGCTGTGCCATCGCCCTCGGCGTCATGATGGTCGTCTCGGCCGGACTCGGCTGGTTCGTCGCCGGCCGGGTGCTGCGTCCGCTGCGCGTGATGACCGCGGCCACCCGCCGGATCACCGCCGACGGCCTGCACGAACGCCTCGCCATGGAGGGGCCCGGCGACGAGGTGAAGGAGCTCGCCGACACGATCGACGATCTCCTCGGCCGCCTGGAGAGCTCCTTCGAGAGCCAGCGCCTCTTCGTCGCGAACGCCTCCCACGAACTGCGCACCCCGCTCACCACGATGCGGGCCTCCCTGGACGTGGCCCTCGCCAAGCCGGGCCCGGTCCCCGGGACCACGGCCACACTGGCCGCCCGGATGCGCGCCGAACTCGACCAGGTGGACCGGCTGCTGGAGAACTTCCTCGTCCTGGCCCGCAGCCGGCAGGGCGAGTTCACCGACACCACACGTCTCGCCCTCGCCCCGCTCGCCCGGGGCGCCCTGGCGGACCGCGCGGACGACATCGCGGCCGGGGGCCTGACCGTGCGCGCGGACCGGGCCGATGCGACCGGGTGGGTGTCCGGCAGCGCAACGCTGCTGCGCCGCGCGGTCGACAACGTGGTCGACAACGCCGTCGTGCACAACGGCCCCGGCGGCTGGATCGGTGTCGCGGTAACGGCCGGGGAGGACGCGGTGTCCCTGGTCGTGGAGTCGGGCGGGCCGGTCCTCGACCAGCGGCGGGTGGCGGACCTCGTCCGGCCCTTCCGGCGGCTGGGCGGCGACCGGACGGGCCCCGGCCGGGGCAGCGGGCTCGGGCTCTCCATCGTCGCGGCCATCGCCCGGGCCCACCACGGCACCCTGGACCTGCGCGCCCGCGACGAAGGCGGACTGCGCGTCACGCTCACCCTGCCCGCCGCGGACACGGAGGCGGCGCCGTGAGGGTCCTGGTCGTCGAGGACGCCCGCGCCCTCGCCGAGGTCGTCGCCGAGGGCCTGCGCGACCAGGGCATGGCCGTGGACGTGGCCCACGACGGGCTCGACGCCGCGGCCAGGCTGGACGTCCACGCGTACGACGTCGTCGTGCTCGACCGGGACCTGCCGGGCATCCACGGCGACACCCTCTGCCGGATGATCACCGAGCGGGACGGCCGTGCGATGGTGCTGATGCTCACGGCCGCCGGCTCCCCCGGGGACCGGGTCAGCGGCCTGACCCTGGGCGCCGACGACTATCTGGGCAAGCCGTTCCACTTCCCCGAGCTCGTCCTGCGCGTCCGGGCACTGGCCCGCCGCCGCCCCGCCGCCCGCTCCCGCACCCTGAGCGCGGCGGGCATCGAGCTCGACCCGACGCACCGGACCGCCGGCCGCGACGGCCGCCGGCTCGACCTCTCCGTCAAGGAGTTCGCGGTCCTCGAAGCGCTCCTGGCCGCCAGCCCGGCCTTCCTCAGTGCGGAGGACCTGCTCGAACAGGTCTGGGACGAGAACGCCGACCCGTTCACCAACACGGTCGCCGTGACCATCAGCCGCCTGCGCCGCAAGCTCGGTGCCCCCGGGGTCATCACCACCACCCCCGGAGTGGGTTACCGGATCGCCGGGCCGCCCACCCTCTGACAGACTCCCGCCATGCGTGTACGTACCACTCAAGCCTGGGACCTGCGTCCCGCCACCGCCTCCGACCTGGACGACATCGTCGAGCTCCGGGCCGTCGTGATGCGCCCCGACCTGGTCCGCCTCGGCCGCTACGACGAACACCGGGTGCGGCAGCGGATGCGTGACTCGTACGTCCCCGAGCACACCTCGGTCGTCGTGGTGGACGGCCGGTTCGCGGGGAGCGTGACGCTGCGGCCGTACGAGGACGGGTGGTGCCTGGAGAGCTTCTTCCTGGACGCGGCGCTTCAGGGGCGCGGCATCGGCTCCGGCGTACTGCGGCGCCTGCTGGAGCGTACGGACGCGGAAGGGGCGCCGGTGCGGCTGAACGTGCTCCGGGGCAGCGCCGCGCGGCGGCTGTACGAGCGGCACGGCTTCGTGACCGAGCGGGAGGACCCGGTGGACGTCTTCATGATCCGGTGGCCGTGAGCACCCGGAACACCGAAGGGCCCCGTCCCACCGCGTGAACGGTGGGACGGGGCCCTTCTTGGTGCTCTGTGCGGAGCTACCAGGTCAGACGCAACAAGTGATTACTTGTTGATCTTGGTGACCTGGCCGGCGCCCACGGTCCGGCCACCCTCACGGATGGCGAACTTCAGGCCCTCCTCCATGGCGACCGGCTGGATCAGCTGGACCGACATGACGGTGTTGTCGCCCGGCATGACCATCTCGGTGCCCTCGGGGAGGGTCACGACGCCGGTCACGTCCGTGGTACGGAAGTAGAACTGCGGGCGGTAGTTGTTGAAGAAGGGGGTGTGACGGCCACCCTCGTCCTTCGACAGGATGTAGGCCTGGGCCTCGAACTCGGTGTGCGGCGTGACCGAACCGGGCTTGATGATGACCTGGCCGCGCTCGACGTCCTCGCGCTTGATGCCACGGAGGAGCAGACCGACGTTCTCACCGGCCTGGCCCTCGTCGAGCAGCTTGCGGAACATCTCGATGCCGGTGACCGTGGTGGTGGTCTTCTCCTGCTTGATGCCCACGATGTCAACGGTCTCGTTGACCTTGAGGACACCACGCTCGATGCGGCCGGTGACGACGGTGCCACGACCGGTGATCGTGAAGACGTCCTCGATCGGCATCAGGAACGGCTTGTCGACGTCGCGCTCGGGCTGCGGGATGTTCTCGTCCACGGCCTTCATCAGGTCGAGAACGGTCTGGCCCCACTCCTTGTCGCCCTCGAGCGCCTTGAGCGCCGAGACCTTGACGACCGGCAGGTCGTCGCCCGGGAACTCGTACTCGGAGAGCAGCTCGCGGACCTCGAGCTCGACGAGCTCCAGGATCTCCTCGTCGTCCACCATGTCGGCCTTGTTCAGGGCGACGACGATGTACGGAACGCCGACCTGGCGGGCCAGGAGCACGTGCTCCTTGGTCTGCGGCATCGGGCCGTCGGTGGCGGCGACCACGAGGATGGCGCCGTCCATCTGCGCGGCACCGGTGATCATGTTCTTGATGTAGTCCGCGTGACCGGGGCAGTCGACGTGCGCGTAGTGACGCGACTCCGTCTGGTACTCGACGTGCGCGATCGAGATGGTGATACCGCGCTGGCGCTCCTCGGGAGCCTTGTCGATCTGGTCGAAGGCCGAGGCCTCGTTCAGGTCCGGGTACGCGTCGTGCAGCACCTTGGTAATGGCGGCCGTGAGGGTCGTCTTACCGTGGTCGATGTGACCGATGGTGCCGATGTTGACGTGCGGCTTAGTCCGCTCGAACTTCGCCTTCGCCACTGGGTCCTCCTGTGGAGTGGTTCTGTACGCCTTGCTTCATCGGCGCCAGGTGATCTTTGCTGGGATGCCGGCCCCCGGGGGCATTCTCCGCGAAGTGTGAACTGCGCGACGAATGCCCCACGGGCTCCGGTGACAAGCCTAAAGCGTGAGCTCGGGAGAGTTACTCGCCCTTGGCCTTCGCGATGATCTCCTCGGCGACGTTCCGCGGAACCTCGGCGTAGGAGTCGAACTGCATCGAGTAGCTTGCGCGACCCGAGGTCTTGCTGCGGAGGTCTCCGACGTAGCCGAACATCTCCGAGAGGGGCACGAGGCCCTTCACGACGCGAGCGCCGCTGCGCTCCTCCATGGCCTGGATCTGGCCACGGCGGGAGTTGAGGTCGCCGATGACATCGCCCATGTAGTCCTCGGGCGTGGTGACCTCGACGGCCATCATCGGCTCAAGGAGCACGGGGGACGCCTTGCGGGCACCCTCCTTGAACGCCTGCGAACCGGCGATCTTGAAGGCGAGCTCCGAGGAGTCGACCTCGTGGTAACCACCGTCGATCAGGGTGACGCGGACGCCCACCATCTCGTAACCGGCCAGGACACCGAACTGCATGGCTTCCTGGGCACCCGCGTCCACCGAGGGGATGTACTCACGGGGGATGCGGCCACCGGTGACCTTGTTGACGAACTCGTACGACGCGTCGCCGCCCTCAAGGGGCTCGATGGCGATCTGCACCTTCGCGAACTGGCCGGTACCACCAGTCTGCTTCTTGTGCGTGTAGTCGATGCGCTCGACGGCCTTGCGGATCGTCTCGCGGTACGCGACCTGGGGCTTGCCGACGTTCGCCTCGACGCGGAACTCGCGCTTCATGCGGTCGACGAGCACCTCGAGGTGAAGCTCGCCCATACCACCGATGATGGTCTGGCCGGTCTCCTCGTCGGAGTGCACCTGGAAGGACGGGTCCTCCTCGGAGAGGCGCTGGATGGCGACACCCAGCTTCTCCTGGTCACCCTTGGACTTGGGCTCGATGGCGACCTGAATGACCGGCGCCGGGAAGTCCATGGACTCCAGGATGACCGGGTTCTTGTCGTCGCACAGCGTCTCACCGGTGGTGGTCTGCTTCAGGCCCATGACGGCGATGATGTCGCCGGCGCCCACCGAGTCGATCTCCTCACGCTTGTTCGCGTGCATGCGGTAGATCTTGCCGATGCGCTCCTTCTTGCCCTTGACGGAGTTCAGCACCGCGGTGCCGGCGTCCAGGCGACCGGAGTAGATCCGGACGAAGGTGAGCTTGCCGAGGTGCGGGTCGCTCGCGATCTTGAACGCCAGAGCCGACAGCGGCTCGTCGTCCGAGGGCTTGCGCTTCACGACGGTCTCGGGGTCCTTGGGGTCGTGGCCCTCGATGGCCTCGACGTCCAGGGGGGAAGGCAGGTAGCGGACGACCGCGTCGAGCAGGGGCTGGACGCCCTTGTTCTTGAACGCGGTGCCACAGAACACCGGGGTGACGGTGACGGAGTCGGCGCCGCCCTTGGAGGCCAGGGTGATGCGACGGATCGCCTCGTGCAGCTGCTCCTGGGTGGGCTCGGTGCCCTCCAGGTACAGCTCCATCATGGCGTCGTCGTTCTCGGCCACGGCCTCAAGCAGCTTGCCGCGCCACTCGTCCGCCTGCTCCTGGAGCTCGGCCGGGATGTCAACGACGTTGTACATCTCGCCCTTGGCGGCCTCTTCGGGGTACACGAAGGCCTTCATCGACACGAGGTCGACGACGCCCGTGAAGTCCGCCTCGGCACCGATCGGCAGCTGCATGACGATCGGGGTCGCGCCGAGGCGGTCCACGATCATGTTGACGCAGCGCAGGAAGTCGGCACCGGTGCGGTCGAGCTTGTTGACGAAGCAGATACGCGGCACGCCGTAGCGGTCCGCCTGACGCCAAACGGTCTCGGACTGCGGCTCGACGCCGGCCACACCGTCGAACACGGTGACGGCGCCGTCGAGGACGCGGAGCGAACGCTCCACCTCGACGGTGAAGTCGACGTGACCCGGGGTGTCGATGATGTTGATGGTGTGGTCAACATCGTTGAGCGGCCAGTGGCAGGTCGTCGCGGCGGACGTGATGGTGATGCCGCGCTCCTGCTCCTGCTCCATCCAGTCCATCGTGGCAGCGCCGTCGTGGACCTCACCGATCTTGTACGAAACGCCGGTGTAGAACAGGATCCGCTCAGTGGTGGTCGTCTTGCCCGCGTCGATGTGGGCCATGATCCCAATGTTGCGGACCTTGGCCAGGTCAAGCGAAGTGGTGGCCATAAGGCTCAGTCTTCTCTCGGTCTCGATGGGGGTAGCGACTACCAGCGGTAGTGCGCGAAGGCCTTGTTGGACTCGGCCATCTTGTGGGTGTCCTCACGCTTCTTGACGGCAGCGCCAAGACCGTTCGAGGCGTCGAGCAGCTCGTTCATGAGCCGCTCGGTCATCGTCTTCTCGCGGCGGGCGCGGGAGTAACCCACGACCCAGCGGAGGGCCAGAGTGGCGGCACGACCGGGCTTGACCTCGATCGGCACCTGGTAGGTGGCGCCACCGACACGGCGGGACTTGACCTCAAGCGAGGGCTTGACGTTCTCCAGCGCGCGCTTCAGCGTGATGACCGGGTCGGCGCCGGTCTTCTCACGAAGACCCTCCATGGCGCCGTACACGATCCGCTCGGCGGTGGAACGCTTGCCGTCGAGCAGGATCTTGTTGATCAGCGACGTGACAAGAGGAGAGTTGTAGACCGGGTCGATGATGACCGGGCGCTTCGGGGCGGGGCCCTTACGAGGCATTCTTACTTCTCCTTCTTGGCGCCGTAGCGGCTGCGGGCCTGCTTGCGGTTCTTGACACCCTGGGTGTCGAGCGAGCCGCGGATGATCTTGTAACGAACACCCGGCAGGTCCTTCACACGGCCACCACGCACGAGCACGATGGAGTGCTCCTGCAGGTTGTGTCCCTCACCCGGGATGTAGGCCGTGACCTCGATGCCCGAGGTCAGACGCACACGCGCGACCTTCCGGAGCGCGGAGTTCGGCTTCTTCGGGGTGGTCGTGAACACACGCGTGCAGACGCCGCGGCGCTGGGGCGAACCCTCGAGTGCGGGCGTCTTGTTCTTCTCGACCTTGTCCTGCCGGCCCTTCCGGACCAGCTGCTGGATCGTAGGCACTACTTCTCCGGTTTCTGTGTGCCGTCGGTGAAACTAACCTGGAACGTCGCCGACCCACGCGGTCGGGTGTGTCGAATCCTGCGAGCCCGTACCGGAACGGCATGAGGAGCACGGATCACGGTGGCCGAAGACAGGCTCGCCATGCGGTTGAGGACACGCACACGAACCCAGGCACACCCCAGGCACAAGGTCTGAGCGTACCTACCTCACGGACCTGGGTCAAAACAAATGCTGTCCAGGCCGGACGGCCGGCCCCCGCGCCCGGCTTGTCCCGACCCGTACGGATGCCCTACGGCCCCCTGAGGGCGCCTCTGAGGCCTCGCCGGCCCCGGACGGGCCCCGGAGGCCGCGACTTCCGCAGCCCACCCTGTGACGTATCACACGCCGGAGGGCGGCCACCCCGCGTACGGGGTGACCGCCCTCCGGTCGTATCAGGCGACTCGCTTACTGGTTGTACGGACCGTAGTCGTAGTCCTCCAGCGGCACGGCCTGGCCGGAGCCCGTGCCGAACGGCGAGTAGTCGATGTCGTCGTAGCCGACGGCCGAGTACATCGCGGCCTTGGCCTCCTCGGTGGGCTCGACCCGGATGTTGCGGTAGCGGGACAGACCCGTACCGGCCGGGATGAGCTTACCGATGATGACGTTCTCCTTGAGGCCGATCAGGGAGTCGGACTTGGCGTTGATCGCCGCGTCCGTCAGGACCCTGGTCGTCTCCTGGAAGGAGGCCGCGGACAGCCACGACTCCGTCGCCAGCGACGCCTTGGTGATACCCATCAGCTGCGGACGGCCGGAGGCGGGGTGACCGCCCTCGGTGACCACGCGACGGTTCTCGGTCTCGAACTTCGAGCGCTCGACGAGCTCGCCCGGCAGCAGCTCAGCGTCACCGGACTCGATGATCGTCACGCGGCGGAGCATCTGCCGGATGATGATCTCGATGTGCTTGTCGTGGATCGACACGCCCTGCGAGTTGTAGACCTTCTGGACCTCGCCGACCAGGTGGACCTGGACCGCGCGCTGGCCGAGGATGCGCAGCACGTCGTGCGGGTTGGTGGCACCCACGGTGAGCTTCTGGCCCACCTCGACGTGGTCGCCCTCGCCCACCAGGAGACGGGCGCGCTTCGAGATCGGGAAGGCGATCTCGTCGCTGCCGTCGTCCGGGGTGACGACGATCTTCTTGGTCTTCTCGGTCTCCTCGATGCGGACACGGCCCGCGGACTCGGAGATCGGGGCGACACCCTTGGGCGTACGCGCCTCGAAGAGCTCGACGACACGCGGCAGACCCTGGGTGATGTCGTCACCGGCCACACCACCGGTGTGGAAGGTACGCATCGTCAGCTGGGTGCCGGGCTCACCGATGGACTGGGCGGCGATGATGCCGACCGCCTCACCGATGTCGACCAGCTTGCCGGTGGCGAGCGAGCGCCCGTAGCAGAAGGCACAGGTGCCGACCGCGGACTCGCAGGTCAGGACCGAGCGGGTCTTGACCTCCTCGACGCCGGCGCCCACCAGGGCGTCGATCAGGACGTCACCGAGGTCGACGTTGGCAGGCGCGATGACCTTGCCGTCCACCACGACGTCCTCGGCGAGCATGCGGGCGTAGACCGAGGTCTCGACGTCGTCCGTCTTGCGGAGGACACCGTCGGCACCCTTGACGGCGATCTTCAGCTTGAGGCCGCGGTCGGTGCCGCAGTCCTCCTCGCGAATGATCACGTCCTGCGAGACGTCCACCAGACGACGGGTCAGGTAACCCGAGTCGGCGGTACGCAGGGCGGTGTCCGCCAGACCCTTACGGGCACCGTGCGTGGAGATGAAGTACTCCAGAACGGTGAGGCCCTCACGGAAGGACGCCTTGATGGGACGCGGGATCGTCTCGTTCTTGGCGTTGGACACCAGACCACGCATACCGGCGATCTGACGCATCTGCATCATGTTTCCTCGGGCACCCGAGTCAACCATCATGAAGATGGGGTTCGTCTTGGGGAAGTTCTCGTTCATGGCCTCGGCAACCTCGTTGGTCGCCTTGGTCCAGATCGCGATGAGCTCCTGCGTGCGCTCGTCCTTGGTGATCAGACCGCGCTCGTACTGCTTCTGGACCTTCTCGTCCTGCTCCTCGTAGCCCTTGACGATGGCCTTCTTGGCCTCGGGCACGACGACGTCGGAGATGGCCACGGTGACGCCCGAACGGGTCGCCCAGTGGAAACCGGCCGCCTTCAGGTTGTCGAGCGTCGCCGCCACGATGACCTTGGGGTAGCGCTCGGCGAGGTCGTTGACGATCTCGGAGAGCTGCTTCTTGCCGACCGAGTAGTCCACGAACGGGTAGTCCTCGGGCAGCAGCTCGTTGAAGAGCGCGCGGCCCAGGCTCGTCCGCAGCCGGAAGGTGTCACCCGGCTGGTACTCGGGCTCGCCCTCCTCGGCGACCGGCGGCACCCAGCCACGCGGCGGGATGGTGCCCACCGGGAAGCGGATGTCGACGGACGACTGGAGCGCCAGCTCGCCGGCGTCGAACGCCATGATCGCCTCGGCCGTGGAGCCGAACGCGCGGCCCTCGCCCTTGGTGTCACGGAGGTCGCCGTCGGTGGTCAGGAAGAACAGACCCAGCACCATGTCCTGGGTCGGCATCGTGACCGGGCGGCCGTCGGCCGGCTTGAGGATGTTGTTCGAGGACAGCATCAGGATGCGGGCCTCGGCCTGCGCCTCCGCGGAGAGCGGCAGGTGCACGGCCATCTGGTCACCGTCGAAGTCCGCGTTGAACGCGGTGCAGACGAGCGGGTGGATCTGGATGGCCTTGCCCTCGACCAGCTGCGGCTCGAAGGCCTGGATGCCGAGGCGGTGCAGCGTGGGCGCACGGTTCAGCAGCACCGGGTGCTCGGCGATGACCTCTTCGAGGACGTCGTACACCACGGTGCGGCCGCGCTCGACCATGCGCTTGGCCGACTTGATGTTCTGCGCGTGGTTCAGGTCGACCAGGCGCTTCATCACGAACGGCTTGAAGAGCTCCAGCGCCATCGCCTTCGGCAGACCGCACTGGTGCAGCTTGAGCTGCGGGCCGACGACGATCACGGAACGCGCGGAGTAGTCCACGCGCTTACCGAGCAGGTTCTGACGGAAACGACCCTGCTTGCCCTTCAGCATGTCGCTGAGGGACTTCAGCGGGCGGTTGCCCGGTCCGGTGACCGGACGGCCGCGACGACCGTTGTCGAAGAGCGCGTCCACGGCCTCCTGGAGCATGCGCTTCTCGTTGTTCACGATGATCTCGGGCGCGCCGAGGTCGAGAAGCCGCTTCAGGCGGTTGTTGCGGTTGATCACGCGGCGGTACAGGTCGTTCAGGTCGGAGGTCGCGAAGCGGCCACCGTCCAGCTGCACCATCGGACGCAGGTCCGGCGGGATGACCGGCACGCAGTCGAGCACCATGCCCTTGGGCTTGTTGCTGGTCTGCAGGAACGCGGAGACGACCTTGAGGCGCTTGAGCGCACGGGTCTTCTTCTGGCCCTTGCCGGTACGGATGATCTCGCGGAGGCGCTCGGCCTCCTCGTCCAGGTCGAAGGACTCCAGGCGCTTCTGCAGCGCGGCGGCGCCCATGCAGCCGTCGAAGTACGTGCCGAAGCGGTCACGCAGCTCGCGGTAGAGCAGCTCGTCGCCCTCCAGGTCCTGGACCTTGAGGTTCTTGAAGCGGCTCCACACCTCGTCGAGGCGGTCGATCTCGCGCTGCGCACGGTCGCGCAGCTGCTTCATCTCGCGCTCGGCACCTTCGCGCACCTTGCGGCGCACGTCGGCCTTGGCGCCCTCGGCCTCCAGCTCGGCCAGGTCGGACTCGAGCTTCTTGGCGCGGTTCTCCAGGTCGGAGTCGCGGCGGTTCTCGATCTGCTGGCGCTCGACGGAGACGTGGGCCTCCAGGGAGGGGAGGTCGCGGGTGCGGCGCTCCTCGTCCACGAACGTGATCATGTACGCGGCGAAGTAGATGACCTTCTCAAGGTCCTTCGGCGCGAGGTCCAGCAGGTAGCCCAGGCGCGACGGGACGCCCTTGAAGTACCAGATGTGGGTGACGGGAGCGGCAAGCTCGATGTGGCCCATGCGCTCACGGCGCACCTTGGCGCGCGTGACCTCGACGCCACAGCGCTCACAGATGATGCCCTTGAAGCGGACACGCTTGTACTTGCCGCAGTAGCACTCCCAGTCCCGGGTCGGACCGAAGATCTTCTCGCAGAAGAGTCCGTCCTTTTCGGGCTTGAGGGTGCGGTAGTTGATGGTCTCCGGCTTCTTGACCTCGCCGTGGGACCAGGTCCGGATGTCGTCCGCGGTGGCAAGGCCGATCCGCAGCTCGTCGAAGAAGTTGACGTCGAGCACTTGTCGTCAATCCCTCTTTCGGGGGTTCGAGCCCCCTCGCTCACGCGAGTAAATCGGGGCACTTCAGCAATGGTCTGAACGGGTCCGGGGAGAGCCGGCCGGATCACGGGGATCCGGCCGGCCAACCCGTCAGACCTCTTCGACGCTGCTCGGCTCGCGCCGGGACAGGTCGATACCGAGCTCCTCCGCCGCGCGGAAGACGTCCTCGTCCGTGTCGCGCATCTCGATGGACATGCCGTCCGAGGACAGCACCTCCACGTTGAGGCAGAGCGACTGCATTTCCTTGATGAGCACCTTGAAGGACTCGGGAATGCCCGGCTCGGGGATGTTCTCGCCCTTGACGATCGCCTCGTAGACCTTCACGCGGCCGGTGACGTCGTCGGACTTGATCGTCAGCAGTTCCTGGAGGGCGTAAGCGGCGCCGTAAGCCTCAAGGGCCCACACCTCCATCTCGCCGAATCGCTGCCCACCGAACTGCGCCTTACCACCCAGCGGCTGCTGCGTGATCATGGAGTACGGGCCGGTCGAGCGGGCGTGGAGCTTGTCGTCGACCAGGTGGTGCAGCTTGAGGATGTACATGTAGCCGACCGAGACCGGGTCCGGGAACGGCTCGCCGGAGCGGCCGTCGAACAGCTTGGCCTTGCCGGAGGGCTGCACCAGACGCATGCCGTCGCGGTTCGGGATCGTGGCCTCGAAGAGACCGGAGATCTCGTCCTCGCGCGCACCGTCGAAGACGGGCGTGGCGACGTTGGTGCCGGGGGCGACCTGGTCGGCGCCGATGGCCTGCAGGCGCTTGGCCCACTCGTCACCGAGGCCGGAGACGTCCCAGCCGCGGCTGGCGAGCCAGCCGAGGTGGATCTCCAGGACCTGTCCCGGGTTCATTCGGGACGGGACACCCAGCGGGTTGAGGATGATGTCGACCGGGGTGCCGTCCTCCAGGAACGGCATGTCCTCGATCGGCAGGATCTTCGAGATGACGCCCTTGTTGCCGTGACGGCCGGCGAGCTTGTCACCGTCGGTGATCTTGCGCTTCTGCGCGACGTAGACGCGGACCAGCTGGTTCACGCCCGGCGGCAGCTCGTCGCCCTCTTCGCGGTCGAAGACGCGGACGCCGATGACCTTGCCGATCTCACCGTGCGGCACCTTCAGCGAGGTGTCGCGGACCTCGCGCGCCTTCTCACCGAAGATCGCGCGGAGCAGGCGCTCCTCGGGGGTCAGCTCGGTCTCACCCTTGGGCGTGACCTTGCCGACGAGGATGTCGCCGGCGACGACCTCGGCACCGATACGGATGATGCCGCGCTCGTCCAGGTCGGCGAGGACCTCCTCGGAGACGTTCGGGATGTCCCGGGTGATCTCCTCGGGGCCGAGCTTGGTGTCACGGGCGTCGACCTCGTGCTCCTCGATGTGGATCGAGGAGAGGACGTCGTCCTGCACGAGGCGCTGCGACAGGATGATCGCGTCCTCGTAGTTGTGACCCTCCCACGGCATGAACGCCACGAGCAGGTTCTTGCCGAGCGCCATCTCACCGAACTCGGTGGCCGGCCCGTCGGCGAGGACCTGGCCCTCGATGACGCGGTCGCCCTCGGAGACGACGACCTTCTGGTTGACCGAGGTGCCCTGGTTGGAGCGCATGAACTTGGCGATGCGGTACGTGGTGTACGTACCGTCGTCGTTCGTGACGGTGATGTAGTCCGCGGAGACCTCCTGGACCACACCGTCCTTCTCGGCCTTCAGCACGTCACCGGCGTCGGTGGCGCAGCGGTACTCCATGCCGGTGCCGACGAGCGGCGCCTCGCTCTTGATGAGCGGAACGGCCTGGCGCATCATGTTCGCGCCCATGAGGGCACGGTTGGCGTCGTCGTGCTCCAGGAAGGGGATCATCGCGGTCGCGACGGACACCATCTGGCGCGGCGAGACGTCCATGTAGTCGACCTCGTCACCGGGGACGTAGTCGACCTCGCCGCCACGGCGGCGGACCAGGACGCGGGGCTCGGTGAAGCGCAGGTCGTCGGAGAGCGTCGCGTTCGCCTGGGCGATGACGAAACGGTCTTCCTCGTCGGCGGTGACGTAGTCGACCTCGTCGGTGACCTGGCCGTCGACCACCTTGCGGTACGGCGTCTCGATGAAGCCGAACGCGTTGACGCGGCCGTACGAGGCGAGCGAACCGATCAGACCGATGTTCGGGCCTTCGGGGGTCTCGATCGGGCACATGCGTCCGTAGTGGGACGGGTGCACGTCTCGGACCTCGAAGCCGGCCCGCTCACGGGAGAGACCACCCGGGCCAAGAGCCGACAGACGGCGCTTGTGGGTGAGACCCGACAGCGGGTTGTTCTGGTCCATGAACTGCGACAGCTGGCTGGTGCCGAAGAACTCCTTGATGGAGGCGACGACCGGCCGGATGTTGATCAGGGTCTGCGGCGTGATCGCCTCGACGTCCTGAGTGGTCATGCGCTCGCGCACGACACGCTCCATACGGGCGAGACCCGTACGGACCTGGTTCTGGATGAGCTCGCCGACGTTGCGCAGGCGGCGGTTGCCGAAGTGGTCGATGTCGTCGGTCTCGACAACGATCGTACGACCGGACTCGCCGACCGTCTCGGTCTCACCGGCGTGCAGCTTGACCAGGTACTTGATGGTCGCGATGACGTCGTCGGTGGTGAGCACGCCGGCGTCCAGCGGCTCGTCGGCGCCGAGCTTCTTGTTCACCTTGTAGCGGCCGACCTTCGCGAGGTCGTAGCGCTTCGGGTTGAAGTAGAGGTTCTCGAGCAGCGTCTGAGCGGCCTCGCGGGTGGGCGGCTCGCCCGGGCGGAGCTTGCGGTAGATGTCGAGCAGCGCGTCGTCCTGGCCCTGGGTGTGGTCCTTCTCCAGGGTGGCGCGCATGGACTCGTACTCGCCGAACTCCTCAAGGATCTGCTCGGTGCTCCAGCCGAGCGCCTTCAGGAGGACGGTGACCGACTGCTTGCGCTTGCGGTCGATGCGGACACCGACCATGTCGCGCTTGTCGATCTCCATCTCCAGCCAGGCACCCCGGGAGGGGATGATCTTGGCGGAGAAGATGTCCTTGTCGGACGTCTTGTCGATCGAGGAGTCGAAGTAGACACCCGGCGAGCGGACCAGCTGCGACACCACGACACGCTCGGTGCCGTTGATGACGAAGGTGCCCTTGTTGGTCATGAGCGGGAAGTCGCCCATGAAGACCGTCTGGGACTTGATCTCGCCGGTCTCGTTGTTGGTGAACTCGGCCGTGACGAAGAGCGGGGCGGCGTACGTGAAGTCGCGCTCCTTGCACTCGTCGATCGAGTTCTTCGGGGGCTCGAAGCGGTGGTCGCGGAACGTGAGCGACATCGACCCGGAGAAGTCCTCGATCGGGGAGATCTCCTCGAAGATCTCCTCCAGGCCGGACTTGGTGGGGACGTCTTGTCCACTGTCCAGAGCAGCCTCGACGCGAGCCTTCCAGGCGGCGTTCCCGAGGAGCCAGTCAAAGCTCTCGGTCTGCAGCGCGAGGAGGTTCGGAACCTCGAGGGGCTCCTTGATCTTTGCAAAAGAGATGCGCAGCGGGGCGGTGCTGGCGCCGTTGTTCGTATTCGCGGTCGAGGCGTTGCGCGAGGCGGCCAAGAGGGGGTCCTTCCGAGGGCTCGGACTCACTACGCGCGTACCGGTCCCAAACTGGACATGAGGGCAGAAAATCCCAGGTCAGGGATGATCGGTCCACGATGCTCAAGATGGGTATGCCCCTGGTGACGGGCAGGAGGCAGCTAACAGGCAGCGCAAAGGGTCAGTGTAGCCAAGTGCCACACTGATGTCCAGTCGGGGTTTTCAGAGACCCACGTTGCTCTCAACAGCTCTTCTCAACACCTATGTCCAGCCCTGCGCGGGGTGCGCCCTTCTTTACTGCCCGCTTCGCCACCGATCCATGCCTCGGATTCGGATCGATTCGGCGACGCGCCTTGAGAATTGCGCGCCGCGTGCGGTTCGTCAAGGGCCCCCTCGGCCCCGGCCGCCCTCGGACCCGCGAGAGGCGCACGGCGAAGATCACCATACTCGTCAACGCGGGAAGGGCAAGGCACCCGCCTCCGGTACGCCGAAAGGCGACCACCCGGACGGGTGATCGCCTTTCGCGATGTGACTCCGCGCCTCGCGGCACGGTGGTCCTGAGGAGTCAGAGGACTCCTCGGGTCACTTGACCTCGACGGAGGCGCCGGCGCCCTTGAGGGACTCGGCAGCCTTGTCCGCGGCGTCCTTCGCGACCTTCTCGAGGACGGGCTTCGGGGCGCCGTCGACGAGGTCCTTGGCCTCCTTCAGGCCGAGGGAGGTCAGCTCGCGCACGACCTTGATGACCTGGATCTTCTTGTCACCGGCGGCGGTGAGAATGACGTCGAACTCGTCCTTCTCGTCCTCGACCGGGGCGGCCGGGCCGGCCTGGCCCGGGCCCGCGACGGCGACGGCCGCGGCGGCGGTGACGTCGAACTTCTCCTCGAAGGCCTTCACGAACTCGGCGAGCTCGATGAGGGTGAGCTCCTCGAACTGAGCGAGCAGGTCTTCCTGGGACAGCTTCGCCATGACAGGCGTCCTTCCACTATTCGGCAGGTGCCGGATGTATGTGTCGGCGGGCGTACACGGTGCCCGCTGGACCGCTGAGCGTGATTACTCGGCGGCCTCGGCGGGAGCCGGCGTACCGGCACCGCCCTGCTCCTCCAGCTTGACGCGAAGCGCTTCCGCGGTGCGGACGAACTTCGACGGCAGCGCCTGGAAGAGCTGCGCAGCCTGAGTCTGCTTGCCCTTCATGGCACCGGCCAGCTTGGCGAGCAGAACCTCGCGGGACTCGAGGTCCGCGAGCTGCTTGATGTCATCGGCGGACAGCGCCTTGCCGTCAAGGACACCGCCCTTGATGATCAGGTTCGGGTTGTCCTTGGCGAAGTCACGAAGACCCTTCGCCGACTCCACCGGGTCACCGGTGACGAAGGCAACCGCCGTCGGACCTGCGAACAGGTCGTCCAGCGTGTCGATCCCGGCCTCGTTGGCCGCAATCTTGGTCAGCGTGTTCTTCACCACGGCGTACTGGGCGTTCTCACCGAGCGAGCGGCGCAGCTGCTTGAGCTGAGCCACGGTGAGACCCCGGTACTCGGTCAGCACGGCGGCGTTCGAGCTGCGGAACTGGTCCGCGAGCTCGGCTACCGCAGCAGCCTTGTCGGGCCTAGCCATAGCGTCGGCCTCCTTCCGGGTGATGAGGACCGCTCGAAAGGGACCGGAAAGACGAAACGCCCCGGCGCAGGCGCCAGGGCGTAGCTCGACCGGAACGAAGTCCGGGAGCTCTCCACAGTCACCTGCGCAGGTCGTCCGCATCAACGGAGCCTTCGGTTGCCCGAACCCCGGAGGGATTCAGAACAACGACCAGCGGTCTTTGGCTTCTAAAGGAGAGTACGCGACTCAGGTCGCGCAATACAAATCCGTCCCGCTTCGGGTGGTCCCGGGAGGTTTTAACTCCCCGGAACCGGGCTAGGAAGCCGCTCCCGCGGTGCCTCCCTGCTGCCGCTTCAGCATCTCGGCGAAGTCGATCGTCTCGGCGGCCGGCGGGCGCTCGACCGACACCTTCGTGCCGTAGTCGCTGTAGAACACCGTGGAGTTCAGCTCGCCGGTCTTCATCTCGCCGCGCTCGGTCTTCTTCACCAGCAGGTCGTTCTTGTCGACCCAGATGTCGATGGTCTCCGTGGTGATCCCGGCGTCCGCCAGCTGCTTCTTGAGGGCCGCCACCTCGTCGGCGTCGAGGTTGCTGCTCTTGGCGGTCAGATCGGCGACGTCGACCGTGCCCGAGTAGTGCGTGGCGCTGACACCGCGCACGTCCTCCTGGCCGACCTTCTTGACGTCACCGGAGGCCAGCAGCGACTTCACCCCCTGCTCGGGGGTGCTGTTCTGCATCTGGTCCTTCATCACCTCGCCCGAGGCTCCGGCCATCTTGGCGAGGTCGTCGTAGCTGTAGCTGATCCAGCGCTTGCCGCCGGTCTGCTGGGCCAGGACCTCGCCCATGTCGGCCGCGTACCCGTCCTTGAAGTAACGGGCCTCCATCGTGCCGCTGCCACCGGCCTGCTTCAGCGTGTCGGCCATGGTGCCGGCCGTGTACGTGATCTTCATGGTGCCGGTGATCCCGTCGGACCAGTCCATGACACCCGTCTGCTTCATGGACATCGCGCTGCCCATGGTGGTGTCGCCCTCGACCCGCGCCGAGTGCGCCTGGCCGGTCTTCTTCTGTACGGCGACCAGCGCGGCTATCGGGTCGACCTTCACCACGGAGCCGCCGCGGCTCTCCGTCTTGCCCGAGCCCTTGCTCGTACCCCCGTCGTCCGATCCCCCACAGGCCGCGACCGAGGTCAGCGCCGCCGCCACAGCGACCGACAGACCCACGCGCCGTACGGTATTGGTCACCATCTGAGATTCCACCCCTCGTCCGACTCTCGGTCACCCACGCTAACGCAGGGGTCCGACAGTCATGTCCACGTACGAATGAGGACGAGCCCCGCACCTCGAAAGGTTGCGGGGCCCGTCCCATGTCACACGTGACGCGGCGGTCGTACGAGCGCGGAGGCTCAGACGGCGGCCGGGTCCTCCTCCACGAGGAGGTTACGGGTGCGGTTGGAGTCCAGCGGGATGCCGGGGCCCATCGTGGTCGCCAGGGCGGCCTTCTTGATGTAGCGGCCCTTCGCCGCGGACGGCTTCAGGCGGAGGACCTCCTCCAGCGCCGCTGCGTAGTTCTCCACCAGCTTGGTGTCGTCGAAGGACACCTTGCCGATGATGAAGTGCAGGTTGGAGTGCTTGTCGACGCGGAACTCGATCTTGCCGCCCTTGATGTCGTTGACAGCCTTCGCGACATCGGGGGTGACCGTACCGGTCTTCGGGTTCGGCATCAGACCACGCGGACCGAGCACGCGGCCGAGGCGGCCGACCTTGCCCATGAGGTCCGGGGTCGCGACGACGGCGTCGAAGTCCAGACGGCCCTTCGCCACCTCGTCAATGAGCTCGTCGGAGCCGACGATGTCGGCGCCGGCGGCTTCCGCGGCCGCAGCACGGTCACCGGTCGCGAAGACCAGGACCCGGGCGGTCTTGCCGGTGCCGTGCGGGAGGTTCACGGTGCCGCGGACCATCTGGTCGGCCTTGCGCGGGTCAACACCCAGGCGGAAGGCGACCTCGACGGTGCCGTCGAACTTCGTGGTGGCGGTCTCCTTGGCGAGACGGACGGCCTCAAGCGGGGCGTACAGGCGCTCCCGGTCGATCTTGGCGTCCGCAGCGCGGAGGTTCTTGCTGCGCTTCACTTCTACTCCTGATGGTTTTCAGAGTGTGGAGTCGTGGTGCGGACCAGCGCCGGTCCTACCACTGAGGGCGTGGGGCTGAATCAGCCTTCGACCGTGATGCCCATGGAACGGGCGGTGCCAGCGATGATCTTCGACGCGGCGTCGAGGTCGTTGGCGTTCAGGTCGGGGAGCTTCGTCGTGGCGATCTCGCGGACCTGGGCAGCCGTCAGCTTGGCGACCTTGGTCTTGTGCGGCTCGCCGGAGCCCTTCTCCACACCCGCGGCCTTGAGGATCAGCTTGGCGGCCGGCGGAGTCTTGGTGATGAAGGTGAAGGAGCGGTCCTCGTAGACCGTGATCTCCACCGGCACGACCATGCCACGCTGCGACTCGGTCGCGGCGTTGTAGGCCTTGCAGAACTCCATGATGTTGACGCCGTGCTGACCCAGTGCGGGGCCGACCGGCGGGGCCGGGTTGGCCGCACCGGCGTTGATCTGGAGCTTGATAAGCCCCGTGACCTTCTTCTTCTTGGGAGGCATGTGCTCTCTCCGGGTCCTAGTGAGAGTTTTCGCCGTCATCCGGTCATCCGGATGCAGGCATACCGCACAACGATAACGGGTATAGCCGTGCGACCAAAAACCAAGCAGGTCAGACCGGCTGCGAGAGCCTGTCTGACCTGCTCGGTAGGCATGTGTCCAGAAGCGGGCGGAAAGCTCAGTTCTTCTGGATCTGGTCGAAGCTCAGCTCGACCGGGGTCTCGCGACCGAAGATCTCGACCAGGCCCTTGACCTTCTTCGAGTCGGCGTTGATCTCGTTGATCGTCGCCTGCAGCGTCGCGAACGGGCCGTCGGTGACGGTGACCGAGTCGCCGACCTCGAAGTCCAGCACCTGGACCTCGACCTTGCGGGCCGGAGCCGGCTTGCCCTCGGCCTCGGCGGCCTCGCGGGCGGCCTTCTCCTCGGCCTCCGGAGCGAGCATCTTGACGATCTCGTCCAGCGTCAGCGGGTACGGGTCGTAGGCGTTGCCCACGAAGCCGGTGACACCGGGGGTGTTGCGGACGACGCCCCAGGACTCGTTCGTCAGGTCCATGCGCACCAGGACGTAACCCGGGAGCTTGTTCTGACGGACGTTCTTGCGCTCGCCGTTCTTGATCTGGACGATTTCCTCCTCAGGCACCTCGGCCTGATAGATGAACTCCTCCACGTTCAGCGAGACGGCGCGCTGCTCCAGGTTGGCCTTCACACGCTTCTCGTAACCGGCGTACGTGTGGATGACGTACCACTCGCCCGGCAGCCCGCGGAGTTCCTCGCGCAGGGCCGTGACGGGGTCGACGGGCTCGGCCGGCTCGGCCTCCTCCTCGTCGGCCGCGTCCGCGGTCTCCTCCGCGGGCTCCTCGGCGGTGTCCTCGGACGCCTCGTCGGCGTCGGCGGCCTCGGCCTGGTCCGACTCCTCGGCGTCCGCCGCCTCGACGATGTCGAGCTCGTCCTCGGCGGACTCGAAGGCGCCCGCCGTCGGCTCGACGGCGTCGTTCAGGTTCGGGTCAGACACGGTGGCTTCTTCCTGGATACATATGGGTGGAACATGCGAAAGGGGCGCCCATCAGGCGCCCTTCGCGTGGATCAGCCGAAGACGTACTTGACGACCCGCGCGAAACCGAAGTCAATCACGGTTACGAGGCCGATCATGACGACGACGAACGCAATCACCACAGTGGTGTACGTCGTCAGCTGGTTGCGCGTCGGCCAGACGACCTTGCGGAGCTCCGCGACGATCTGGCGGTAGAAGAGCGCGAGACGGCCCAGCGGGCCCTTCTTGCCGCGCTTGCCGCCCTTCCGAGTCTTCTTCTTCGACTCGGGGGCCTCGTCCTCGGCATCAGGCTTGTCGATGGAGCCCACGGCGTCCGTCACGCTTCTCACCTGATTCCGGGTCGTGGCCGTGCCGCGCCCGGTGGAGCCGCACGGCGGTGCATTGAAGTACGTACATGCGCACACATCCTGGCGAAGGAGTGTGTAGCAGGGCCGGAGGGACTTGAACCCCCAACCGCTGGTTTTGGAGACCAGTGCTCTACCAATTGAGCTACGACCCTTTGTGGATTCCACCAACCTACCGCATGTCCCCGGCTGAGCCGAGTGCAGGAACGGTGCGGCTGGTGAAGGCCAACGACAGGAGAGTGTACGTGCTCAGCGGCCCGGCGTCGAACGGAAAGCTGCTGATCGCTCCTGGTCGCTTCGTGTCCGCATGCTGTCCGAGTGCTGTCCGGTCCCTGAAACCCCCGTGCCGACGCGGAAAACGGTCTGCGAGCATGGGGGTCATGAGCGCTGCTACTTCTCCGTCCGAGAGCCGGGTATCCGCCCGCATCGGTGCCATCTCCGAGTCCGCCACCCTCGCCGTCGACGCCAAGGCCAAGGCCCTCAAGGCCGCCGGCCGCCCGGTGATCGGCTTCGGTGCCGGTGAGCCCGACTTCCCGACCCCCGGCTACATCGTGGACGCCGCCGTGGAGGCGTGCCGCACCCCGAAGTACCACCGCTACACCCCGGCGGGCGGGCTCCCCGAGCTCAAGGCCGCCATCGCGGAGAAGACGCTGCGCGACTCCGGTTACGAGGTCGACGCGTCCCAGATCCTGGTGACCAACGGCGGCAAGCAGGCGATCTACGAGGCGTTCGCCGCGATCCTCGACCCGGGCGACGAGGTCATCGTCCCGGCGCCGTACTGGACCACCTACCCCGAGTCGATCCGGCTGGCCGGCGGCGTGCCGGTGGAGGTCGTGGCCGACGAGACCACCGGTTACCGGGTCTCCGTGGAGCAGCTGGAGGCGGCCCGTACCGAGCGTACGAAGGTCGTCCTGTTCGTCTCCCCGTCGAACCCGACCGGCGCGGTCTACAGCGAGGCCGACACCGAGGCGATCGGCCGCTGGGCCGTCGAGCACGGCCTGTGGGTGATGACCGACGAGATCTACGAGCACCTGGTCTACGGGGACGCGAAGTTCACCTCGATGCCGGCGGTCGTGCCGGAGCTGCGCGACAAGTGCATCGTGGTCAACGGCGTCGCCAAGACGTACGCGATGACCGGCTGGCGCGTCGGGTGGATCATCGGCCCCAAGGACGTCGTGAAGGCCGCGACCAACCTCCAGTCGCACGCCACGTCCAACGTCGCCAACGTCTCGCAGGCCGCCGCACTGGCCGCCGTCTCCGGGGACCTGGACGCGGTCGCCGAGATGCGCTCCGCCTTCGACCGGCGCCGCCGCACCATCGTGCGGATGCTCAACGACATCGACGGCGTGTTCTGCCCGGAGCCCGAGGGCGCGTTCTACGCGTACCCGTCGGTCAAGGAGCTCCTCGGCAAGGAGATCCGCGGCAAGCGCCCGGAGACCTCGGTGGAGCTGGCCGCGCTGATCCTGGACGAGGCCGAGGTGGCGGTCGTCCCGGGCGAGGCGTTCGGCACGCCGGGCTACCTGCGCCTGTCGTACGCGCTGGGCGACGACGACCTGGTGGAGGGCGTCTCGCGGCTCCAGAAGCTGCTGGGCGAGGCGAAGGCGTAAGCGTCGCCCCTTCCCGTAAAAGCGGCCCCCGATGCCGGAATCGGGGGTCGCTTTCGCGTTCGAGGGGGCACTCGATGGGGAAAGCGGCTACCGCGCCGCCCCCTCCGTGCGGCAGGATCTTGCAATGGAACGTGATGTACGGCTGCTGCCCAAGGCCCACCTGCACCTGCACTTCACCGGGTCGATGCGGCCCACGACGCTGCTGGAGCTCGCCGACAAGTACGGGGTGCGGCTGCCCGAGGCCCTGACCGGCGGCGAGCCGCCCAAGCTGCGCGCCACGGACGAGCGGGGCTGGTTCCGTTTCCAGCGGCTGTACGACATCGCCCGGTCCTGCCTGCGGGCCCCCGAGGACATCCAGCGCCTGGTGCGCGAGGCGGCCCAGGAGGACGTGGCGGACGGCTCCCGCTGGCTGGAGATCCAGGTCGACCCCACCTCGTACGCGCCCCTGCTCGGCGGACTGATTCCGGCGATCGAGATCATCCTGGACGCGGTGGACGCCGCCTCGCGCGAGACCGGGCTGCCGATCCGGGTGGTCATCGCGGCGAACCGGATGAAGCACCCACTGGACGCGCGGACCCTCGCGCGGCTCGCCGTGCGGTACGCGGACCGGGGTGTCGTCGGCTTCGGCCTCTCCAACGACGAACGGCGCGGGATGGCCCGTGACTTCGACCGGGCGTTCGCCATCGCCCGGGAGGGCGGGCTGCTGGCCGCTCCGCACGGCGGCGAGCTGTCGGGCCCGTCCAGCGTCCGGGACTGCCTGGACGACCTCGACGCGGCCCGGGTGGGGCACGGGGTACGCGCCGCCGAGGACCCCCGGCTGCTGCGACGGCTCGCGGAGTCGGGGGTGACCTGCGAGGTGTGCCCCGCGTCCAATGTGGCGCTCGGCGTCTACGAGAAGCCCGCCGATGTCCCCCTGCGCACTCTGTTCGAGGCGGGGGTGCCGATGGCCCTGGGCGCGGACGACCCCCTGCTCTTCGGCTCCCGGCTGGCCGCGCAGTACGACCTGGTGCGCCGCCACCACGCGTTCACCGACGAGGAGCTGGCCGAGCTGGCGCGCCAGTCGGTGCGCGGCTCGACGGCGCCGGAGCCGGTGCGGGCCGAGCTGCTGGCGGGGGTCGACGCGTGGCTGGCGGGGCCGGTGGGCTGAGTGTCAGCCGGCGAGGCCGGTGAGCAGGGTGCGGGCCAGGGACGCCGCGAAGTCGTCCAGCGGCTGGGGCGGCTCGCCGGTGGCCGTCGCGTCGTAGGCGAACGCGCGCTGGGCGCAGGCTCCGAGGAGCAGTGAGGCGGCTGCGTAGGTGTCGGCGTCGGGCCGGACGCGGCCGGCGGTCTGTTCGGCCCGCAGATACGTGTCGACGCCTCGGATGGGCAGGTGGGGGCCGGTGCCGAGCTCGCGCATGGCCGCGTCGTGGCGCTCCTTGAGCCTCGGTTCGGCGTACAGGGAGGCGGCGATCGGGAAGCTCTGCTCGTAGAACAGGGTGGCCTGGCGGGCGATCTCGGTGAGGTTCTCCTCGACCGACCGCTCCCCCGCGCCCGGGTCGGCGATGAGTTCGCGCAGGTCGACCTTGGGCAGCCGTTCCTGGAGGACCACCACGAACAGCTCCTCCTTGCTGAGGAAGTTCTTGTAGAGCGCGGCCTCCGAGCAGCCTGCGGCCTTGGCGATCTCCTTGGTGGTGGTCCGCGCCAGGCCCTTGGTGAGCATGAGCTGGTGGGCGGCGTCGACGAGGCGGACGCGGGCCGGTTTCTGCTCCATGAGCACTCCGATAAGGCTTGACTGGTGAGTGGTTACCCACCCACTCTAGAGGTGAGTGAACACTTACCCACCTCGAAGGGGTGTGCCATGAAGCTCACGGTTTTTGGTGCGACCGGCGGTATCGGACAGGAGATCGTCCGCCAGGCGGTGGCGGCGGGGCACGAGGTGACGGCGGTGGTCCGCGATCCCGCCCGGCTCGCGGTCCCGCTCTCAAAGATCACGGTGCACACGGCTGCCCGGGTGGACGATCCGGAGGCACTGCGGGAGGCGGTGGCGGGCCGGGACGCGGTCCTCTCCGGCCTCGGGTCCAGGGGCCGGAAGGCCGACGGGATCGCCGAGCGGCTGACCCGTGCCGTGCTGACGGCCATGGAGGCGGAGGGCACCCGGCGGCTGCTGGTGGTCAGCGCCGCCCCGGTCGCCCCCACGCCCTCCGGCGAGCCGCTGCTCGACCGGATGATGCTCTCGATGATCGGCGCGATCCTCAAGGAGGTGTACGCGGACCTCACCGCGATGGAGGCGGCACTGGCGGCCTCGGCCACGGACTGGACGTCGGTGCGGCCGCCCAAGCTGACGAACGGGCCCCTGACGGGCACGTACCGCACGGTCGTCGGCGGCAACCCGCGCAGCGGCCGGTCCATCTCCCGGGCCGACGTGGCCCACGCGATGCTGGCGCTGACCGGCGACCCGGCGGCGGTGAAGCAGGGCGTGGGCGTGGCGTACTGAAGCCCCGGGGGCGGGGCCGGGGCCGGGGGCCCTACAGGCTGACGCCCACCGTCACCGGTTCGTTGACCAGGGTGACGCCGAAGGCCGCGTGCACCCCGGCCACGACCTCGCGGGCCAGGGCGAGCAGGTCCTCCGTGGTCGCCTCGCCCCGGTTGGTGAGGGCGAGCGTGTGCTTGGTCGAGATGCGGGCGGGTCCGGTGCCGTAGCCCTTGGTGAACCCGGCCCGGTCGATGAGCCAGGCGGCGGAGGTCTTGGTGCGCCCCTCACCGGCGGGGAAGGCGGGGGGCGTCACCTCGGGGCCGAGCCGGTCGGCGACCCGGGCCAGGAACGCGTCGAACTCGGCCTGTTCCAGGATCGGGTTGGTGAAGAAGGACCCGGCCGACCAGGTGTCGTGGTCCTCGGGGTCGAGGACCATGCCCTTGCCGGCGCGCAGCCGGAGCACCGTTGCGCGGGCCTCGGCGGCGGGAACGCGGTCACCCTCCCGGACGCCCATGGCCCGCGCGGTCTCCGGGTACTTCAGGGGCGCCGAGAGCCCGTCGGCCTCCTCCAGGCCGAAGCGGACGCGCAGCACCACGTACCGGTCGGGTTCGGCCTTGAAGCGGCTGTGCCGGTAGGAGAACGCGCACTCGGAGTTGGGCAGGACGACCGTTTCCCGGGTGCGCCGGTCGTAGGCGACGACCTCCGTGATGGTGGCGGAGACCTCCTGTCCGTACGCCCCGACGTTCTGGATCGGCGTCGCACCCGCCGAGCCGGGGATGCCCGCCAGGCATTCGAGGCCCGCGAGGCCGGCCTCCACGGTGCGGGTGACGGCGTCGGTCCAGACCTCGCCCGCGGCCAGTTCCAGGGAGCCGCCGTCCAGGACGAAGCCCTTGGTGGCGATCCGCAGGGCGGTGCCCTCGAAGCCCTTGTCGCCGATGACCAGGTTGCTGCCGCCGCCGATGATCAGGAGCGGGGTGCCGCTGTCGTCGGCCTCGCGCACGGCGTCGATCACCTCGGTGTCCGCGGTGGCCGTGAGGAGCCGGGTGGCGGGGCCGCCGAGCCGGAAGGTGGTCAGGGGGGCGAGGGGCGCGTCGTGGAGTTCCTGCACGGGACAAGGGTACGGTCCGCGGCCCGCCGACTGGGCGGGGCCACGGACCGTGTGGTGGGTGCGGGGCGCGTCAGGCGGGTACGGAGACCGGCTCCTCGGCGTGGGCCTCGGCCGTCCCGGCGGCGGCCTCCTGCGTACCGGCGGCACGGCGGCCGGGGATCATCAGGGCGACGAGCGCGGCCAGGGCGACGACTCCGGAGCCGATCCAGACGGCGGGCACGGTGCCGTCGGTGAAGGAGCGCGCGGACTCCAGGCCGCCCTGCGAGGCGAAGACGGTGGTCAGCACGGCGACCCCGAGGGCGCCGCCGACCTCGCGGAGGGCGTTGTTGGCGCCCGACGCGATGCCCTGGTCACCGGGGCGGACGGTGGACATCACCAGGCTGGCGGCCGGCGCGAAGTACAGGGCCATCCCGATGCCGCCGATGATCAGGGCGGGAAGCAGCGAGACGTAGGAGGCGTCCGGCGCGAGGACCAGGGCGAAGAGGGCGAGCCCGATGGCCTGGAAGGCGAGCCCGGTCACGACCACCGGACGGCCGCCGAACCGGTCGGAGAGCATCCCGGCGATGGGGGCGACGAGCATCGGCATGCCGGTCCAGGGCAGCATCCGCAGCCCGGCCTCGGTCGGCGAGTAGCTCAGGACGCCCTGGAGGTACTGGCTGAGCAGGAAGATCGCGCCGAACATCCCGAGGTACATCAGCATGCTGGCGATGTTGATCCCGAAGAAGCCGCGGTCCCGGAAGAGGCGCATGGGGAGCATCGGCTTGCGGCCCCGGAAGCCGTGGCGGACGAAGGCGCCCATGAGCACGGTGCCGGCGACGAGGGAGGTCAGGACGGTCGGGCTGGTCCAGCCGTCGGCGTTGGCGTTGACGAGGCCGTAGACGATGCCGAAGAGACCGCCGCTGACGAGGAGGGTGCCGGGGACGTCGAGTCGCGCGCCGGGGGCGTACGACTCCGCGAGGCGGAAGCGGGCGAGCGGCAGCAGGACGAGGCCGATGGGCACGTTGAGCCAGAAGATCCACTGCCAGGAGATGTGCTCGGTGAGGCTGCCGCCGATCAGGGGTCCGCTGGCCACGGCGAGGCCGGTCACGGCGCTGAAGATGCCGAGCGCCATGCCCCGGCGGGCGGGTTCCACGGCGGCCGTGAGCAGGGTGAGCGTGAGCGGCATCATGATCGCGGCACCGACGCCCTGGACGGCGCGGAAGGCGATGAGTTCGTTGATGCCGGGCGAGAGGGCGGCCGCCGCGGAGGCGCCGGTGAAGACGGTGAGGCCGGTCAGGAAGAGCCGGCGGCGGCCGAAGCGGTCACCGAGGGCGGCGCCGAACATCAGCAGGACGGCGAAGGTGAGCGTGTAGGCGTTGACCGTCCATTCCAGCTCCTCCATCTCCCCGCCGAGGCTTTCGCGGATGGACGGCAGGGCGGTGGTGACGACGAGGTTGTCCAGAGCCGCCATGAATCCGGCGACGCTGGTGATGACGAGGGCCCAGGCCGCTCCCGCGCGGCCTGTCGATTGCTGGTTCACTGCTCCCCCTGAGGGTTAGTTATTGATTACTAACTTTTCTGGGCAGAAAACCGGGCCGAACCCGGGTCGCGCACGTTCAGGAGACCGGCTGGGCGGAGTCGAAGAAGCCGGACCAGATCCGGTGTCCGGCCGGGAAGCCGAGCGAGGTCAGCGTGTTGGCGAGCATGCCGTACGCAAGGAACTGGGTGGTCTCGTTGACCTCGGCACCGAGCGCGAGGTTCACGGAGTCGAAGAGCTCCAGCCAGCCGGACCGCATCGATTCGCCGAACTCGTGGTCCCCGGCGGCTTCGGCGGCGGCGACGGCCGCGTACACCTGCATCTGCATCAGCAGCTTCTCCGGGTCGTCGGCGATCAACTGCTGGTAGGCGCGGGCCATGGCGTGCAGCGCCTCCTCACCGTCCAGCCCGTCCGCCGCGTCGGCGAAGACCTGCCGGGTCTCCTCCAGGCAGCGCTCGGCCGCCGCGAGGAACATCGCTTCCTTGTTGGGGAAGAGACGGAAGAGGTACGGCTGCGAGACACCCACCCGCTGGGCGATCACCGCGGTGGAAGTCGCGCTGTACCCGCCGCGCGCGAACTCGGTGATCGCCGCGCGGATGACGCTCTCGCGCCGCTCGTCTGCACTCATCCTTGCCATGCCCGTAAGTTAGTACTCAATCACTAACTTCGTCAACCAGGGTGAGGCCCAGAGTTTCGAGCGGCGTACGCGTAAGGGGCACGGCCCCCTGGACCGTGCCCCTTACATCGCGTCGCCCCTAGGCGAGCTGCACCACGGCTCGGGACATGCCCAGGACCTTCTTGCCGTCGCTCATGACGGTCAGGTCCACGCGCACCCGCCGGTCGTCCAGCAGCGCGCCCACCTTGGCGCCGACCTCGATCTGCGCGCCCTTGTCGTCGTCCGGGACCACCACGGGCTTGGTGAAGCGCACCCCGTACTCGACCACCGCACCCGGGTCGCCGGCCCAGTCCGTGACCACGCGGATCGCCTCGGCCATGGTGAACATGCCGTGCGCGATCACGTCGGGCAGCCCGACTTCGCGCGCGAAGCGCTCGTTCCAGTGGATCGGGTTGAAGTCGCCCGAGGCACCCGCGTACTGCACGAGCGTCGCCCGGGTGACCGGGAAGGACCGCGCCGGCAGCTCCGTACCGACCTCGACGGACTCGTAATTCACCTTCGCCGTCATCACGCCTCCTCGGCGGCGCGGGCCACCAGCTTCGTCCAGGCGGTCACGACCAGCTCACCGGACTCGTCGTGGACGTCACCGCGGACGTCCAGGATGTCGTTGCCCGCCATCGACTTCACGGCCTCGATGGTCGAGACGACCGACAGCCGGTCACCGGCGCGCACGGGGCGGACGTAGACGAACTTCTGGTCGCCGTGCACGACCCGGCTGTAGTCCAGGCCGAGCTGGGGGTCCTCGATGACCTGGCCGGCGGCCTTGAAGGTGATCGAGAACACGAAGGTGGGCGGTGCGATCACATCGGCGTGGCCGAGGGCCTTCGCGGCCTCGGGATCGGTGTACGCGGGGTGGGCGTCACCCACGGCCTCGGCGAACTCGCGGATCTTCTCCCGTCCGACCTCGTACGGCGCGGTGGGCGGATAGGTCCGTCCCACGAAGGACTGGTCGAGCGCCATGAACTCGCAACCTCCTGATGAAAGAACGACTGGGCCGGCCTGTGACGGCGTCCGGCCCCATTCAACGCCAAACCCGCCGCACAACGACACGAGGCCGCCCCCCGAAGGGGACGGCCTCGTGTACGAGCCTGATTCAGCGCGTTTCGCGGTGCGCGGTGTGCGAGTTGCAGCGCGGGCAGTGCTTCTTCATCTCAAGACGGTCCGGGTTGTTACGCCGGTTCTTCTTGGTGATGTAGTTCCGCTCCTTGCACTCCACGCAGGCCAGCGTGATCTTCGGGCGGACGTCGGTGGCAGCCACGTGAGTGCTCCTTGGACGGACGATGGACGGATGAACGCAGAAAAGAGTAGCCGATCGAAGGACCGACCCCACAATCGGCTACTTTTAGTAGCGGTGACCGGACTTGAACCGGTGACACAGCGATTATGAGCCGCTTGCTCTACCGACTGAGCTACACCGCTTTGATGACTGGGCCCCCCGCCGAAGCGGGGTTTCCGATCACCAGAGCCCCAATGCGGAATCGAACCGCAGACCTTCTCCTTACCATGGAGACGCTCTACCGACTGAGCTATTGGGGCGAGCGATGAAGACATTACACGCTCGGTCGCCGATCGCCCAAATCCGTTTCCCGGCACCCGGCCGACCCGGTCCCGTACCCCGCTCCGGGCCCCCTCACACCGCTGATCAGCAAGGCCGCACCGGTACGACTATTGCGCTCCTCCTCCGGGCGGGCCGGGCCCGCCCCTAGGCTCTACTCACTCTGCGTGATCTTGACCCCTTCCCAGGAGCACGATGTCCGACAGCCAGCCGCGGCGGCCCGACGACCACGCGGCCGACCCCGCCGGCGGCCCGGAGACCTCAGCCCTGACACTCTGCGGCGCCCGCCTCACCGACGGCCGCGTCGTGGACGTACGGGTCTGCGGCGGGCGTATCGAGGCCGTCGGGACCGCCGGCAGCCTCACCGCGGCCCCCGGCGGCCGCCTCGACCTGCGCGGCCACCTGCTGCTCCCCGCGCCCGCCGAGCCCCACGCGCACAGCGACACCGCCCTCACCGCGGACGGCTCCGGGCCCGCGTCCGAGCGCCCGGAGGACGTCCGGCGGCGCGCCACTGAGGCCGCCCTGCTCCAGCTGGGCCACGGCGCGACGGCCCTGCGCTCGCACGTGCGCATCGGGGACCTCCAGGGCCTGGCGGCACTCGAAGCCGTCCTCCAGGCCCGGCGCTCGCTGCGCGGCCTGACCGACGTAACCCCGGTCGCCGTCCCCCGGCTGCTCACCGGCGTCGCCGGGGCGGGCAACCTGGCGATGCTCCGCGACGCGGTGAAGATGGGCGCCGGCGCGGTCGGCGGCCGCCCGGACCTCGACCCGGACCCGGCGGGATACGTCGAGGCCGTCCTCGAAGTCGCCGCCGAGCACGGCTGCCCGGTGGACCTGCACCTGGACGGCGACGACCCCGCCCGGCTGGCCCGGTTCGCCGCACTGGCGGGCGGCATGCGCCAGGAGGTCACCATCGGCCCCTGCGCCGGCCTCGCCCGCCTCCCGTCCGACGTCGCCGCGCGGGCGGCCGGGCAGCTGGCGGCCGCCGGGGTGAGCGTCATCTGCCTCCCCCAGGGCGGCTGCTGCGGTACGGAGCACCGGGGCGCCGCCCCCGTACGGCTGCTGCGCGAGGCCGGGGTGCGGGTCGCCGCGGGCAGCGGGGCCCTGCGCGATCCGGCCAACCCGGTGGGGCGCGGCGACCCGCTGGAGGCGGCGTTCCTGCTGGCCGCGCAGGGCGGCCTGAGCCCCGAGCACGCCTACGCGGCGGTGTCCGCCGAGGCCCGGCGCGTCATGGGGCTCGCCGAGGTCCGCGTCGAGGCGGGCTTCCCGGCCGAGCTGCTCGCCGTACGCGGGGAAGGGCTGGCCGGGGCGCTGTCGCTGGCGTACAGCCGGATCGTGGTGCACCGGGGGCGGGTGGTGGCCCGGACCAGCGCGGTGCGCGAGTACTGCGACTCGGAGGCCGGCGGCGGGCCCGGTCTTCCCCGCCAGGGACGGCCGGAATCCACCGGCGGGCCGTGAGCGTCGCGGCGCGCTCCGGCGTACCGTCGGTCGTATGCGCATTGTCATCGCAGGTGGACATGGTCAGATCGCGCTGCGGCTGGAGCGGTTGCTCGCCGCGCGCGGGGACGAGGCGGCCGGCATCATCCGCAACCCCGGTCAGAGCGACGACCTCAGGGCGGTGGGCGCCGAGCCCGTGGTGCTGGATCTGGAATCGGCCACGGTCGAGGAGGTCGCCGAGGTGCTGCGCGGCGCCGACGCGGCGGTCTTCGCGGCCGGCGCGGGCCCCAACAGCGGCACGGCCCGCAAGGACACCGTGGACCGGGGTGCGGCCGTGCTCTTCGCGGACGCGGCGGAGCGGGCGGGGGTGCGGCGTTACGTCGTGGTGTCGTCCATGGGCGCGGACCCGGACCACGCCGGGGACGAGGTGTTCGACGTGTATCTGCGGGCCAAGGGCGAGGCGGACGCGGACGTGCGCTCCCGCGCCGCCCTGGACTGGACGATCCTGCGCCCCGGGATGCTCACCAACGACGCCGGCACCGGCCAGGTCCTCCTGGCCGCGTCCACGGGCCGGGGCCCGGTCCCCCGCGACGACGTGGCGGCGGCCCTGGTCGAGCTCCTGGACACCCCGGCCACGGCGGGCCTGACCCTGGAGCTGATCTCGGGCAACGTGCCGTTGACGGTCGCGGTGAAGGACATCGCGGGCAACTGACGCGCACGCACGAAGAAGGCCCCCGTTCGAAGAACGGGGGCCTTGCTTGTGGCGGCGCCAGGGTTCGAACCTGGGTAGGCTGAGCCGGCAGATTTACAGTCTGCTCCCTTTGGCCACTCGGGCACACCGCCAAGGGATGCCGCCTTCGAGTCCCGGTTTCCCGTGGTGCTCTCTGGCAACGACGTAAACAATACCTGATGACCGAGGGTGCTACGCCACCGGATTGTTCGGAGGCCCGTGCGGTCTCGGGTGGCTAGGCTTTACGCGGCCGCTGCGCCAGGTACGTACTTTCCAGCACCCCCGATCCAAGGAGCCACACGTCATGGCCGACTCCAGTTTCGACATCGTCTCGAAGGTCGAGCGGCAGGAGGTCGACAACGCCCTCAACCAGGCCGCCAAGGAGATCTCCACCCGTTACGACTTCAAGGGCACGGACGCGTCGATCGCGTGGTCCGGCGAGAAGATCCTGATGCAGGCGAACGGCGAGGAGCGGGTCAAGGCCATCCTCGACATCTTCCAGTCCAAGCTGATCAAGCGCGGGATCTCGCTGAAGTCGCTGGACGCCGGTGAGCCGCAGCTGTCCGGCAAGGAGTACAAGCTGTTCGCCTCGATCCAGGAGGGCATCTCCCAGGAGAACGCCAAGAAGGTCGCGAAGATCATCCGCGACGAGGGCCCCAAGGGCGTCAAGGCCCAGGTCCAGGGCGAGGAGCTGCGGGTCACCTCGAAGAGCCGGGACGACCTGCAGGCCGTGCAGGCACTGCTGAAGGCCCAGGACTTCGACTTCGACGTGCAGTTCGCGAACTACCGCTAGAACGTCGTGGTCCGGGCGCGGAACTGCTCGCTCCGCGCCCGGACTGCATGTCCGAATACCGCCGGTCCCGGCGTTTCGGGCGCAGCAGACTGGTCCGTGGCGGCCGGCGTTCCGGCAGGCCCGTACGGACGAGGAGAGGGACCGGTCATGACCATGTACGCGACGGTCGACAGCCCGCTGGGTGAGCTGCTGCTGGTCGGGGAGGAAGCCCCGGGAGCGGCGGGTACCGCGCTCGTCTCGCTCTCCGTGCCCGGCCAGAAGGGCGGCACCGTCGTCCAGGACGGCTGGGTGTACGCGCCGGAGGCGTTCGCGGGGGCCGCCGCGCAGTTGCGGGAGTACTTCGAGGGGCGCAGGACGCGCTTCGACCTGGTGTACGCGCAGGGGCGGGGCACGGAGTTCCAGCGGCGGGTCTGGGCCGCGCTGGACGCCGTTCCGTACGGCGAGACGGTCTCGTACGGGCAGATCGCCGCGCGCGTCGGCGCGAGCGGTGCCGGGGTGCGGGCCGTGGGCACGGCGATCGGGCGCAATCCGCTGCTCGTCGTGCGGCCGTGCCACCGGGTGATCGGTGCGGACGGCGCGCTGCGCGGGTACGCGGGCGGGCTGGAGCGCAAGGAGCGGCTGCTGGGGCTCGAAGGGGCCCTGGCGGTGCGTTGACGGGCCGGGGCTGATGGACGGGCTCTTCCCCAGGTCGCGGGCCGTCGTCGCGCCGGGGGCCGTGCATGTGCCCGACTGGCTGTCGCCCGAGCGGCAGCGGGAGTTGGTGGCGGCGTGCCGGGAGTGGGCGCGGGGGCCCGTGCCGCTGCGGCATACCGCGTTGCCGGGTGGCGGGATCATGTCGGTGCGGACGGTGTGCCTGGGGTGGCACTGGCAGCCGTACCGCTATACGCGTACCGCCGACGATGTGAACGGTGCTCCGGTGGTCCCGTTCCCGGACTGGCTCGCGGAGTTGGGGCGGGCGGCGGTGGCGGAGGCGTACGGGCCGGGAGGCGGCTCGGAGACGTACGCGCCGGATGCCGCGCTGGTCAACTTCTACGACGGTACGGCCCGGATGGGCATGCACCGGGATGCCGAGGAGCGGTCCGGGGCGCCCGTGGTGTCGCTCAGCATCGGGGACACGTGTGTCTTCCGGTTCGGCAACACGGAGGGCCGGGGCCGGCCGTGGACCGATGTGGAGCTGGCGTCCGGCGACCTGTTCGTGTTCGGCGGCCCTGCGCGCCGGGCGTTCCACGGGGTGCCGGTGGTCCGGCCGGGCACCGCCCCTCCCGGTACGGGGATGAGCGGTGGCCGGCTCAATGTGACGTTGCGTGAAACAGGGTTGGCCGGCTGACGTCAGCGCCGTGCGCGGGAGTTGCCGAAGATCAGGCGGTAGGCGATCAGCAGGACCAGTGAGCCGCCGATGGCCGCGACCCAGGTCGCCGGGTCGAAGAAGTCCTTGGTGATCTCGCGGTCCAGGAAGCGCGACGATATCCAGCCACCGAGGAACGCGCCGACGATCCCTATGAGCGTCGTGCCCACCAGGCCGCCGGGGTCGCGTCCGGGCAGCAGGACCTTGGCGATGACGCCCGCGACGAGCCCGAGAATGATCCAGCCGATAATGGTCATGCGTGCGAACCTACCCGTCACTCGTTCCTGGAATCCAAGACGCGGGTGACGGGCGGGCGGTTGCCCGGCCGGGCTTTCTACCAGCCGGCGAACTGCTCGTCGGAGCGCACGATCTCCTTGCCGAAGGGCATGAGGGAGACCGGGATCAGCTTGAAGTTGGCGATGCCCAGGGGGATGCCGATGATCGTGAGGCACAGGGCGATGCCGGTGGTGATGTGACCGAGCGCCAGCCACCAGCCGGCGAGGACCAGCCACAGCACATTGCCCACGCAGGACGCTCCGCCCGCGTCCCGGCGGTCGACCACCCGGTGCCCGAAGGGCCACAGGGCGTAGACGCCGATCCGGAAGGCGGCCAGGCCGAAGGGGATGCCGATGATCGTGATGCAGAGCAGGACTCCCGCGAGCAGATAGCCGAGGAACATCCAGAATCCGCAGAGGACCAGCCAGATGACGTTCAGAATGGTTTTCACGGGCGAGGACCTGCCATCCGTTCGAGTCGGGCGATGCGCTCCGCCATCGGCGGGTGGGTCGAGAACATCTTGGACATCCCCTGCCCCGCGCGGAAGGGGTTGGCGATCATCATGTGGCTCGCGGTCTCGATCCGGGGCTCCGGCGGCAGCGGGAGCTGCTGCGTCCCGGACTCCAGCTTCCGCAGGGCACTGGCGAGGGCCAGCGGGTCGCCGGTGAGCCGGGCGCCCGAGGCGTCCGCCTCGTACTCCCGGGAGCGGCTGACGGCGAGCTGGATGACGGACGCGGCGAGTGGGCCGAGGATCATGATCAGCAGCATGCCGAGGAGGCCCGGGCCCTCGTCGTCGTTGGAGCGGCCGACCGGGATCAGCCAGGCGAAGTTGACCAGGAACATCACGACGGAGGCGAGCGCTCCGGCGACGGACGAGATGAGGATGTCCCGGTTGTAAACGTGGCTCAGCTCGTGGCCGAGGACGCCGCGCAGCTCGCGCTCGTCCAGGAGGCTCAGGATGCCCTCGGTGCAGCAGACCGCCGCGTTGCGCGGGTTGCGGCCGGTCGCGAAGGCGTTGGGGGCCTGGGTCGGGGAGATGTAGAGCCGGGGCATGGGCTGGCGCGCCGATGTGGAGAGCTCGCGGACCATGCGGTAGAGCTGGGGCGCCTCGAATTCGCTGACGGGGCGGGCGCGCATGGCCCGCAGCGCCAGCTTGTCGCTGTTCCAGTACGCGTACGCGTTGGTGCCGATCGCCACCAGGAGGGCGACGATCAGGCCCGTACGGCCGAAGAAGCTGCCGATGACGATGATGAGTGCGGACAGGCCCCCGAGGAGTACGGCGGTTCTCAGCCCGTTGTGCCGGCGGTGCACGGTACGCCCTCCAAATCGTGCAGCAGGGGAGCCCTTGGCGGGTGGGGCCCCACACGCTCAGTGGAGCCTCCCGTACTGGTCAACGCCAGGCGACGGGAGCGAGTTCCCTGGTGCCGGACGGCCCGACGGCCCAGGCCGGCCCCGCTGTACGCGTGGGAGCCGGGCTCTGGGCCGTCCGGGTGGAGGTGTGCGGCGCGCTCAGCGCGGGGCGGGGAGCTTCGCGAGTTCCAGGGCCTCGGGGTCGGGCTCGACCTCGCTGGTGCAGTGGGCGCAGCGGGAGGCGATGGCCGGGATCGGGGTGTAGCAGCGGGGGCAGTCGCGCAGGGCGGCCTTGATGTCGACGGGCTCGTCGCCCTTCTTGGCGGTGAAGCGGTCCTGGACCTTGGCCATCGGCATGACGACACCGAAGTAGAGGACCGCGGCGGTGATGAGGAAGGCGATCGCGGCGCTGATGAACAGGCCGTACGGGAAGTCCACGCCGTCGACCTTGAAGTGCGCCTTGCTGAAGTCGCCCGTGCCCCGCGTGATGATGCCGATCAGCGGCACGATGAAGCCGTTGCTGAATCCGGTGACGACCGCGGTGAACGCGGCTCCGACGGCGAGACCGACCGCCATGGAGATGACGTTCCCGCGCAGGATGAAGTCCTTGAACCCGCTCAGCACTGCTCTGGCTCCTTGTGGTGATGTGAACGTCGTACGCGTCCCGAAGGCACCGACCCTGCCCTGTGCGGGCGCCCGGGGGCAAACCGATCTTGTCACCTCTCGAACAGGCGAACGAAGTCAGAAGAGATTGACGGCGGCGAATCTCAGAACGGTCTGCGGGGCGCCCGACAGGGCGACTCCGGCGGCGGCGGTGAGGACGATCGCGGCGGTCAGGGGCGCCGGGACGCGGTGCCGTACGGCGGGCGCGGCCTCTTCCCCGTCCGCGGGAGCGCGGAACAGGGCTGCCGTCCACTGGAGGTAGTAGTACAGCGCGACGACGACGTTGACGGCCATCACGACGGCCAGCCAGCCCAGGCCCGCGTCGACGGCGGCGGAGAACACCGTGACCTTGGCGAAGAGCCCGATGATCCCCGGCGGCAGCCCGGCCAGGCAGAGCAGGAAGAACGCCAGCGCGAGGGCGGCCAGGGGCCGGGTGGCGTACAGGCCGCGGTAGTCGTCGAGACGGTTGCCGGGGCGGGTACGGGCGACCAGGGCGGCCACCGCGAAGGCGCCGAGGTTCACGACGGCGTACATCAGGGCGTACGCGACGGTGGAGCCGATCCTGCGCTCCCCGGCGTACGCGGCGGCGGCCACGGGGACGAGCAGGTACCCGGCCTGGGCGACGGAGGACCAGGCGAGCAGGCGTACGGCGCTGCGCGCGCGGGAAGCGCTCTGGCGCAGCGCGGCGACGTTGCCGGCGGTCATCGTGAGCGCGGCGAGGACCGCGAGGGCGGGGCCCCACACGTCCGCGTACGCGGGGAAGGCGATCACGGTGACGAGGATGAGGCCGGTGAAGCCGACCGCCTTGCCGACCACCGAGAGGTAGGCGGCGATGGGCAGCGGGGCGCCGACGTAGGTGTCGGGCACCCAGAAGTGGAAGGGCGCGGCGGCCGTCTTGAAGGCGAAGCCGACCAGGGTCAGCGCGACGCCCGCCCCGGCGAGGGTGGAGAGCTGGGGGTCGACGCGGCCGAGGCGGCCGGCCAGGTCCGTGAGGTGGAGTGTGCCGGTGGCGGCGTACACGAAACTGACGCCGAGGAGCATCACGGCGGTGGCGGTCACGGACGACAGGAAGAACTTCAGCGCGGCCTCGGAGGAGCGCCGGTCGCCGCGCTTGATGCCGACGAGGGCGAACGCGGGCAGCGAGGCGACTTCGAGGGCGATGACCAGCGTGGCGAGGTCCCGGGACGCGGGCAGGAGCGCGGCGCCGGCGGCGGACGAGAGCAGCAGGAACCAGAACTCCCCGGCCGGGAGCTTGCGGGTGTCGCCGATCGAGAGCAGCGCCGTGAGCAGCGCGCCGCCGAGCACGAGGGCCTGGATGACCAGCGTGAAGTGGTCGGCGGTGTAGCTGCAGGCGTGGCTGCCGGTGGTGAGGCAGAAGGTGGAGCGGTCGCCGTCGTGGAGCGGGACGATCAGGGCGAGCGAGGCGACGAGACCGGCGACGGCCCCGTAGCCGAGGAGCGGTTTGCGGGCCTCGGTGACGAAGAGGTCGGCGACCAGGACGACGAGGGCGACGGCCGCGGCGGTGAGCGGGGGCGCGATGGCGAGCCAGTCGACGGACTGGACGAGGCTGGTGGTGCTCTCGGCCGCTGTGATCACGACTTGCCTCCCGCGAGGAGCTTCTGCACGGCCGGGTCGGTGAGGCCGAGGAGGACGGCGGGCCACAGGCCGGCGAGGACGGTGAGGGCCGCGAGGGGGGTCCAGGCGGCGAATTCGTAGCTCTGGACGTCGGCGATCGGTCGCGGTTCGTCGCGGTTCGCGCCCATGCAGACGCGGCGGACCACGATCAGCAGGTACGCGGCGGTGAGCAGGGTGCCGAAGGCGGCGACCGACATGAACGTCAGGAACGCGGGCCGGCTCAGCCCCTCGGCCGGGTCGAACGCGCCGAACAGGGCGAGCATCTCGCCCCAGAACCCGGCGAGCCCCGGCAGCCCGAGGGAGGCGACCGCGGCGAACGCGAGGAGGCCGCCGAGGCGGGGTGCGCGGCCGTAGAGCGCGGCGCCGGTGGCTCCGGCGAGGGTGTCCAGGTCGGCGGTGCCGTAACGGTCCTTGACGGCGCCGACCAGGAAGAACAGCAGGCCGGTGATGAGCCCGTGGGCGATGTTGGCGAAGAGCGCGCCGTTGACGCCGGTGGGGGTCATGCTCGCGATGCCGAGGAGGACGAAGCCCATGTGGCCGACGGAGGAGTACGCGATGAGCCGCTTCAGGTCGCCCTTGGCGCCGGGCCGGGCGAGGGCCAGGCAGGCGAGCGATCCGTAGACGATCCCGGCGACGGCGAAGGCAGCGAGATACGGGGCGAAGGTGTGCATCCCGTCCGGGGCGACCGGAAGCAGGATGCGGACGAACCCGTAGGTGCCCATCTTCAGCAGGACGCCCGCGAGGAGCACGGAGCCGACGGTCGGGGCGGCGGTGTGGGCGTCGGGCAGCCAGCTGTGCAGCGGCCACATCGGGGTCTTCACGGCGAGCCCGATCCCGATCGCCAGGACGGCGGTGACCTGCACGGACGAGGTGAGCCCGCGGCCGTTGTCAGTGGCGAGTGCCACCATGTCGAAGGTGCCGCTCTTCAGCCCGATGAGGAGCAGGCCCAGCAGCATGACGACCGAGCCGAGCAGTGTGTAGAGGATGAATTTCCAGGCGGCCGCCTGCCTCCCCGCACCGCCCCATCGGGCGATCAGGAAGTACATCGGGATGAGCACCATCTCGAACGCCAGGAAGAACAGGAGCAGGTCGAGGACGGCGAAGGTGGCGAGGGTGCCGGACTCCAGGAGGAGGACCAGCGCGACGAACGCCTTCGGGGAGGGGCCTTCGGGCAGCTTGAAGTAGCTGTAGAGCGCGCAGAGGAAGGTCAGCAGCGCGGTCAGCACGAGCAGGGGGAGCGAGATGCCGTCGATGCCGAGGTGGATGCGCACGTCCAGCGCCGGGATCCAGCTGATGTCGGTGGTGGCCTGCATCTTCGACGGGTGGTCGTGGTCGAAGCCGGCGGCCAGCACCAGGGTCGCCAGGAGGATGGCCCCGGTGACGGTCACGCCGTGGCGGAGCACGGCCTGGTCGGGGCTGCGGCCCTTCAGCCCGGGCGGGGCCGGGAGCAGGGCGGCGACGGCGCCGATGAGCGGGCCGACGACGACGAACGCCAGAAGGAACTGCATCACGGATGCGCTGATATCGATCACGGCTCAGGACCCCGCGTTGACGTTGGCGTAGACGACGGCGGCGACCGCCAGGATCAGGGAACCGGCCAGCAGTGCGCCGAGGTAGGTCTGCACGTTGCCGGTCTGGGCACGGCGGACGGCCGTGCCGAGCCAGCGTGCGCCGGTGGCGGAGCCGCGTACGTAGGTCTCCACGACCTCGCGGTCCAGGAAGCGGACGAGGCGTGCCGCGGCCTGGACGGGGCGGACGAACAGCGCCGCGTACAGGGCGTCGAGGTGGAAGCCGGTGGCCGCGTGGCGGTGGAGCGGGCCGAGCAGCAGGCGTCCGGGGTCGGCGAGGTCGGGGGCGTCACCGGCCGGTCCGTAGGCGGCGGTGCGGGCCTCGATGGCCTCGATCTCCACGAGGGCCGGTTCCGCGTCCGGGTGGGCGACGACCGAGCCCATGGGGACGCGGGCGGCGAGCGCGGTGGTGTGGCGCCAGGCCCCGTAGGTGACGAGGCCGCCGACGAGGCCGACGCCGGTGGACAGGACGGCGGTGGTCAGCGAGGGGACGAGGCGGTGGCCGTCGAACCAGTCGCCGATGACGCCGACGCTCAGCCCGAGGGCGATGGTCGGGACGGCCAGGACCCACAGGACGGCGGTCATGGCGGCGGGCTGCCTGCCGTGGTCGGGGGCCTCGGCGCCCCGGCCCCGGAAGGCGAGGAGCCAGAGCCGGGTGGCGTAGGCGGCGGTGAGCACGGCGGCCAGCAGCCCGGCGACGAGGATCGTCCAGCCGGCGGCGGCCGGGGCGACGTGCCGGTCGCCGAGCGCGGTGTGCTCGGCGGCGACGAGGACGGCTTCCTTGGAGAAGAAGCCGGCGAACGGAGGGATCGCGGCGAGCGCGAGCAGCGCCACGGTCATCGTCCAGTAGGCGTCCGGGATGCGGCGGGCGAGGCCGCTCATCCGGGACATGGCGGCCAGTGAGTTGGTGCCGGCGGCGTGGATGACGACGCCGGCCGCGAGGAAGAGGACCGCCTTGAAGGCACCGTGCGAGACGAGGTGGAAGACGGCGGCCCCCCGGTCGCCGACGGCCAGGGCGCCCGACATGTAGCCGAGCTGCCCGATGGTCGAGTAGGCGAGGACGCGCTTGATGTCGTCCTGGGCGAGCGCGGCGAGCCCGGACCCGATCATCGTGACGGCCGCCATCACGGCAAGGACGACCAGGGCCGCGCCGGAGGCCGCGAAGACGGGGAGGAGGCGGGCGACGAAGTAGATGCCGGCGGCGACCATCGTCGCCGCGTGGATCAGCGCCGACACGGGGGTGGGGCCCGCCATGGCGTCGGGCAGCCAGGTGTGCAGCGGGAACTGCGCGGACTTGCCCGCGACTCCGGCCAGGAGGAGGAGCGCGATGAGGGTGGGGTGGTCGAGGCCGCCGTGGGCGACGGCGCCCAGGATGCGGGTGATGCGGAAGGAGCCGGTGTCGGCGGCGAGCGCGAACAGGCCGATGAGGAAGGGGACGTCGCCCAGCTTGGTGACCAGGAACGCCTTCAGGGACGCGGCGCGCGCCTCGGGCGTCTCCCAGTAGTGGCCGACCAGGAAGTACGAGCAGATGCCCATGACCTCCCAGCCGACCAGCAGCACCATCAGGTCGCCGGAGTAGACGACGAGCAGCATCGCGGAGGTGAAGAGGGAGACCAGCGCCGCGTACGAGGGGTAGCGGGGGTCGTCGCGGAGATACGCGGTCGAGTAGATCTGCACGCAGCTCGCGACCAGGGCGACCAGCACGGCGACGAGGACGGCGAAGCCGTCGAGGTGGAGCGCGAGGTCGATGGGGACGGAGCCGGTGGGGGTGAGCTGGGTCGCCGCGTCGATGGCCCGGCCGCCGCCCTGGCGCGAGGCGACCACGGCCGCGAGGACGAGCGAGACGAGGGAGGGCAGGACGGCGAGCGGGCGCACGTACGCGGGCGCCGTGCGGCCGATGAGCAGTCCGGCCGCCGCGCCCAGGAACGGGAGGAGGGGGACGAGGACGGCGAGGGTCGTGGTGGTCACGGGGTGGCCTCTGCCTTCTTTGCCTTCCCTGCCGCAGCAGTGGCCTGGTCTTCGGGGTCGGTGACGGCGTCGTCCTCGTCGTCACCGGCCGGGACGGTCTCGGCCTCGTCGGTCTCGGCGGTGTCGCGGAGGCGGTCGACGTCGGAGCTGCCCCTGTTGCGGTAGACGGCGAGGACGATCGCCAGGCCGATGCCGATCTCCGCCGCCGCGATGGCGATGGTGAACAGGGTGAGGGCCTGGCCGGAGTGGAGGCGGTCGCGGAGCCAGACGTCGAACGCGACCAGGTTGAGGTTGACGGCGTTGAGCATCAGCTCGACGGACATCAGGACCAGGATCGCGTTGCGGCGGGCGAGGACTCCGTACAGCCCGGTGCAGAAGAGGAGGGCGGCGAGCACCGCGGGATAGGCGAGGTGCATCAGCGGGCGTCCTTCCGGGGCGGGGTGGCGTCGGCCCGGTCCGGGGCCCGGCCGCCCTTGCGGGAGAGGACGATCGCGCCGACCAGGGCGGCGAGCAGGAGGACGGAGAGCGCTTCGAAGGGGAGCACCCAGTTCCGGAAGAGGAAGGCGCCGGTGACCTCGGTGGAGCCCTGGGCGGGCCCGTCCAGCTCGATCCACGTCGTGCGGAAGGCGTCCACGACGACCCAGACCAGGGCGGCCGCCGAGGCGACGGCGACCGCGAGGGCGGGCAGGCGGTTCTCCGAGTCGGCGTCCGGGGAGCGGCCGATCGGGGCCCTGGTCAGCATCAGCCCGAACAGGAGGAGGACGACGACGGATCCCACGTAGATCAGTACCTGCACCCAGGCGATGAACTCCGCCGTGAGCAGGAGGTATTCGACGGCGAGGCCGCCGAGCGCCACGATCAGCCAGAGGGCGGCGTGCACCAGCTGCCGGGTCGTGACGGTCACCAGGGCCGCGCCGAGCGTCGCGATGCCCACGAGGACGAAGGCGATCTCGACGCCGGACGGGGAGAGGAAGCCGGGGGCCGCCGGGGCGGCCGCGAGGGCGGTGGCGCCGGGGGCGCCGAGGGCGGTGATCACGCCTGACCCCCCTGTGCCGTGTTGTCCTGCGCCGTGCCGTCCTGCGCCGTGCCGTCCTGTGCCGTGTCGTCCTGCGCCGTGTTGTCCTGCGCCGTGTTGTCCTGCGCCTGCCGCGCCGCTTCCGCCTCTTGCTGGGCGCGGAGTTTGTCGGCCGTCTTGCGGGCCGCGGCGAGTTCCTTCGGTTCCTCGGCGCGTGGGTCGAGGGCGGGCGGTTCCGGGACCGTCCACATCCAGTCGCGCAGCTTGTCGCGCTCATGGGTGAGGTCCAGGATGTCCGTCTCCGCGTACTCGAACTCGGGCGACCAGAACAGTGCGTCGAACGGGCACACCTCGATGCAGATGCCGCAGTACATGCAGAGCGAGAAGTCGATCGCGAAGCGGTCGAGCACGTTGCGGCTGCGTTCGCGGCCGCCCGGGGCCGCGGCGGGCACCGTCTCCTTGTGGGAGTCGATGTAGATGCACCAGTCGGGGCACTCGCGGGCGCACAGCATGCAGACCGTGCAGTTCTCCTCGAACAGCGCGATGACGCCGCGCGAGCGGGGCGGCAGTTCGGGCTGCACGTCCGGGTACTGGGCGGTGACGGTCTTCTTCGTCATCGTCCGCAGGGTGACGGCGAGGCCCTTGGCCAGACCTGAGCCGGGGATCGGGGGCACTAGTTGATCGCCACCTTCACGATGCCGGTGAGCGCGATCTGCGCGAGAGCGAGCGGGATGAGGGTCGTCCAGGCGAGCTTCTGCAGCTGGTCCTCGCGCAGGCGCGGGTAGCTCACACGCAGCCAGATCACGACGAAGGCGAGGATGCCGGTCTTCAGCAGGGTCCACACCCAGCCGAGTCCGTCGGCGCCCAGCGGGCCGTGCCAGCCGCCGAGGAACAGCACGGTGGTCAGCCCGCACAGCACGACGATGCCCGCGTACTCGGCGAGCAGGAACAGCGCGAAGCGGAGGCCGGTGTACTCGGTGTACGCGCCGAAGATGATCTCCGAGTCGGCGACCGGCATGTCGAACGGGGGGCGCTGGAGTTCGGCGAGGCCGGCCACGAAGAAGACCAGGGCGCCGGTGATCTGCCAGGGCAGCCACCACCACTCGAACGCGTCCAGGATGCCGGGCAGCGAGACCGTGCCCGCCGCCATCGCCACCGATGCGGCGGCGAGCAGCATCGGCAGCTCGTACGCGAGGAGTTGCGCGGCGGTGCGGAGACCGCCGAGCAGGGAGAACTTGTTGGCCGACGCCCAGCCGGCCATCAGCGAGCCGAGTACGCCCACGCCCATCACCGCGAGCACGAAGAAGATGCCCGCGTCGATGACCTGGCCGACCGCGCCCTCGCCCGGGCCGACCGGAATCGCGACCAGCACGAGCAGGTACGGGAGGAGGGCCACGGCCGGCGCCAGGCGGAAGACCTTGCGGTCGGCGCCTGCGGGGACGATGTCCTCCTTCTGCGCGAACTTCACGCCGTCGGCGACGAGCTGGGCCCAGCCGTGGAAGCCGCCCGCGTACATGGGGCCCAGGCGGCCCTGCATGTGGGCCATGACCTTGTGCTCGGTCTGGCCGACGACGAGGGGGAGGACCATGAAGACGGCGAAGACGATGACGATGCGGAGGGCGACGTCCAGGGCGTCGTTCACTCTTGATCGCCTCCGTTGTCGGGGGTGGGGTTGCCGGGCCGGGCCGGGGGCTGGTTCTCGGGCGCGTCGCGCCACGGGGCGTCCGCCGCAGGACGTGCCGCCGGCGCCTGCTGGCTCGCCGAGCCCTGCGACGCGCTGCGGCTGCGGCGCGGGCGGGGTTCGGCCGGGGCTCCCGGGGTCGCGTCGCCCGCCGTACGGGCACGCCGTGCCGGGCGCGCCGGGGCCGGGGGGAGCTGGCCCTTCAGGGGGCCCCAGTCGTTCGGGTCCGGGACGCCGGGCGGCAGCATCGTGCGGCGCTTCGGACCGCCGTGGTCCGACTCGCCCGGTTCCTTCGCGCCCGGCCATGCCTTCGCCACGCGGGCGGCCAGCACGAAGTCCTTGCGGAGGGGGTGGCCCTCGAAGTTCTCGGGGAGGAGGAGGGGGACCAGGTTCGGGTGGCCCTCGAAGACGACGCCGAACATCTCGTGCGTCTCGCGTTCGTGCCAGGCGGCTCCCGCGTACACCCCGATGGCCGTCGGCAGCGCCGGGGCCTCGTGCGGCACCGTCGTACGGACGAGAAGGCGGCGGACCCCGGAGCCCGGCAGGGCGGCCACATGCGCGCACACCCGGAAGCCCGTGCCCGGTTCGTCCACCGCGCTCAGCCAGTCGAAGTACGTGCAGCCGAGGGCGGAGCGGGCCGTTTCCAGGGCGCTGATCCACCCGGTGGGCGGGACGTCGACCGTCAGCAGGTCGTACGCCCGCTCGGCGGTGGCGTCCTCGCCGAAGACCTCGGTGACGGCGTCCGGAAGGCGGTCGAAGGCGGCGGTCACTTGTCCTCCCCCGCGGCCGGAGGCGGAGTCACCAGGCCGCTGCGCAGCGCCTCCGTCGGCGGGCGGGCACCCGCGGCCTCCGCGTAACGCTCCCCCAGCGACTCGCGCGCGATCTTCTCCTGGAGCTTCAGGATGCCCTGGAGCAGCGCCTCGGGCCGGGGCGGGCAGCCGGGGACGTAGACGTCGACGGGGATGATCTGGTCGACGCCCTTGGTGACGGAGTACGAGTCCCAGTACGGGCCGCCGCAGTTGGAGCAGGCGCCGAAGGAGATGACGTACTTGGGCTCGGGCATCTGCTCGTACAGGCGCTTGACCGCCGGGGCCATCTTGTCCGTCACCGTGCCGGAGACGATCATGAGGTCGGCCTGACGCGGGCCCGGCGCGAAGGGGATGACGCCGAGCCGGATGAAGTCGTGGCGCGCCATGGAGGCGGCGATGAATTCGATGGCGCAGCAGGCGAGTCCGAAGTTGAAGACCCAGAGGCTGTAGCGGCGCCCCCAGTTGAGGACCACCTTCATCGGTTCCGGCGCGAGCCTGGACAGGACGCCCAGGCGCTTCGGTTCCGGGAGGAACGTGGGTACGGCGGCGGGTTCGTCCCCCGCCCCGGCCGACGACGGGCTCGTCACGTCCATTCGAGGACGCCCTTCTTCCATGCGTAGAGCAGTCCCACGGCCAGGAAACCGAGGAAGATGAACATTTCCACCAGCGTGGTCGCGCCGTAGCCCGGCGCCGCGAAGACCGTCGCCCAGGGGAACAGGAAGATCGAGTCGACGGCGAAGATCACGTACAGGAAGGCGTACACGTAGTAGCGGACCTGGGTGTGTGCCCAGCCCTCCCCCACCGGGTCCACGCCGCACTCGTACGTGAGCAGCTTCTCCGGCGTCGGGACCACCGGCCGCAGCAGCCGGCCCGCGCCGAAGGCGACGGCGACGAACAGGACGCCCACCAGGGCGAGGAGTCCGACCACCGAGTAGCTGTGGAAGTAGTCCGACGACGCGAGCACCGTCCGCGCCGGTGTCGATGCCGCACCGGGAAGACCCGTCACGTCCGCCCCTCGCTCCCTAGCGTCGTCCACGATCTGTACGCACGGGAGTCTAGGCCCTGTAAAGGACGGGTAAGCAGTTGCGTCGGGCAACGGACGGGGAACGAGGGCGGCACGGGTGGGGCACGTGTGGGGCGCGGGTGGGGATATCCCTACTTCGCCTCACCCACGAGCCCCATGGCATCCGCCTTCCGCGCCCGGCAGGCTGGTCGTATGACCATGAGCCCCCAGGTGCCCGCCCACGACGGGCCGCCTCCCGTCCGCTTCGCCTTCGGCCGGTGGACGTGGCAGGAGGTCGCGCACCTCCTCGCCAACCTGCCGATGGCGATCATCGGATTTGTTTACACAGTGTTGATGATCTCGATCGGTGTGGGCCTCGCGGTCACCGTCGTCGGTCTGCCGCTGCTGGCCGCCGGGCTCCAGGGGTCCCGGCTGATCGGCCGTGCCGAGCGCGCCCGCGCCCGCAAGCTGCTGGGGGTCGTGGTCGACGAGCCGAGTCCGCCGGCCCGGGGCCGCGAGGACGACGGGTTCTTCGCGTGGCTGTGGACCTGCCTGCGCGACCCGGTCGCCTGGCGGGCGGCGCTGTACTCGTTCGTCCGGCTCCCGTGGGGCATCCTCACCTTCGTCGTGACGCTCGTCTGCCTCGTCGTGTGGCCGGCGCTCCCCTATACGGCGCGGCTGATGGCCAACGCGGACCGGGCCATGGTGCGCGGGCTGCTCTCCCCCTCCGACGACCTGGAGCGCCGCATCGCGGAGCTGGAGTCCGACCGCGGTGTCGTCGTGGACACCGCCGCCGCGGACCTCCGCCGCATCGAGCGCGACCTGCACGACGGCGCCCAGGCCCGCCTCGTCGCCCTCGCCATGGACCTGGGCCTCGCCAAGGAGAAGCTGACGGACGACCCGGAGGCCGCGGCGCGCATGGTCGACGAGGCGCACGGCGAGGTGAAGGTCGCCCTCCAGGAGCTGCGCGACCTCGCCCGCGGCATCCACCCCGCCGTCCTCACCGACCGCGGCCTGGACGCGGCGCTCTCCGCGATCGCCTCGCGCTGCACGGTGCCCGTCTCCGTACGGGTGGATCTCCCGGGGCGCCCGGCGCAGGCCATCGAGGGCATCGCGTACTTCACGGTCTCCGAACTCCTCCAGAACGTCAGCAAGCACAGCGGGGCCCGTACGGCGTCCGTCGACGTGTGGCGCTCCGGCGACCGGCTGTTCATCCAGGTCGGCGACGACGGGCGGGGCGGGGCCTCGATGGACGGCGGTACGGGCATGGCGGGGCTGGCCGAGCGGCTGGACGCCGTGGACGGGGTCTTCGTACTCGAATCGCCGGCCGGGGGGCCGACGACCGTCACGGCGGAGCTGCCGTGGCGGGACCGGGGCGCCGAGAAGAGCGCGACGGGGACGCGCCGCGCGTAAAGGGGTAGGGAAAACCCCCGCTCCGAGACGGATACCGCCCTCATGGTGCGGCAGCGCCCGGACCAGCAGTCTTGAAGTACAGCCAGCACGCACATTCACGGACGCGGAAGAAACGGACGGAACCCCATGGCCACGGCATACGGACCGGACACACGGGACCCTCAGCGGGCGGGAAGCGGCCCCGGGAACCGTCCCTCGCGGCGGCACGTCCTGCCGCCGGTGCTGCGGGCGCCCCTGGAGGGCAGGACCTGGCGCGAGTTCTGCTATCTGCTGCTGAGCCTGCCGATCAGCATCGTGCTCTTCACCTTCGCGATCACCATGGTCTCGCTGGGTGCGGGGCTCCTCGTCACCTTCCTCGGCATTCCGGTGCTGGCGGCGGGCCTGGTGATGTGCCGGGGCTTCGGGGCGCTGGAGCGGACCCGGGCGCGGGCGCTGCTGCGGCTGGACGTGGCCGATCCGGCGCCGGTGCGCGGCCGGAAGAGCGGGCTGATGTCCTGGGTCGGCGCGGTCCTGAAGAGCGGGGTGTCCTGGCGGCACCTGCTGTACGCGCTGCTGCACTTCCCGTGGGCGGTCTTCGCGTTCTGCGTCGCGCTGACGCTCCAGGCGTGGGGCTGGGCGGCGCTCACCTACCCGCTGTGGCACTGGTTCGTGCCCTCGCACACGGGCGTCTCGGGCATCCAGCTGTACGGGGACACCCAGCACGAGGTCTACCTCGACTCGGGCGTCGATCTCGCGTTGACCGCCGGGCTCGGCCTGGGCGTCGTCATCCTCACCCCCTGGGTGATCCGGGGTCTGGCGACCGTCGACCGGCTGATGGTGGCGGGGCTGCTGAGCCCGTCCCGGCTGGCGGAGCGCGTCACGGAGCTGGAGTCCGACCGCGGTGTCGTCGTGGACACCGCCGCCGCGGATCTCCGCCGCATCGAGCGCGACCTGCACGACGGCGCCCAGGCCCGCCTCGTCGCCCTCGCCATGGACCTGGGCCTCGCCAAGGAGAAGCTGACGGACGATCCGGAGGCCGCGGCGCGCATGGTCGACGAGGCGCACGGCGAGGTGAAGGTCGCCCTCCAGGAGCTGCGCGACCTCGCCCGCGGCATCCACCCCGCCGTCCTCACCGACCGCGGCCTGGACGCGGCCCTCTCCGCCGTCGCCTCGCGCTGCACCGTGCCGGTGAGCGTGGAGGTGGACCTCCCGTCCCGGCCCGCGCAGGCCATCGAGGGCATCGCGTACTTCACGGTCTCCGAACTCCTCCAGAACGTCAGCAAGCACTCGGGGGCCACCCGCGCCTCGGTCGACGTGTGGCGCACGGAGGACCGCCTGCTGCTCCAGGTGACCGACGACGGGCGCGGCGGCGCCGACCCGGCGTCGGGCAGCGGGCTCGCCGGGCTGACCGAGCGGCTGGACGCCGTCGACGGGGTCCTGGTGGTCGAATCGCCGGTGGGCGGTCCCACGAAGGTCACCGCCGAGCTGCCCTGGCGCGGCTGACGGCGGATCCACGGCACGGCACCTCGGAGGTCAACCCCGCGCACGCTCGCGACGTCCCTGCCGTTACTGGGATGCTGGACGGCACAAGGGTCGTACCGGCAAGCGAGCAGCGGGGGAAACAGCGTCGTGGTGGAGGACAGGGTGCGCGTGGTCATCGCCGAGGATTCGGTACTGCTCCGGGAAGGACTGACCCGGTTGCTGACCGATCTCGGGCATGACGTCGTCGCGGGCGTCGGGGACGCGGAGGCGCTGATCAAGACGATCGGCGACCTCGCCGGGCAGGACGCGCTGCCGGACGTGGTGGTCGCGGATGTGCGGATGCCCCCGACCCACACCGACGAGGGCGTCCGGGCGGCGGTGCGGCTGCGCCGGGACTATCCGGGGATCGGGGTGCTGGTCCTGTCGCAGTACGTGGAGGAGCAGTACGCCACCGAGCTGCTGGCCGGGTCCAGCCGGGGTGTCGGGTATCTGCTGAAGGACCGGGTCGCCGAGGTCCGGGAGTTCGTGGACGCGGTGGTCCGGGTGGCGCAGGGCGGTACGGCGCTGGACCCGGAGGTGGTGGCGCAGCTGCTGGGCCGCAGCCGGAAGCAGGACGTGCTGGCCGGGCTGACGCCGCGTGAGCGCGAGGTGCTGGGCCTGATGGCGGAGGGGCGTACGAACTCAGCGGTGGCCAAGCAGCTGGTGGTGAGCGACGGGGCGGTCGAGAAGCACGTCAGCAACATCTTCCAGAAGCTGGGCCTGGCCCCGAGCGAGGGCGACCACCGCCGGGTGCTGGCGGTACTGACGTATCTGAACTCCTGACGCATCCGGGCTCCCGACGCTCCCGGGCTCCTGGCGCTTCCGGCGCCCCTGGCGCTTCCGGGTCCCGGGCGCGGCGCGCCCGGCCCGGGCGCGTGCCCGGGGGATCCGGGCGGCTGATGGATCATGACCGGCAACGCCCGGAAACGTCTCGGCATCCCCCCTACGCCAACGTGCCGAAATACGTCTCAAATTGCCGTCCACCATGTGATCTGCCGGAGGAAGGCGCCCCTTACGGACGTAGGGTGGGCGGGGGACCTCCGGCGGGCCGGACGGTTCCGAGCCGCCGTGCCGAGGGAGGTCCAGTAAGTGACCAGCCAGGTCAGTAGCCCAGCCGAGCAGGCCGACGAGGCCAGCGAGGCACTCGTAGGGGGACAGCGTGCCCCCCAGTCCGCAGCCGCGGGAAGCGGCGAGAAGGAAGTCCGCCGTCTGGACCGGGTGATCATCCGCTTCGCGGGTGACTCGGGCGACGGCATGCAGCTCACGGGTGACCGGTTCACCTCGGAGACGGCGTCCTTCGGGAACGACCTCTCCACGCTGCCGAACTTCCCCGCCGAGATCCGCGCTCCCGCCGGCACTCTGCCGGGGGTCTCGTCGTTCCAGCTGCACTTCGCCGACCACGACATCCTGACGCCGGGCGACGCGCCGAACGTGCTGGTCGCGATGAACCCGGCGGCGCTGAAGGCGAACATCGCGGACGTGCCGCGCGGGGCCGAGATCATCGTGAACACCGATGAGTTCACCAAGCGGCCGATGGCGAAGGTGGGGTACGCGACCAACCCGCTGGAGGACGGCTCGCTGGAGGCGTACAACGTCCATCCGGTGCCGCTGACCACGCTCACGATCGAGGCGCTGAAGGAGTTCGGGCTCTCCCGCAAGGAGGCCGAGCGCTCGAAGAACATGTTCGCGCTCGGGCTGCTGTCCTGGATGTACCACCGGCCGACCGAGGGAACCGAGGCGTTCCTGCGGGCGAAGTTCGCCAAGAAGCCGCAGATCGCCGAGGCGAACGTGGCCGCGTTCCGGGCCGGGTGGAACTTCGGCGAGACGACGGAGGACTTCGCCGTCAGCTACGAGGTGGCACCGGCCTCGCAGGCGTTCCCCACCGGCACGTACAGAAACATCTCGGGGAACCTCGCCCTGTCCTACGGTCTGATCGCCGCGGGCCGCCAGGCCGACCTGCCGGTCTACCTCGGCTCGTACCCGATCACCCCGGCCTCGGACATCCTGCACGAGCTCAGCAAGCACAAGAACTTCGGCGTGCGCACCTTCCAGGCCGAGGACGAGATCGCGGGCATCGGTGCCGCGCTGGGCGCCGCGTTCGGCGGTTCGCTCGCCGTGACGACGACCTCCGGGCCCGGCGTGGCGCTGAAGTCGGAGACCATCGGGCTCGCCGTCTCGCTCGAACTGCCGCTGCTCATCGTGGACATCCAGCGCGGCGGCCCGTCGACCGGGCTGCCCACCAAGACCGAGCAGGCGGACCTGCTCCAGGCGATGTACGGGCGCAACGGCGAGGCCCCGGTACCGATCGTGGCCCCGCGCACCCCGGCCGACTGCTTCGACGCGGCGCTGGACGCGGCCCGGATCGCCCTGACCTACCGCACCCCGGTCTTCCTGCTCTCCGACGGCTACCTGGCCAACGGATCCGAGCCCTGGCGCATCCCGGAGCTCGACCAGCTGCCCGACCTGCGCGTCCGGTTCGCGGGCGGCCCGAACCACGAACTGGCCGACGGCACCGAGGTGTTCTGGCCGTACAAGCGCGACCCGCAGACGCTGGCGCGCCCGTGGGCGGTCCCCGGCACCCCCGGTCTCGAACACCGCATCGGCGGCATCGAGAAGCAGGACGGCACCGGCAACATCTCCTACGACCCCGCCAACCACGACTTCATGGTCCGCACCCGCCAGGCCAAGGTGGACGGCATCGAGGTCCCGGACGTGGAGGTGGACGACCCCGCCGAGGCGCGGACCCTCGTGCTCGGCTGGGGCTCGACGTACGGCCCGATCACCGCGGCCGTGCGCCGGCTGCGCGCCTCGGGACACTCCATCGCCCAGGCCCACCTGCGCCACATCAACCCGTTCCCGCGGAATCTGGGCGAGGTCCTGAAGCGTTACGACAAGGTGGTCGTCCCCGAGATGAACCTCGGTCAGCTGGCCACGCTCATCCGCGCCAAGTACCTGGTGGACGCGCACAGTTACAACCAGGTCAACGGCATGCCGTTCAAGGCCGAGCAGCTCGCGGCAGCTCTTGAGGAGGCCATCGATGCCTGAGGTGAACGAACTGCTCCAGCTGGTGCCCAAGGCCGAGGCGAAGCAGTCCATGAAGGACTTCAAGTCGGACCAGGAGGTGCGCTGGTGCCCCGGCTGCGGTGACTACGCGGTCCTCGCCGCCGTGCAGGGCTTCATGCCCGACCTCGGTCTGGCGAAGGAGAACATCGTCTTCATCTCCGGCATCGGCTGCTCCTCGCGCTTCCCGTACTACATGAACACCTACGGGATGCACTCGATCCACGGCCGCGCCCCGTCCATCGCGACCGGTCTGGCCACCTCGCGGCGCGACCTGTCCGTCTGGGTCGTCACCGGGGACGGCGACGCGCTGTCCATCGGCGGCAACCACCTCATCCACGCGCTGCGCCGCAACGTGAACCTGAAGATCCTGCTGTTCAACAACCGGATCTACGGGCTGACCAAGGGGCAGTACTCCCCCACCTCCGAGCTGGGCAAGATCACCAAGTCGACGCCGATGGGCTCGCTGGACGCCCCGTTCAACCCGGTGTCGCTGGCGATCGGCGCGGAGGCGTCGTTCGTCGCCCGGACCGTCGACTCCGACCGCAAGCACCTCACGAGCGTGCTGCGGGCCGCCGCCGACCACCCGGGCACGGCGCTGGTGGAGATCTACCAGAACTGCAACATCTTCAACGACGGCGCGTTCGAGGTCCTGAAGGACAAGGACCAGGCGCAGGAGGCGGTGATCCGCCTGGAGCACGGGCAGCCGATCGTCTTCGGCGCGGAAGGCTCGAAGGGCGTCGTACGGGACCCGCTGACCGGTGACCTCCAGGTCGTCGCCGTCACCGAGGAGAACAAGTCGCGGATCCTCGTCCACGACGCGCACGCGCCGAGCCCGACGACCGCCTTCGCGCTGTCCCGGCTCGCCGACGCGGACACCCTGCACCACACCCCGATCGGAGTGCTGCGCAGCGTGGAGCGCCCGGTGTACGACACGACGATGGCCGAGCAGCTGGACACGGCCGTCGAGCGGCACGGCAAGGGCGACCTGGCCGCCCTGCTCGCCGGGAACGACAACTGGACGGTCGTCGGCTGACCCCTTGGGCCGGAGCGCGCCGGACCTGCCCCTCGCGGGGCGGGACCGGCGCGCTTTTTCATGCCCCGACCAGCACGCTTTCTTTTAGTTAGCGCATTCCGTAGGATGGTGTAAGAAGAGAGAGATCGAACGAGGAGAGACCCATGAGCATCGTCGTCACCGGAGCCACCGGAGCACTCGGCCGGCTCGTCGTGGAGCACCTGCTGACCACCGTCCCCGCCACCGAGGTCGTCGCCGTGGTCCGCGACAAGGAGAAGGCCGCCGGTCTCGCCGCCCGGGGCGTCGAGCTGCGCATAGCCGACTACAGCCGCCCCGAGACCCTGGCGGACGTCTTCCGCCCCGGCGACCGGGCCCTCCTCATCTCCGGCAACGAGATCGGCAGCCGCGTCCCCCAGCACACCGCGGTCATCGACGCGGCCAAGGCGGCGGGCGTCGCCCAGCTCGCGTACACCGGGGTACTCGGCGGGCCCGAGGCCGACTTCACGCTGGCCGACGAGCACCGGGCGACCGAGCAGCTGATCCTGGACTCCGGCCTGCCGTACACCTTCCTGCGCAACGGCTGGTACACGGAGAACCAGACCGAGAACCTGGCCCCGGTCCTCGCGCACGGCGCGGTCGTCGCCAGCGCGGGCGACGGCCGCATCGCCTACGCCTCCCGCGACGACTACGCGGCAGCCGCCGCCGCCGTCCTGACCGGCGAGGGCCACCTGAACCGCGCGTACGAGCTGAGCGGCGACACCGCCCTGTCCTACGCCGACTTCGCGGCCGAGGTCGCGAAGGCCACCGGCAAGGAGATCGCGCACAACGACGTCCCGGCCGCCGTCCACCAGGAGATCCTGACCGGCGCCGGGCTGCCCGAGGGCTTCGCGGCGATCCTGGTCGACGTGGACCAGGCCGTCCGGCGCGGCAAGCTGGCCGGCACCAGCGGCGACCTGGCCCGCCTGATCGGCCGCCCGACCACCCCGGTGTCGGACACCGTCGCCGCCGCGGTCGCCGCGCTCTGAGCCGCACCCCACCCGGTGTCATGACCGTCTGACGATACGGGTATGACACCGGGGACCGGCGGCGCTACCTTCGTGTGGTTGACGGTCGTACGACCACCACCCACAAGGAGGGGCCCGTGGAAGGGACGAATGAGCAGCGGGCCGGACTCCTCTCCGGCTTCGCCGCGTACGGCATGTGGGGCCTCGTCCCGCTGTACTGGCCGCTGCTGAAGCCTGCCGGGGCGGTCGAGATCCTGGCCCACCGCATGGTGTGGTCGCTCGGCGTGGTGGCCGTCCTGCTGCTGGTCCTGCGCCGCTGGTCCTGGATCGGACCGCTGCTGCGGCAGCCGCGCAAGCTGGGGATGCTCGGGATCGCCGCGTCCACGATCACCGTCAACTGGGGCCTGTACATCTGGGCCGTGAACAGCGGCCATGTGGTCGAGGCGTCCCTCGGCTACTTCATCAACCCGCTGGTCACCATCGCCATGGGCGTCCTGCTCCTGGGCGAGCGGCTGCGCCCGGCGCAGTGGGCGGCGGTCGCCACCGGCGTCGTGGCGGTGCTCGTGCTGGCCGTCGGCTACGGGAAGCCGCCGTGGATCTCGCTGATCCTGGCGTTCTCCTTCGCGACGTACGGCCTGGTCAAGAAGAAGGCCGACATGGGCGGCCTGGAATCGCTCACCGTCGAGACCGCCGTGCTCTTCCTGCCCGCCCTCGGCTATCTGATCTGGCTGGGCGCGCAGGGCACCTCGACCCTGACCTCCGAGGGGCCCGGCCACACCGCGCTCCTCGCCTCGACCGGCGTGGTCACGGCGGTGCCGCTGATCCTGTTCGGGGCCGCCGCGATCCGCATCCCGCTCTCGACCATCGGGCTGCTCCAGTACATGACCCCGATCGCCCAGTTCCTGCTGGGCGTCGCCTACTTCCACGAGGAGATGCCGCCGGAGCGGTGGGCCGGGTTCGCCCTGGTGTGGGCGGCGCTGATCGTCCTGACCTGGGACGCGCTGCGGACCGCCCGCCGCAACCGGGCCCAGGCGCAGGCGGCCCGGCTCGCCGCGACGGCGACGGCCGCACGGGCGGGTGCGGAGCGGACCGGGGTATCACCCGGCAAAAGCCCGGACGCCGGGACAGAATGCCGGTCATGACCCTTGAGTGGAAAGTCGTCATCGACGCCGCCGACCCGCACGCGCAGGCCGGCTTCTGGTCCCGGGCCCTCGGCTACGAGATCGAGGACAACAGCCCCCTGATCGAACGGCTCCTGGGGGCCGGGGCCGTACCGGAGGCCCTCACCACCACGGCGCACGGCCGCCGCGCCTGGCTCGACCTGGCCGCTGTGCGGCATCCGGACGACCCGTACGACGAGGTCAGCGGCGCCGGGCACGGCCGCCGGCTGCTCTTCCAGCGCGTCGCCGAGCCGAAGACGGTGAAGAACCGCCTCCACCTCGACCTCCACGCGGGCCCGGAGCGCCGCGAGGCCGAGGTGGCGCGGGTGGTCGCGCTGGGCGCGAAGGTCGAGCGCGAGGTCGAGGAACCGGGGGGCCGGTGGACGGTGCTCACGGACCCCGAGGGCAACGAATTCTGCGTGCAGTAAAGGCGAAAGGGGGTGCCGCGACCCGGCACCCCCTCGGCTTTCAGCCGACGAACGTCACGTCCCAGTGGCTGCCCTCGTCCGCGTAGACGTTGCCGGACGGCGCGGTGTAGAGGGCGGCGCCGTCGCCGCGGGTGCCGGTGTGGGTGAAGTTGGCGGTGATGTGGCTGGTCAGGCAGCTCACCCGCTGGAAGTCCAGCTTGTAGCCGTTGGCGTGGCTGTACGTGCCCGACGCGTGCCCGGTCTCGGTGCCGCCGGTGATGGTGAGCGTGCAGCTGCCCACCGCCTGCTTCAGCGCGACGGCCCCGTTGGCCGTGGTGGCGCGCAGCCCGTCGAACGAGGTGCAGCTGCTGTTGGTGCGGTCCGAGCAGTTGCCGGAGGAGACCCAGCCGATCCCGGCCGCGTTGAACTGGGCGGCGGCCTGGGCGTGCGTCAGGGTGCCGCTGCCGCCGCCGGTGGACCCGGAGCCGGACAGCAGTGCCTCCCAGGTGGCCGGGCCGACGATGCCGTCGACCGGGCTCAGGCCGTTGGACTGCTGGAACGCGCGCACCTTCGCGTCGGTGCCGGAGCCGAAGGCCCCGTCGACCGCGAGCCCGGCACCGTACTTGTTGAGCTGGACCTGAAGGGCCTTGACGGCCGAGCCGTTGCTGCCGTTGCTGACGGTGACGACGAGCTTGGGCCAGGTGGCGGGGCCGACCGCGCCGTCGGCGGACAGGCCGTTGGCGCTCTGGAAGCCGCGGACACTGCTCACCGTGCCGGGGCCGAAGTCGCCGTCGGCGGTGGTGCTGAAGCCGCGCGCGGTCAGCAGGTGCTGCACGGTGGTGACATCGGCGCCCTTGTCCCCGCTGTCGACGACCGGCCAGCCGGCGGCCTGGGCGGCCGGCACCACGAGCAGGGTGGCGAGGAGCGCGGCGAACACCGCGGTGATGACGGACATTGCGCGTCTCATGAACGTTTCTCCTGTGGGATGAGGTGCGGGATGACGGAACTACGCGACGAGCCGGCTCCACGTACGGGCGTCCACGACCCCGTCCGCCGGCAGCGACCGGGTCGACTGGAACCGGACCACGCTCGCCGCGGTCCCGGGCCCGAAGGCGCCGTCGATGTCCGTCGCGATGCCGTGCGCCGCCAGCTGGCACTGCACGGCCTCCACCGCCACGCCGTTGTCGCCCTGCCGGACGGGTGCGGCCAGCTGGTTCCAGGTCTGGAGGCCCGCGACCCCGTCCCAGGTCGCGTTCTCGGCCTTCTGGAAGGCGAGCACCGCGGCCTGGGTCGCGGGTCCGTAGTCGCCGTCCGCCGTGAGCGCGGCGCCGCGCCCGTTCAGCAGGAGCTGGAGCGTGCGGACGCGCTCGCCGGTGCTCCCGGTGGAGAGCACGGGCCAGACGGGCGGGGTCGCGTCGCCGCCGATGCGTGCCGCCACGTCCTGGCGGAGCTGCGGCAGCATCGCGTAGAGGCGGTCGCCGGGGCAGTCGGTGCTGTTGAAGTCGCGGTGGCCGTAGATCTGGTACGCGGGAAGCCCGTACTGACGGCAGATGTGCGTGCACAGCTCCACCAGGCGGGCGTACTGCTCCCCGCGAGGGTCGACCGTCATGTACGTGCCCTCGTTCTCGATGCCGATGGCCACGGTGTTCTGCCCGGTGCAGTGCGCCGACTCCACCTGCCGCGTCCCGCCCTGGAGCGCGGCGAGGCTGCCGTGCCGGCCCTCCGTCACGATCGCGCCCCGGCTGATGGTGAAGTGCTGGCCGGTGTCGATCCACCCCCGCACGTCCATCTGGTCGTTCTGCATGATCCGGGCCAGCGAGAACGCCTGGGCCTGCGAGTAGTCCGTGCTGTTGGGGGTGCCGGTGTGGTGGACGATGATCTTCTGCGGCGGTGTGGCCAGGACCTTCACGGGGCTGCTGGGCTGGCGGGCGCCCCAGGCCGCGCAGTCGGAGATCACGGGGCCGGTCGCGGCGCGCGCCCGCCCCGGCGCGGCGAGCGGCAGCAGGGCGGCGGCGCCCAGCGCGAGTGTTCCGGTGAGTACGGCCCTGCGGCGCGGGTACGGCTGGGGGCGGTCGAGCGCGGTCATACGGGGTCCTTCGGAGTCAGTGGGTGGTGGGCAGGGCAGCGGAGCAGACACTCTTCATGCCGGGTGCGTTGTCGCTGATGTACCGGAGCATCACGTCGCCCGTGTAGGGCCCGACGACTCCGTCCGCGGTGAGGAAGACCGGGTCCCCGTGGGCCGGGTCCACCCCCCAGATGTTGATCAGCTGGAACGTCTTCACGGCGGTCTCCGTGGCAGCCCCCCAGATCCCGTCGACCGTGATGTCGCCCTGCACGTTCGACACGTTGACGGCGGTCTGGACGCACCTGACGGCGGTTCCGGTGTCGCCGTACGCGACGTAACCGGCACTCGTGGACGCCTGAGCCGGTCCGGCGAGGGCGACGGCGGCCAGCGCGGCACCGGTGACGGCGGCGGCGCGGGCGGCCTTGGGCAGCGTGGGCATGGGGTCTCCTGAGGGGTGCGACGACCCGGACGGGGCCGACGCCGACGAACCTAGGAAGACCGGACCCCGTCCCTCCACACTTCCCCGTCCCGCAAGCCCGACGGCCGTCCCGGCAAGGCGGTCCGGGACGGCCGTGGGACGTCGGCACATCCGTGCTGACCTGGGGTTGTGCAGGAGTAAGCGGCTGAGACCCGGGCCCGCCACGTGGGACGCCGGGACGGGGCGGCGCGCCGCCGGAGCGCTCAGGCCGCCCGGCGTCCGGCCGTGCGCAGGCGCATGCTCCGGGCGCCGAGAACGGTCAGCAGGAGCAGCACGACGCCCACGCTCGGGATGAGGACCGGAAACGTGATCGGCGCGTGCCCGCCTGCCACGTTGACCAGGCCCTCGGGGTCGCGCAGGACCTCGAAGCGGTCGCCGGGGCGGGTGGCCGGGCCGCACTCCCCGAGGTTCTGGACCCAGAAGGTGTCGCCCCGCACTTCGAGCCTGCAGTTGTCGTTGTCGGAGCTGGTGTACGTGGCGTGCGGATGGCGCACCTCGATGACCGTGACCGTCGCCCACTCGCCCCGCGACTCCAGGACCGCACTGCGGAACCCGCCCGGGACCCCGACGGCCAGGAGGGCCCCGAGCGCGAGCAACGCCATGAAGCGCGCCATCGAGTGGAGGCCGAGCGCACCCAGGACCACCACGGCGCCGACGCCGACCACCAGGCAGCCGACCTGGCAGTACGCGGGCGCGCTGTGCGCCACCTCGTACGCGACCCCGGCCCCCGCCGCCGCGACCCCCGCGCCGAGCCCGAGCGCCGCCCCCACCACCCGGGGCCACCGAGGCGCCCGAAACACCCCCCGGACCCGCGCGACCACCCCGGCAACCATCCCCGCCCCCGTCACAGACGTCACCCAACTCGCCTACCCGGGAGCGGTGTCCACACACACCGTGACCCCTCGGTGGCTCGTCACACCCGCACCGGCAGGTTCATCCGCGCGAGTTCCGCCGGGTCCACCCGCGCCGTGATCTCCGTGATGCGGTCGTCGGTGACCGTGAAGGTGAGGAGGGACTGCGGGGTGCCCTCCGGGGTCCAGGCGAGAATCGCCGGGAGGCCGTTGGCGGTGGCCGGGTGGCCGTGTGCCGCCGCGGCGGCCACGCGGGCGCGGGTGGCGACCTCCGTGGCGCCGAGGGTGATGAACGTGCCGTCCGGGGTGTGCGCGGTCAGCTTCACGTCGGGGTGCAGGACCTCCAGCAGCCGGTCGAAGTGGCCGTCCCGGGCCGCCGCCAGGAACGCCTGGACCACCTCGCGCTGCCGCCGGTCCACGCTCGTCGGCCGCTCGGCCCCCTGCACCTTCCGCCGCGCCCGGCTCGCCAGCATCTTCGTCGCGTCCGCCGACTTGCCGAGGATCGGGCCCACCTCCGCGAACGGCACCGCGAACACGTCGTGCAGCACGAAGGCGAGGCGTTCGTCCGGCCGCAGCGAGTCCAGCACCGTCAGCAGGGCCAGGCCCACGGAGTCGCCGATCGCCGCCACGTCCTCCGGCGCGGGGGCGTCGTCCAGCGTCACGGTGTACTCCGGCCCGTCGTCGTACGACACCTCCGGCCGCGTCCGGCCCGACCTCAGCACATCGAGGCTGATCCGGCCCACCACCGTCGTCAGCCAGCCGCCCAGGTTGTCGATCGTGCCGGGCTCCTGGCGCGACAGCCGCAGCCAGGCCTCCTGCACCACGTCCTCCGTGGCAGCGGCTCCGTCATAGGGATGACGCACACCAGCGCCGCAAGGTAACCCTACGAAGGAGCTCTCCCCCATCATGGAAAACCGCCTGAAGGACAAGAACGCCGCCAACCCCGACCTGTGGACCGCCGTCCGGCATCTCCACAAGGCCATCGCCGCCGGCGGCGTCGACCCTCAGCTGCTCGCCCTCGTCCATCTGCGCGTCAGCCAGATCAACGGCTGCTCGGCGTGCGTCTACGCCGCCGTGGCCGCCGGGAAGAAGGCCGGCGACACCGACGAGCGACTGCACAACGTCGCGGCCTGGCGCGAGGCACCCTTCTTCACCGACGCCGAGCGCGCGGCCCTCGCCCTCGCCGAGGGCGCCACCCGGCTCCAGGACGACGCCCCCGGCGTCACCGACGAGATCTGGGACGAGGCGAACGCCCACTTCACGGAGGAGGAGATCGGCGCCCTCAACCTGGAGATCGCCATGACCAACTTCTTCAACCGCATCAACCGCACCATCAAGGAGCCCGCCGGCAAGACCTGGGGCTGAAGGCGGGGGCCGGTGCGCTGTGGGCGGCCCCCCGTTCCCGGGGCTGCGCCGCACAGGGCGAACGCACCGGCACTTGACCGAGGCCATACAGGTCGTGATGCTGTGAGCACCCGCGAGAAGCGAGCGGCCTGTGTGAGGGGGACACGTGACCGAGCAACACATGACCACTCTCGATATGTGGGCCCACATAGGCTACTTGGTCGCGATTGTTCTGGCCGTCGTGGCCCTGCTCGCCGGCTGGCCGACCAGCGTGCTGCTCGTGGCGCTGGTCATCCTGATCATCAGCGTCGTGGTGGCAGCGCGCGAAAAGCCCAAGCGGAGGCGCTGAACGCTGTCGGCAGGGCCCGCGCGGAGCGCTCCTCAGCCGATGTCGCGCCGCCCCGGGTGCTCTGCGGCCTGATGCCGCCTGCGCAGCACCCGGGCGCCGCCCACGCGGGCCACCCGCTCGCGGACGCGGCCCTCGCCCACGCGGCGATCGAGGACCGGCTCAACCGGGGCAAGGTCGTCCTCACCGTCCCCCGAAAGCTCCTCCCGCGACGGCAGGTCGAGGAATTCCGTTGCGGTGGAACAGGCGGGTGCGGTGATACTCCGGCATGAGCAGAGACGCCGAGGCCATCGTGCTCGCCCGCGAGGCGGAGGAAGTGATGGACCCACTGACCCGGGACGATCCGGAACGAACCTGGCGAGGCCGCTTCGTCCCGATATCGGGGCAGTGGGGCTACGAGTTCGGATGGGCCCTGGAGTTCGAGAAGATGCGTGCCCGCAAGGGCCTGCTCAGGCACCTGGAGTCGCTGCCGTGGCCGTATCCGCTCACGGTGCAGGTCCTGCTGCGCGACCAGGACGACGACTGCTTCGGGGTGTGGATGTTCCAGGAGGGCCGCCTCGTCGAGGTCACCCTTCCGCGTACCGAGCGCTTCCACCAGCCGGCTCCGCCCACCGAGGACTTCGAACCCGACCCGGGCATGCTGCTGCGCACGGACGGACACGAGGCCCTGCCCCGGCAGACCCCGGAAGCACTCCGCGACACCCGCCCGCCCTGGTAGGGCGGACGCCCCTACCCCACGCCCCCGCCCCGCCACAACTCCGGCGGGGCTCCGGATGACCAGCACCTACGCTTGCCGCATGCCCACCCCACCCGCATATGCCCTCGTCGCCACCGACCTGGACGGCACCCTGCTGCGCGGCGACGACACCGTCAGCCCCCGCACCCGCGCCTCCCTCGCCCTGGCCCGCGCGGCGGGCGCCCGGCACCTCGTCGTCACCGGGCGGCCCGTGCCGGGCGTGCGGGCGCTGCTGGACGGGCTCGGGTACGAGGGGCTGGCCGTCTGCGGGCAGGGGACGCAGGTGTACGACGCCGGGGCCCGGCGCACCGTGCGGGCGGTCACGCTCGACCGGGAGGCGGCAGGGGCCGCACTCGGGAAGATCGAGGCCCAGGTGGGGCAGGTCTTCGCCGCCGTCGACCAGGACGGGGCCGAGGGGCGCACGCTCATCGAGCCCGGCTACCGGCTGCCCCACGCCACGCTGCCCGCGCAGCGCACCCGGCACCGGGACGAGCTGTGGGCCGAGCCCGTGATCAAGGTGCTCATCCGCCACCCCGAGCTGAGCGACGAGGCGCTGACCGCCGAGGCCCGCGCGGTCGTCGGGGACCTCGCCACGGTCACGCACTCCGGGCCGGGGACCGTCGAGCTCCAGCCGTACGGCATCGACAAAGGCGCCGGGATCACGCTCGCCGCCGAGGAACTGGGCGTGGACCCGCGCACCGCCATCGCCTTCGGCGACATGCCCAACGACCTGCCGATGTTCCGCAGCTGCGGCTACGGCGTCGCCATGGGCAACGCCCACCCGGAGCTGCGCGCGGCGGCCGACGAGGTGACCCTGTCCAACGAGGAGGACGGGATAGCGGTCGTCCTGGAGCGCGTCTTCGGCTGAGGCCCAGGAAGGCCCCAAGAGGCCCTACAGGGTCGCCCCCAGCGCCCGCAGCACGTGGTCCACCAGCTTCCCCACGTCCTCCGCGTCCTGCATCGGCTTGCGGAGCACGTGGCGGTAGTACAGCGGGCCGTAGAGCATCTCCACCGCGAGGTCGAGGTCCGCGTCCGGCGGGATCTGGCCCCGGTCCTGGGCGCTGCGCAGGCGGCCGACCGCCTCCTGGAAGCGGGGGTCGATGAGCTGCGTGCGAACTGTTTCGGCCAGTTGGTCGTCGTGGTGGAGCTCCGAGAGGATGCCCGCGTAGGCCGGGCCGAACGGCGGGACGGCGAGGACGTTCACCGCGCCCGTGAGGTGGGTCCGCAGGTCCCTCGCGATGTCGCCGGTGTCCACGAACGGGGTCGCCGACACCAGCATCTCCGTAAAGGCTTCCAGCAGCACCGCGCTCTTCGAAGGCCACCAGCGGTAGATCGTCTTCTTGCTCACGCCCGCCCGCGCCGCGATCGCCTCGACCGTGACCCGCCCGTAGCCCCGCTCCGTACAGAGGTCGAGGGCGGCTTGCAGGGTCGCCCTGCGTGAGCTCTCGCTCCGGCGCAGTGAACTCGGCGATGTGTTCATTCGGTGAGCATAGGACTGTTTGAGCCAAACCTTATTGACAGTGAGTCGCTACAAGTCGAACAATGCTCTCGCGGAAACGGAACGTACCGTGTCGGCTCGTTTCCTCGGTTTCCGCGCCGTTCGTGCCGTTCGTGCCGCGACGAGCCGATCGGGGGACGGCTCGCCGGCCGACGGTACGGGCGCGCATCCCGGTCAGGCCGTGATGTCCTTCGTGGTGAACCGGGCCCAGGCCGCAGAGCCGAACACCGCCGCGTACAGCGCCTGAAGTTCGAGGTTCTTCACCAGCTCGTCCCAGTAGACGGGCTCCCGCAGCAGGTCCGCGAAGGACAGCCAGTAGTGCGGGAAGAGGTAGGGGTGGACCCCGCTCAGCTGGGGGATGGTGTCCACGATCTGGACGGTGATCAGCACTCCGACCGTCGCCGCCATGGCCGCGATGCCGCTGTTCGTGAGTGTCGAGATGAACAGTCCGAGCGCCGCGAAGCCGGTCAGGGACGCCGCCACGAAGACCGCGACGACCCCCGCCCGCACCAGGCCCTCGCCGAAGCCGATCGTCGTCCCCGAGATCGTCGTGACCTCGCCCACCGGGAACAGCAGCGCGCCCACCGCCAGCGCGGACGCGGCCACGACGAGCGTGGCGACCAGGCAGAAGCCGAGCGTCGCGGCGTACTTCGCGAGCAGCAGCCGCGTCCGGCCGGCCGGGGCGACCAGCAGATAGCGCAGGGTGCCCGCGTTGGCCTCGCCCGCGACCGCGTCGCCCGCGATGACGCCGACGGCCATGGGCAGGAAGACGGGGAGCGTCGCGGCGAGGGCGGCGAAGACCAGGAAGAGCCCGTTGTTGGTCACCTGGGACAGGAAAGCGGGGCCGGCCCCTCCGCCGTCGGGCCCCGTCGAGGAGCCGCCGCGCGTCTCGATGCGGACGGCGATCCCGATCAGGACGGGAACGGCGGCCAGCACGCCGAGCAGTGCGAGGGTGCGCCAGCGGCGCAGGGTGGTGGCGAACTCGGAGCGGAGGATGCCGAAGGTCCAGAGGGGATTGCGCCCGGCGGACCCGGTCTCGGCTGCGGCTCCGGGCGCGGCTTCAGCTTGCGACATCGAATCCCTCTCCCGTCAGGGCCACGAACGCGTCCTCCAGCGAAGCCCGTTCCACGCCGAACGCGCGCACCCGGACGCCCGCCCGCACCAGCGCCGCGGTGAGACCGGCCGGATCCACCGTGCCCGGCGGGGCGTCCGCGCGGACCCGGTCGCCGTCCACCGTGATGCCCGTGACGCCCTGCTCCTTCAGCACGCGCGCCGCGTCCGCCGGGTCCGGCGTGGTGACCGCCAGGCGGCTGCCGGTGGCCAGGCCCGCGACCGGTCCCTGGGTCAGCAGACGGCCCCGGGCCATCACCGCCGCGTGCGTGCAGACCTGCTCGATCTCGTCCAGGAGATGGGAGGACAGGAACACCGTGGTGCCGTCCGCCGCCAGTCCCCGGACCAGGGCGCGGATCTCGCGCATGCCCTGCGGGTCCAGGCCGTTGGTCGGCTCGTCCAGGACGAGGAGCCTGCGCGGCCGGAGCAGCGCGGCGGCGAGGCCGAGGCGCTGCTTCATGCCCAGCGAGTACGCCCGCGCCTTCTTGCCGGCCGCCGGGGCGAGCCCGACCCGGTCCAGCGCTTCGCCGACCCGGGCGGCGCGGGTGCGCGGGTCGGCGGTGGGGTCGGCCCGGTCGAACCGCAGGAGGTTGTCCCGGCCGCTCAGGAATCCGTAGAGCGCGGGCCCCTCGATCAGCGCGCCGACCTCGGGGAGAACGGTGCGCGCGGCGTCGGGCATGGGGCGGCCGAGGACGGTCGCGGAGCCGGAGGTCGGGGCGATGAGGCCCATGAGCATCCGGATGGTGGTGGTCTTGCCGGAGCCGTTGGGCCCGAGGAAGCCGAAGACACTGCCGCCGGGGACGGTGAGGTCCAGGCCGTCCACGGCGAGCTGGCCGCCCCGGTAGCGCTTGGTCAGGCCGCGCGTCTCGATGACGGGCACTGCCATGGTGTGCTCCCCACTGGGTCGTACGCTCGCGCCCGCCCCGCCGCGAAGCACACGGCGGGGCGGGCGGGGCACCTGGGCGTCAGCCCGCGTTCGCGGCGGCGACCAGCGCGTCCTTGGTGACCGCGCCCACGTAGACGCGGCCGTCGTCCGTCATCAGCGCGTTGATCAGGCGGGTCTTGAAGACCGTGCCCGAGCCGAACTTTCCGCTGACCTTGTCGCCGAGCGCGTCCAGGAACTGCTGGGCCTCGGCCGGGACGTTCTTCGACGCCTCGGACGGCAGGGCCGCGCCGCCGGGGGTCTTGAACTCGGCGATGCTGTTCCAGCCCTTGCCGATGACCTTCGGCGCGACGGCTCCCTCCGCGTCCTCGAACGTGCCCAGGTCGCCCCGCGACTTCTCGTGGCTCCTGGCCTTGGCGTCGTCGGCCTCGGTGACCTTCGCGCCCTTGGGCGGGGTGAAGGCGAACGAGGAGGCGGCGGGCTTCCCGAAGTCGACGGAGGTGAAACCGGCGTCGACGATCGCCTTGCCGCCGCTGCTGGGCTGAAGCGTGAACTTCAGCGGCACGCCGTTCTCCGCGTCCACGGCGACGGTGACGGACCCGACCGTGGAGCCCTTCTGCTCGGGCTTCAGGACCAGGCGGTACGCGTCGCGCCCGGCGATCCGCGCGGTGCCGTCGACCGTGACGGACGTGGTGCCGTCGGCGGCCTTCAGGGCCTCCTCGGCGAGCGCCTTCGGCGTGGTCGGGACGCCCTCGGGGGCGGCCTGCTCCTTGCCGTGCGGCGCCTTGCCCCGGCCCTTGCCCTCCGCGTGGTAGACCTCGTTGGACTTGCTGTCGTAGGCCCAGACGTCGTCGCCGTTGTGGATGAGGCTGTACTCGGACGCCTTGTCCAGGACGGACAGGCGCTGCTTGTCGGGCCCGTCGGCGGCCACCCGGAGGGTGTGCGTGCCGGAGGCCAGCTCGGTGAGCTTGCTCTGCGGGTCGGCGCTCGACGTGCCCTTGCCGCCTTCGCCGCCCCCGGCCGCGCCGGACAGGAAGGAGCCGGCCAGGCCGCCCATGGACGGGATGCCCAGGTCGGTGCTGATCTTCACCGTGCCGGAGAACTGCTCGGTGTCCGACGCGGCGATCTTCTCGATGAGTTCCTGAGCGGTGATCTTCGGCAGATCGGGGTCGCCCGAGCTGGCGAGCGCCGGGACCAGGCCGATGGTCGCGGCCGCCACCCCCGCCACCGCTACGGGGACGATGTAACGCGCGGCCTTGCGGCGGCCGGCGGGCCCTCGGGCGGCCGTGCCGTTGGTCTCCGCGCTGTCGTTCGGTGCCATGTGTGCCCTACCTCCGTGGTCGGCGGCTTCCGTCGGGATGCACTCGTCCACTCCGTGCCGCCATTCTCACCCGTTTTGGTCAGGAGTGGTTGTTCTCCATCTGACCAAATCGGGCGGCCCGAAGCGTCAGCCCCCGGGAGCAACCTCGCGTACCTCTTCGGTATGACGGCGGAGGGTCATTTCTCCGCCGTCCAGTAGGGGTTGTGCCCCACAGGCATCGCGGGCCCGTCACCCGGCGCGGTGGACCACCGCGTCGCACATCTCTTCCAGGGCGAGCTTCGCGTAGCACTCCGGCAGCGGCTTCAGCACGGCCCGCGCCTCCTGGGCGTACCGCACGGTGTCGCGGCGGGCCTGGGCCAGCGCCGGGTGGGCGCGGAGCAGGCGCAGCGCCTCCGCGAGCCGGTCCGGGTCGCCGAGGTCGCCGTCGAGCAGTTCCACGAGGGCCAGGTCGTCCGGCTTGCCGTCCGCCGCGGCCTGCGCCCTGAGGTGGAGGACGGGGAGGGTCGGGATGCCCTCCAGGAGGTCCGTGCCGGGGGTCTTGCCGGACTCGTGGGAGTCCGACGCGATGTCCAGGACGTCGTCGGCGAGCTGGAAGGCCACGCCGAGCCGTTCACCGTACTGGGTGAGGATGTCCACCGCGGCGTCGTCGGCGCCGGACATCAGCGCGCCGAAGCGGCAGGCGACGGCGATCAGGGAGCCGGTCTTGCCGCGCATCACTTCGAGGTAGTGGTCGACCGGGTCGCGGCCGTCGCGCGGGCCCGCGGTCTCCAGGATCTGACCGGTGACCAGGCGCTCGAACGCCTCCGCCTGGATGCGGACGGCCTCCGGGCCGAGGTCGGCCAGGATGTGCGAGGCGCGGGCGAAGAGGAAGTCGCCGGTCAGTACGGCGACCGAGTTGCCCCAGCGGGAATTGGCGCTGTCGACGCCGCGCCGCACGTCGGCCTCGTCCATGACGTCGTCGTGGTACAGCGTCGCGAGGTGGGTCAGCTCGACCACGACGGCCGCGGGCACCACGCCGGGTGCGTCGGCGTCGCCGAACTGGGCGGCGAGCATCGCGAGCAGCGGCCGGAACCGCTTGCCCCCCGCGCGCACCAGGTGCTGGGCGGCTTCCGTGATGAAGGGCACGTCGCTCTTGGTGGCATCGAGCAGGCCCGACTCGACAGCAGCCAAACCGGCCTGGACACCGGCTTCAAGAGCCTGGTCCCGCACGCTCAGTCCGAACGGCCCGACGACGGTCACGAGGGGATCTCCTGTCTGCTGACGATCACACGGAATGTCGATGTGTCGTTGTCACCACTCAAGTCAGCGTATCCGGTCCCCTTTGGATCACCGTGGGCGCCTTCCCGCCACCGCCGGTATGTTCGGGATCAGCTCATACGATCAGGAGTTGCCGCTTTGTCCCACGCAGCAGCAGACACGGAACCGGCCCAGCCTCCCCCGGCCGACGACCACGCCTTCTTCGGCCAGCCCCGGGGTCTGATGACCCTGTCCGGCCTGGAGGTCTGGGAGCGGTTCTCGTTCCTCGGCATGCAGGCGATCCTCGTCCTCTACTTCGCGGACACGGTCGCCAACGGCGGCATGGGCATGGAGGCCGGAACGGCCGCCTCCGTCTCCGCCGCGTACGGCACGCTCGTCTATCTGGTCTCGGTGGCGGGCGGCTGGCTGGCCGACCGCATCCTGGGCTCGTACCGGGCGGTGCTGTACGGCGGCATCCTGATCGCCTGCGGGCACTACGCCATGGCGGTGCCGACCGACGCGATGACCTGGGTCGGCCTCGGCCTGATCAGCGCCGGTACGGGACTGCTGAAGCCCAATGTGGCGACGATGGTCGGCAAGCTCTACCGCACGGACGACGAGCGCCGGGACGCGGGCTTCGCCCTCTATTACATGGGCATCAACATCGGCGCGTTCCTCGGCCCACTGATCACCGGCTGGCTCGGTGACCACGCCAGCTGGCACTGGGGCTTCTCGGCAGCCGCCTTCGGCATGACGCTCGGTCTCATCCAGTACGTGGCGGGCCGCCGTCACCTGGCCGGGCGAAAGCACGCCGCCGAATACGCGCTGGCCCCCGGACCCATGCGCCGGGCGGTCCTGCTCATCGCCGCCGGGGCGGTCGTGGTCGCGGCGGTCGCGACCGCGCTGGCCCTGGCGGGGTGGCTGACCATGGACCGGTTCGTGGACCTGCTCACCCTGATCTCGGTGATCGCGCCCGTCGTCTACTTCGTGGTCATGTTCCGCAGCCCCCGGGTCACCGCCGAGGAGCGCGGCAGGCTGCGCCCGTACGTGGTGCTGTTCCTGGCGTCCGTGGTGTTCAACTTCATCCTCTTCCAGGCGTACTCGACGATGATGCTGCTCGCGTCGACCAACGCCCGTACGGAGATCTTCGGCTTCCACTTCCCGGCGAGCTGGTACGCCTCCGCGCTGGGCGCCTTCGAGGTGCTGCTCGCCCCGGTGGTCGCCGCCGTCTGGGCGAGGATGGGGCCGCGCCAGCCGCACGCGTCCAACAAGATCGCGATCGGGGTCGTCCTCGGCGGTCTCTCGTTCCTGCTGATGGTCCTGCCCACCTCCGGGCACACCGGCGACACGTACAAGATGGCCGCCTGGTGGATCGTCGGCTCCTATCTGCTGCTCGGGCTCGGCGACATCCTGCTGGAGACCTCAGGCATGTCGGCGACGACCAAGCTCGCCCCGAAGGCGTTCGCCAGCCAGACCATGGCCCTCTGGTTCCTCTCGCTGGCCCTCGCCAACGGCATCCAGGCCCAGATCGTGAAGCTGTACGGCGAGGTGTCCAACCCCGCCTACTTCGGTGTCAACGGCGCCGTGGCGGTGGTGGCCGGTGTGGCCGTCATCGCCGCCGCCCCCTGGCTCAGGCGCACGATGCACCCCGTCCACTGAGGTACGCCCATGCACATCCAGACCGCGTTCCCGTACGAGACGACCCGCGAGGACCTCTACATCCCCCTGGCGGACGGCACCCAGCTCTACGCACGGATCTGGCGGCCGGTCACGGACGAACCCGTGCCCGCGCTGCTGGAGTACCTGCCGTACCGGCTGAGCGACTGGACCGCGCCGCGCGACTGGCAGCGCCACCCCTGGTACGCCGGACACGGCTACGCCTCCGTCCGGGTGGACGTGCGCGGGCACGGCAACAGCGAGGGCATGCCGGGCGACGAGTACGACGCGACGGAGCTCGCCGACGGGGTCGCCGTCGTGCACTGGCTGGCCCAGCAGGAGTGGTGCTCGGGCCGGGTCGGCATGTTCGGCATCTCCTGGGGCGGCTTCAACTCGCTCCAGATCGCCGCGCTGGCCCCGGAGCCGCTGAAGGCGATCGTCACGGTCTGCTCGGCGGACGACCGCTACGACAACGACGTCCACTACATGGGCGGCTCGGTCCTCGCCGTGGACATGCACGCCTGGGCGGCGACCATGCTGGCCTTCGTCTGCCGTCCGCCCGACCCGGCGGACGTCGGCGACGACTGGCGGCAGATGTGGCTGGACCGGCTCGAAGCGGTGGACCCCTTCATCCACACCTGGCTCTCCCACCAGACCCGCGACGCCTACTGGAAGCACGGCAGCGTCTGCGAGGACTACTCCGCCATCAAGGCGAACGTCCTCGCGGTCGGCGGCTGGCACGACCCGTACCGGGACACCGTGCTCCGGCTGGTCGAGCACCTGGACCCGGCGAAGGTGCGCGGGATCATCGGCCCCTGGTCGCACCAGTACCCCGACCGGGGGCTCCCGCCCGGACCGGGCATCGGCTTCCTCCAGGAGACCCTGCGCTGGTGGGACCAGCACCTGAAGGACGAGGACACCGGGGTGATGGAGGAGCCGCTGCTGCGGTCCTGGATCAGCGAGTCGCACCGGCCCGCCACGGTCTACGAGACGCTGCCCGGCCGCTGGGTCGGGGAGACCAGCTGGCCCTCGGAGAACGTCACCCCGGTCGCGTACGCCCTCCAGGGCGGGCCACAGATCGTCCACTCGCCCCAGCAGACCGGGCTGGACGCCGGACGCTTCTTCCCCTTCGGCAACGACGCCGACCTGCCGCCCGACCAGCGCGACGAGGACGCCAAGTCGCTCTGCTTCGAATTCCCGGTGGCCGACGCGCCGATCGAGATCCTGGGCAGACCCCGGGTGAGCCTGCGCGTCAGGATGGACGTGCCGCGCGGGCAGGTCGTCGCCCGGCTCTGCGACGTCGCCCCCGACGGCTCCTCCACCCTCGTCACGCGCGGCGCGCTCAACTTCGCCGCCCGGGGCGGCCGCGACCGCACCGAGGACTGGACCCCCGGCGCCACCGAGGACGTCACCTTCGAGCTGAACGGCATCGGGCACACCTTCCCGCCCGGCCACCGCATCCGGCTCGCCGTCTCGTCCTCGTACTGGCCGTGGATCTGGCCGCAGGCGGGCTCGGCGGGCTTCACCCTGGAGGCGGACGGCAGCCTCGTCGAACTCCCGGTGCGGCGGCACACCGAGGACCCCGCCATCCGCTTCGAGGAGCCCGAGCAGTCCGAGCCGCTGGGCGTGGTGTACCCGGAGACGCTGGACGCGCCGCGCCCCGAACGGCTCGTCGTCCGCGATGTCGCGAAGGGCGAGTGGCGGCTTGAGGTGGACCCGCGCTACGGCGGGACGCGCGTCTACCCGGACGGGCTGGAGTTCACCGAGGACGCGGTGGAAAAGTACACCATCCAGGAGGACGACCCGCTCTCCGCGCGGACCCGGTCCGACTGGACGATCCGGCTGCACCGGCCGGAAATGGCCTGGGACGTGCAGATCGACACCCGCTCCGAGATCACCGCCGACGCGGACGACTTCCACACCGTCAACGAGGTCGTCTGCACCGAGGGCGGCGAGGTCGTCTTCCACCGGACCTGGGAGAAGAGCATCCCGCGCACGTCCGGGTGACGTCGCATGTGAAGCGTACTTTCCGGGGCATCGGGGGAGGGTTGGGGCACTGCCGTCCGGCAGTCGTCCCGACGTAACGACCTCACCCGCGACCCCGCTGACAATCGCGGGTGAGGTCGTAACGTTGACCCCAAGCGACCCGGAAAGCGAGGCAGCGAACGATGCCCGAGCTGAGCAGTCCGCTCGATGTGCCCGAGGACGACCCCTTCGGCCCGCACAACCTGCCCTACGGCGTGTTCTCCGCCCCCGACCGCCCGGGCGAGCGGCGCGTCGGCGTCCGCGTCGGCGACCACGTCCTGGACGCCGGGGCCGCCGCGCTCGCCCTCGGCTCGCCGTACGCCCGGCTGCTGGCCCAGCCCGACCTGACGGCCCTGCTCGCGGCCGGGCGCACCGCCTGGCGCGATGTGCGCCGGGCACTGACCGCGTGGGTCACGGTCCCCGCCCACCGCGCGGACATGGAGCCGCTCCTGCACCCGCTGGACGCGGTCACGCTGCACCTGCCCTACCAGGTCGCGGACTACGTCGACTTCTACGCGAGCGAGCACCACGCCACGAACGTGGGCCGGATCTTCCGGCCGGACGCGGACGCGCCGCTCACCCCCAACTGGAAGCACCTGCCGATCGGTTACCACGGCCGCGCCGGGACCGTCGTGGTCTCCGGCACCGACGTGGTCCGCCCGGCGGGCCAGCGCAAGGGCCCCGCCGATCCTGCGCCCGTCTTCGGCCCGTCCGTGAAGCTCGACATCGAGGCGGAGGTCGGCTTCGTCGTCGGCACCCCGTCCGAGCAGGGCAAGCCCGTCGCCCTCACGGACTTCCGCGAGCACGTCTTCGGGCTCTCGCTGCTCAACGACTGGTCGGCGCGCGACATCCAGGCGTGGGAGTACGTCCCGCTCGGCCCGTTCCTCGGCAAGTCCTTCGCGACCTCCGTCTCCGCCTGGGTCACCCCGCTGGAGGCGCTGGACGCCGCCCGCACCGCACCGCCCGCCCGCGACCTCCCGCTGCTCCCCTATCTGGACGACGCGGACGAGGACGAGCCCGGCGGCTACGACCTGCGGGTCTCCGTCGCGATCAACGGGCACGTCGTCGCGGAGCCGCCGTTCTCCACGATGTACTGGACGGCCGCCCAGCAGCTCGCCCAGATGACGGTCAACGGCGCCTCGCTGCGCACCGGCGACCTCTACGCCTCCGGCACCGTCAGCGGCGCGGAGCCGTCCCAGCGCGGCTGCCTCCTGGAGCTGACCTGGAACGGCCGCGACCCGCTGGAACTGCCCGAGGGCAAGCGGACGTTCCTGGAGGACGGCGACACGGTGACGATCACGGCCTGGGCGCCGGGGCCGCACGGCACCCGGGTGGGTCTGGGCGAGGTCTCGGGGCGGGTCGTGCCGACGCGCTGACCCGGGCGAAGGCGGCCGGACGCGGTCCGCATGGCGGACCCGCAGGTGGCGGATCTTCCCCCGCCCGCCTGCGTCACCGCAGGTCACGGGCGTCCCGCCGAGGTCCGTTGATGGCGCAACACTGCGGCAACACCAACTCCCGTACCCCGTCGGTATGGTCCACCGCATGCCAGCCGAACGCACCCGCGAGCACACCGTGCCCGTCGCCGCCGCCCGCCGGCGCCGGCTGCGTGCGGACGGCGCCCGGCTCCTCGCCGACCTGCTGCGCCACCAGGTGCGCACGGGCGCGTTCCCCGGCGGTGTCCTGCCGTACGAGGACACCATCGGGCGCGACTACCGCGTCTCGCGGAACACCGTGCGCCAGGCCCTCGACCTGCTGCGCGGCGAGGGTGTGGTCGAGCGGCAGCCGGGCGTCGGCACGGTCGTCGTCGCCGAGAAGTACCCGCACGCGCTCGACCGGCTCCAGGGTCTGGCGGAGACCCTGCGCGAGCACGGCCGGGTCACCAACGAGGTCCGTACCGTCGGGCCCGTCCCCGCCCCGGCCCCGGTCGCCCGGCGGCTCGGGCTCGCCGAGCACACCGACGTGCTCTACATCGAGCGCCGCCGCCTGCTGAACGGGCTGCCGCTCTCCCTCGACCTCACGTATGTCCCGATGGACGTCGGCGCCGGGCTGCTCGGCGCCGACCTGGAGAACACCGACGTGTTCCGGCTGCTGGAGTCCCTGACCGGGCAGCGGCTGGGCGACGCCGACATCACCCTGGAGGCCGTCAACGCCGACGCGCACTCCGCCGCCGTCCTGGAGGTCCCGCGCGGATCCGCCGTCCTGATGCTGGAGCGGCTGACCCGGCTCGCCGACGGCCGGCCCGTGGACCTGGAGTTCATCCGCTTCCGCGGCGACCGCATCAGCATGAGCGGCTGTCTGCACCGGGCCTGTTGAGCCCTGCCCGCCTCTTTCGAAACCCTTCCCTGGAGCCCCGCCATGCCTCTGGCGCCCCAGCGGGCCGACGTGCCCGTGACCATCGACGAGTCCAAGTGCATCGACGGATGCACCCTGTGCGTCGACATGTGCCCGCTCGACTCCCTGGCCATCCACCAGGACAGCGGCAAGGCGTACATGCACGTGGACGAGTGCTGGTACTGCGGCCCGTGCGCCGCCCGCTGCCCCACCGGGGCGGTCACCGTCAACATGCCCTATCTCCTGCGCTGAAAGGTCCCGACTCCCATGCGACGCACAGCACCCGGCGCCCTGGCCGGTGCCGCGCTGCTCCTCACGCTCACCACGGGCTGCGGCGGCGGGGCGAGCGCGGACGACAGCGGTACGGTCACGGTGACCGTCGGCTACCAGTCCAGGACCATCAACACCGTCACCGCCGGCACCCTGCTGCGATCCCTCGGCTATTTCGAGGACGAGCTGCGCAAGCGCGGCGAGCGGGACGGTGTCACGTACAAGGTGGAGTGGCAGGACTACGCCACCGGCGCCCCGATCACCGCCCAGATGACCGCCGGAAAGATCGACATCGGCTCGATGGGTGACTTCCCGCTGCTGATCAACGCGGCCCGGGGCGTCCAGCTGAAGCGCCCCACCCGGCTCGTCTCGGTCACCGGCTACAACCTGTCGGGCGGCCTCAACACCGTGGTCACCGGGCCGGAGTCGCGGCTCCGCACGCTCACCGACCTGCGTGGCAAGAAGGTCTCCACGAGCGTCGGATCGGCCGCCGACGGCACCCTCGTACGCGCCCTGCAACAGGCCGGGCTCGACCCCGAGAAGGACATCCGCAAGCTCAACCAGCAACCCGCCGTGGGAGCTTCGGCGCTCCAGGCGGGCAGCGCGGACGCGTTGTCGCAGTTCGTGGCCTGGCCGGGGCTGCTCGCCTTCCAGGGCCGGGCCAAGGCGCTGTACGACGGCGCCGAGCTGAACCTGCCGACCTTCCACGGCGTCACCGTCCGCGAGGACTTCGCCGAGAAGCGGTCCGCCGTGGTGGAGGACTTCCTGCGCGCCCAGGGCCGGGCGACGGACTATCTCCACGAGCACCCCGTCGCCGCCTCGGAGTCCGTCGCGAAGGCCACCGGGCTCCCGGCGGAGGTCGTCCACCTCTACAACGGCTCCCAGGGCATCGCCACCTTCGACACCACGCTGAAGCCCGCGCTCGTCGCCGCTCTGAAGAAGGACGTCCCGGTGCTGGCCTCGGCGAAACTCGTCGGTGACGTGGACGTGGACGCCTTCGTGGACGACCGGTACGTCAAGCGGGTGTACGGCTCCGGCTATGCGAAGGCCCTCGCCGCGGAGCCGCCCGCCCGGCGCGGCGGAGAGGTGTGGCTGAAGGGCAAGGACGCCACCACGGCCTTCGCCACCTCCGCCGAGGTGCTGCGGTACGTGGCCGCCCACCGGGACGCGGTCCGGGTGGCGTACGTCCCCGACGCGAAGACCGGCACGCTGTGGTTCGCGGACCGCGCGGTCTGGGTCGCGGACGGCCCGGAGCTGCGGCCCTACGTCACCGAGTCGGCGGCCCGCGCCGCTGTGGCGGCGCACCCCGGCGCCCGGACCGTGCCGTACGCCACCGCGCTGAAACGCGCCGGGTCCGCGTCATGACCGGGCGCTGGTCCGCCGTGCGGCGGGTGCTCTCGCTGGTCGCGGTGGTCGGGCTGTGGCAGGCGCTGACCGCGTACGACATCAATCTGTGGCTGCGCTTCGAGCAGTTCCCGACGGTGACCGAGGTCGGCCGCGCGTTCGCGGACCGGGTCTCCGGTGACGTGTACTGGCAGGACCTGACCGACAGCCTGACCCGGATCGTCACCGGCTTCGCGCTGGCCGCCGTCCTCGGGGTCACCGTCGGCACGGCCGTGGCCCGCTCCCGGATCGCCGCCGATCTGCTGGGCCCGGTCCTCGAAGTGCTGCGCCCCGTCCCGGCCATCGCGCTGGTCCCGGTCGCGATCCTGCTCTTCCCGAGCAACGAGCAGGGCATCGTCTTCATCACGTGCACGGCCGCGTTCTTCCCGGTCCTGGTCTCCACCCGGCACGCGGTGCGGGCGCTGACCCCGGTGTGGGAGGAGGCCGTCCTGACCATGGGCGGCGGACGACGGCGCGTGCTGTGGTCCGTGGTGCTGCCCGGCGCGCTCCCCGGCATCCTCGGCGGCCTGTCCGTCGGGATCGGGGTGTCGTGGATCTGCGTGATCTCCGCCGAGATGATCTCCGGCGAGTACGGGGTGGGCTACCGGACCTGGCAGGACTACACGGTCGTGGACTACCCCGGGGTCTTCGTCGGCATGGCCACCATCGGCCTGCTCGGCTGGCTCACCTCCACCGCGGTGGAGCTGCTGGGGCGCCGGCTGACCCGCTGGCTGCCGCGCGCGGAGAGCCGCCCGGCCTCCCCCGCGCGCCGCCGCCCCGCCACGGCGTCGACCGCCGCCCCCTCGATCCGCACGGCACAGGAACGGGTGCGCTCATGACGGCTGACACGACTCAAGGGTTGCGGCTCGCGTTGCGCGGCGCCACGCTCGGCCGGGCCGGGGCGCCCGTCCTCGACGGCATCGACCTCGATGTCGTGCCCGGCGAGATCCTGGCCGTCGTCGGCCCGTCCGGCTGCGGCAAGTCCACGCTGCTGCGGACCCTGGCCGGGCTGCTCCCCCCGCTCGGCGGCGAGGTCACGGAGGACGGCGCGCCCGTCACCGGGCCCCGCGCCGAACGGGCCCTCGTCTTCCAGGACGACGCGCTGCTGCCCTGGCGCACGGTCCGGGCCAACGTCGAACTGCCCCTGGCCATCCGGGGCGTGGGACGCACCGAACGGCGGGCCCGGGCCGGGGAGTGGCTGGCCCGGGTCGGGCTGGCCGAGCACGCGGGGAAGCTGCCGCACCGCGTCTCCGGCGGGCAGCGCCAGCGCGTGCAGCTGGCCCGGGCGCTCGCGGCGGGGCCCCGGGCGGTCCTGATGGACGAGCCATTCGGGGCGCTGGACGCCCAGACCAGGGCCGGTATGCAGCAGCTCCTGGTCGATGTGCTCCGGGGCAGCGGCGCCACGGTGGTGTTCGTGACGCACGACGTGGACGAGGCACTGTTCCTCGGCGACCGGGTGGCCCTGCTGCCGGGCGGCCGGGTGCTGCCGGTGCCACGCCCGCGCGAACGGGCCGCCCACACCGATCCGGCGACGGTCGCGCTGCGCCGCGAGGTCCTGGAATCCCTCACCCCTCTCTCCTGAAAGGCACCCCCGTGCAGATCCCCGCCCTCGCGGACGCCGAGGAACTCTCCTGCGACGTGCTGGTGGTCGGCGGCGGTACGGCCGGCACGATGGCGGCCCTCACCGCCGCCGAGCACGGCGCCTCCGTCCTCCTCCTGGAGAAGGCGCACGTGCGCCATTCCGGCGCGCTCGCCATGGGCATGGACGGCGTCAACAACGCGGTGATCCCGGGCCGCGCCGAACCCGACGACTACGTCGCGGAGATCACCCGCGCCAACGACGGCATCGTGGACCAGTCGACTGTCCGGCAGACCGCAGTCCGGGGCTTCGGCATGGTCCGGCGCCTGGAGTCGTACGGGGTGAAGTTCGAGAAGGACGAGCACGGCGAGTACGCGGTCCGGCAGGTCCACCGCTCCGGCTCGTACGTCCTGCCGATGCCCGAAGGCAAGGACGTCAAGAAGGTCCTCTACCGGCAGCTGCGGCGGCGCGAGATGCGGGAGCGCATCCGCATCGAGAACCGGGTCATGCCCGTGCGCGTGCTCACCGGCGACGACGGCCGCGCGATCGGCGCGGCCGGATTCAACACCCGCACCGGGCAGTTCGTCACCGTCCGCGCGGGCGCCGTGATCCTCGCGACGGGCGCCTGCGGCCGCCTCGGCCTGCCGGCCTCCGGCTACCTCTACGGTACGTACGAGAATCCGACCAACGCGGGCGACGGCTACGCCATGGCGTACCACGCGGGCGCCGAGCTGACCGGCATCGAGTGCTTCCAGATCAACCCGCTGATCAAGGACTACAACGGCCCGGCCTGCGCGTACGTCGCCAATCCGTTCGGCGGCTACCAGGTCAACCGGCACGGCGAGCGGTTCGTGGACTCCGACTACTGGTCGGGGCAGATGATGGCGGAGTTCGCGGCGGAGGTCGCCTCCGACCGGGGTCCGGTCTACCTCAAGCTCAGCCATCTGCCGGAGGAGTCCGTCAGCGCGCTGGAGACGATCCTGCACTCCACGGAACGCCCCACGCGCGGCACGTTCCACGCGGGGCGCGGTCACGACTACCGCACCCACGACATCGAGATGCACATCTCCGAGATCGGCCTCTGCGGCGGCCACTCGGCGTCCGGCGTCCGCGTCGACGACCACGCCCGCACCACGGTCGACCGGCTCTACGCGGCCGGTGACCTGGCGTGCGTGCCGCACAACTACATGATCGGCGCGTTCGTTTTCGGCGACCTGGCGGGCGAGGACGCGGCCCGTTTCACGGCGTACGAGGGCGAGTTGCCGGCCGACCAGCTGCGGGACGCACACGAGCTGATCTACCGCCCGCTGCGCAATCCGGACGGACCGCCGCAGCCCCAGGTCGAGTACAAGCTGCGCCGCTTCGTGAACGATTACGTGGCTCCGCCGAAGTCCGGGGCCCGGCTGTCGATCGCCCTGGAATCCTTCGAGCGGATGCGGACGGACCTCGCGGAGATGGGCGCGAAGACCCCGCACGAGCTGATGCGGTGCGCGGAGGTGTCGTTCATCCGCGACTGCGCGGAGATGGCCGCGCGCTCCTCGCTCGCCCGCACGGAGTCCCGCTGGGGGCTCTACCACGAGCGCACGGACCACCCGGAGCGGGACGACGCGGACTGGTTCCACCACCTGGACGTGCACAAGTCGGCTTCCGGGGCGATGGAGTTCACGGCGCGCCCGGTGGCGCCGTACCTGGTCCCGGTGGAGGGCTTCGCCCCGGCCGGGGGGCCGAGCCGGCGGATCGGCGCAGTGGAGCCGGTGGGGGTGGGGACGGCGGGGGCACGGGAGGCGGCACCGGTGTCGGTGTCGGTACGGATGGCGGCGCCCGGTGCTTCCGAAGCCGCCGTCTCCACCTCTCCACGCATCCTGGAACTGCTGGCCCTGAGCGAGGGCGAACCGGAGCTGGCGTCGCTCGCCCCGTACCTGGACGACCCGGACCCCGCCGTCCGCCGGGCCGCCGTCGCCGCGCTCACGGAGTCCACCCCGCCGGGCGCGGGCCCCGTGCTGGCCACGGCCCTGGGCGACCCGTCCGCCGCCGTGCGCACGGCCGTCGCGGCGTCCCTGCGCGAACTGGTCGAGGTCCTGCCACCGTCCCCGGCGCTGCGCACCCCGCTGGTCGCCGGGCTCTCCTCGGCCGACGCGGTGGTCCGCGCCGCCGCACTGGACACGTTGCGGGCGCTGAAGCTGGGCGACGCGGAGCTGTACGCGGGCACGCTGGGCGACCCGGACCTCGACGTGCGCGTGGAGACCGTACGGGCACTGGTCTCGGTGGACGCGGTGGACGGGCTGTCCCGCGCGGCGGACGACCCGGCCCGCGAGGTCCGGGTCGCGGTGGCGAAGGGCCTGGCCGCCGTCCGCTCCCCCGCCCCGGCCCCGCTCGCCCCGCTGCTCGACGACCCGGACGCGCTGGTCCGCGCGGCGGCCCTGGGCGCGCTGGCGGAGACGGGCTGCCCGGAGCCGTACGCCGCCCGCGCGGTCGCCGCCCTGACGGACCCGGCCTGGCAGGTCCGCGCGGGCGCGGCGAAGGGGCTGGCCTCGGCGGGCCCGGCCCGTGCGGTGGGCCCCCTGACCGGTGCGCTGGCGGACCCGAACGCGGACGTCCGCAAGGCGGCGGTCCTGGCGCTGCTGCGTCACGGGGACGCGCCGGGGGCACGGGAGGCGCTGGCCGGGGCGGTTTCGGACCCGGACGCGGATGTGCGGGCTTACGCGGGGCGGAGGGTGGCGGTCAAGGGCGCGTGAGTCGTTCACACGTCCAGGGGAACCGCTTCTGGTTCCCGGCGGATACGCTGAAAGCTCCCGCGAGACTCCGTCCATGGGAGCACTGATGAGCATCGAACCCGAGGCCCCCGAGCCGCGGTGGGCGGTCCCGCCCGAGGGCGGCTGGACCGCCGATGACCTGGACACACTCCCGAATCTGCCTCCGCATACGGAGCTGATCGACGGGAGCCTTGTTTTCGTGAGTCCGCAGAGCCTGTTCCATTCTCGGGCGGTTGACTTCTTCAACTGGCAGTTGCAGTCGCTGGCACCGCCCGACCTGGAAGTCGTGCGTGAGTTCACGATCGACATCGACCGCTACAACCGGCCCGAGCCCGACGTGATCGTGGTGGACGGCGATATCGTCCAGGACCCGAGTCAGACCCGTTTCCCCGCCGAATCCGTCCGGCTGGCCATCGAGGTCGTGTCGCCGGAGTCACGGTCGCGGGACCGGGAGACCAAGCCGATGAAGTACGCCCGGGTGAAGATCCCGCACTTCTGGCGGGTGGAGAACCACGACGGCCGTGCCGTGGTCTATGTCTTCGAGCTGGAACCCGCAACCGGCGCCTATACCTCCACCGGCATCTTCCACGACCGGATGAAGGTGTCCGTACCCTTCCCGGTCGATCTGGACCTCACCGCGATCAGCCCGCGGCGCCGGACGGCGGACCCGCAGTAGGTCCGCCGCGCCCGGACGCGCTCACTCGTACTCGGGGGGCTCCTCGTCCCAGCCGAATTCGGCGTCGTCGTGGGCGGCGGGGGCCGGGGTGGGCTTGGCGGCTGTGACCGGGGCCGGGGCCGGGGTCGGGGTCGGGGCGGCCGGGGGTTCCGCAACCGCCGGGGCGGCCGTTTCGAGGCCGGCCAGGACCTCCAGGACGCCCTCCCCGTACGTCGCGAGCTTCTTCTCGCCCAAGCCGCTGATGCCGCCCAGCTCCCCCAGCGTCGTCGGGCGGAGCGTGGCGATCTCGCGGAGGGTGGCGTCGTGGAAGATCACGTAGGCCGGGAGGCCCAGCTCCTTGGCCTGGGCGGCCCGCCAGGCGCGCAGGGCCTCGAAGACGGGGACGGCCGTCTCGGGGAGGTCGGCGGGGGCCGCCTTCGGCTTGCGCTCGCCCCGGGCCGAGGACGCCCGGGAGGCCGTCGGCTTCTTCGGCTCCTTGCGGAGCTGGACCTCCCGCTCGCGGCCCAGGACCTCGCCGCTCGTCTCCGTGAGGACCAGCGTGCCGTACTCGCCCTCGACGGCCAGCAGGCCCTGGGCCAGGAGCTGGCGGACCACTCCGCGCCACTCCGCCTCGCTCAGGTCCTCGCCGATGCCGAAGACCGACAGCTGGTCGTGGTCGAACTGGATGACCTTGGCCGTGCGGCGGCCGAGCAGGATGTCGATGATCTGGCCCGCGCCGAACTTCTGGCCGCGCTCCCGCTTCAGCCGCACCACCGCGGACAGCAGCTTCTGGGCGGACACCGTGCCGTCCCAGGTCTCCGGCGGGGTGAGGCAGGTGTCGCAGTTGCCGCAGGCCGTGGCCGTGGGCTCCTGGCCGAAGTACGTGAGGAGCTGGGCGCGGCGGCACTGGGCCGTCTCGCACAGGGCGAGCATCGAGTCCAGGTGCGAGGCGGCCCGGCGGCGGAAGGCCTCGTCGCCCTCGCCGCCCTGGATCAGCTTGCGCTGCTGGACGACGTCCTGGAGGCCGTACGCCATCCACGCCGTGGACGGGGCGCCGTCGCGGCCGGCCCGGCCGGTCTCCTGGTAGTAGCCCTCGACGGACTTCGGGAGGTCCAGGTGGGCGACGAAGCGGACGTCCGGCTTGTCGATGCCCATGCCGAAGGCGATCGTCGCGACGACGACCAGGCCCTCCTCGCGCAGGAAGCGGGACTGGTGGGCCGCGCGCGTCCCGGCGTCGAGCCCCGCGTGGTAGGGGACGGCCTCGATGCCGTTGCGGCAGAGGAATTCGGCGGTCTTCTCCGTGGACGCGCGGGACAGGCAGTAGACGATGCCCGCGTCCCCGGCGTGCTCCTCCTTGAGGAAGGCGAGCAGCTGCTTCTTCGGGTCCGCCTTGCCGACGATCCGGTACTGGATGTTGGGCCGGTCGAAACTGGCCACGAAGTGCTTGGCGTCGGGCATGCCGAGCCGCTGGGTGATCTCGCGGTGCGTGGCGTCCGTCGCCGTGGCCGTCAGGGCGATGCGCGGCACGTCCGGCCAGCGCTCGCCGAGCACGGACAGGGCGAGGTAGTCGGGGCGGAAGTCGTGGCCCCACTGGGCGACGCAGTGCGCCTCGTCGATCGCGAAGACGGAGACCTCGCCCCGGGCCAGCAGGGCCAGCGTGGAGTCCAGCCGCAGCCGCTCCGGGGCCAGATACAGGAGGTCCAGCTCGCCCGCGACGAACTGGGCCTCCATCGAGCGGCGCTCGTCGAAGTCCTGCGTGGAGTTGATGAAGCCGGCCCGCACGCCGAGCGCCCGCAACGCGTCGACCTGGTCCTGCATGAGGGCGATCAGCGGGGAGATCACGACGCCGGTGCCCCGCCGGACCAGGGCCGGGATCTGGTAGCAGAGGGACTTGCCGCCACCGGTGGGCATGAGCACGACGGCGTCCCCGCCGGCCACCACGTGGTCGACGATCGCCTCCTGCTCGCCGCGGAACGTCTCGTAACCGAAGACGCGGTGCAGGGTGCGCCGCGCCTCGCTCTCGTCCGTGGCGGCGGTCCCGCCCGTGCTCACATCCGTGGTCATGCCCGTCACGCCCGTCCCGTTCATCGCTCTGTCCCCCGATACCGGTCCCGCTGCGTCCCAGCGCTCTCCCCTGCCACGATAGGCGCCGCCTGTGACAACGCCGGACGGGCTTGACTTCCCGAGGGAAGGCCAAGCCCGTCCGGCGTTGCCGTACAACCGCTTCCGGCTACCTCACGAACGTCCCCGCCTGGCCGGCCAGGTCCAGGAAGTACTGCGGGGCCACACCCAGGACCACGGTCACGGCCACGCCGATCGCGATGGTGGTCATCGTCAGCGGGGACGGGACGGCGACCGTGGGGCCGTCCGCCTTCGGCTCGCTGAAGAACATCAGCACGATGACCCGGATGTAGAAGAACGCGGCGATCGCCGAGGAGATCACACCGACCACGACCAGGCCGCCCGCGCCGCCGTCCGCCGCCGCCTTGAACACCGCGAACTTCCCGGAGAAGCCCGAGGTCAGCGGGATACCGGCGAAGGCCAGCAGGAACACCGCGAAGACCGCGGCGACCAGGGGAGAGCGACGGCCGAGCCCGGCCCACTTCGACAGGTGCGTCGCCTCGCCGCCCGCGTCCCGCACGAGCGTGACGACGGCGAACGCGCCGACCGTCACGAAGGAGTACGTGCCGAGGTAGAAGAGGACGGACGAGATGCCGTCGGGGGTGGCCGCGATCACACCGGCCAGGATGAACCCGGCGTGCGCGATCGAGGAGTACGCCAGCAGCCGCTTGATGTCGGTCTGCGTGATCGCGACGACCGCGCCGCCCACCATCGTGACGATCGCGACGCCCCACATGACCGGCCGCAGGTCCCAGGTGAGCCCGGGCAGCACCACGTACAGCAGGCGCAGCAGCGCGCCGAACGCGGCGACCTTCGTGGCGGCGGCCATGAAGCCGGTGACCGGGGTCGGGGCGCCCTGGTAGACGTCCGGGGTCCACATGTGGAACGGGACGGCGCCGACCTTGAAGAGCAGACCGGTCAGGATCATCGCGCCGCCGATGAGCAGCAGCGCGTCGTTGCCCATGGTGTCGGCGAGCGCCGGGTCGATCTTCTGGATCGTGCCGTCGACCACGGTCGCGATCTGCGCGTACGAGACGGAGCCCGCGTATCCGTAGAGCAGGGCGATCCCGAACAGCAGGAACGCCGAGGAGAACGCGCCGAGCAGGAAGTACTTCACGGCCGACTCCTGCGACATCAGCCGCTTGCGGCGGGCGACGGCGCACAGGAGGTAGAGCGGGAGGGAGAAGACCTCCAGGGCCACGAACAGCGTCAGCAGGTCGTTGGCCGCCGGGAAGACCAGCATGCCGGCCACCGAGAAGAGGACGAGCGGGAAGACCTCGGTGGTGGTGAACCCGGCCTTGACCGCGGCCTTCTCGCTGTCGCTGCCGGGCACGGACGCGGCCTGCGCGGCGAAGGAGTCGACCCTGTTCCCGTGGGACTCGGGGTCGAGCCTCCGCTCGGCGAACGTGAAGACCGCGACCAGGGACGTCAGCAGGATGACGCCCTGGAGGAACAGGGACGGTCCGTCGACCGCGATGGCCCCCATCGCGGCGATGTGCGCCTTGGTCGTCCCGTAACCGCCCGCCGCGAGGCCGACCACCGCGGCGAACGCGGCGACCAGCGCGACGACGGTCAGGAAGACCTGCGTGTGGTACCGGGCCCGGCGCGGCACGAATGCCTCGACCAGGACACCGACGACGGCGACGCCGATCACGATCAGGACCGGGGTCAGCTGGGTGTACTCGATGACCGGGGCCGTGAACTTCTCGTCCGGTGCGGCGGTTGTCACCCCGCCCGCCGTCGTCCACAGGCTGTGGACAGCTGTTGCGCTCACTTGGCGGCCTCCACCTCGGGCTGGGGGTCCTTCTTCTGTACGTCCGACATGGTGTGCCGCACCGCCGGGTTGACGATGTCCGTCAGCGGCTTCGGGTAGACACCCAGGAAGAGCAGCAGCGCGATCAGCGGGACGACCACCACGAGCTCACGGACCTTGAGGTCCGCCATGCCCTGCACCTCGGCCTTGACCGGACCGGTCATGGTGCGCTGGTAGAGGACGAGGACGTAGATCGCGGCGAGCACGATGCCGGTGGTGGCGATGATGCCGACCGCCGGATACGCGGCGAAGGCGCCGACCAGGACCAGGAACTCGCTGACGAACGGGGCGAGCCCCGGCAGCGACAGCGTGGCCAGGCCGCCGATCAGGAAGGTGCCGGCCAGGACCGGGGCCACCTTCTGCACCCCGCCGTAGTCGGCGATGAGGCGCGAGCCGCGCCGGCTGATCAGGAAGCCCGCCACCAGCATCAGCGCGGCCGTCGAGATGCCGTGGTTGACCATGTACAGCGTCGCGCCCGACTGGCCCTGGCTGGTCATCGCGAAGATGCCCAGGATGATGAAGCCGAAGTGCGAGATGGACGCGTAGGCGATCAGCCGCTTGATGTCGCGCTGGCCGACCGCGAGCAGCGCTCCGTACACGATGCTGATCAGCGCCAGGACCAGGATCACCGGCGTCGCCCACTTGCTGGCCTCCGGGAAGAGCTGGAGGCAGAAGCGGAGCATCGCGAACGTGCCGACCTTGTCGACCACGGCGGTGATCAGCACGGCGACCGGCGCGGTCGCCTCGCCCATGGCGTTGGGCAGCCAGGTGTGCAGCGGCCACAGCGGGGCCTTCACCGCGAAGGCGAAGAAGAACCCGAGGAACAGCCACCGCTCCGTGCCGGTCGCCATGGAGAACGTGCCGTTGGCCCGGGCCTCGGCGATCTCGGAGAGCGAGAACGAGCCCGCGACCACGTACAGGCCGATCACCGCGGCCAGCATGATGAGGCCGCCGACCAGGTTGTAGAGGAGGAACTTCACGGCGGCGTACGAGCGCTGCGCCGCCGCGTTCTCGTCGCTGCCGGTGTGCGCCCGGTCCCCGAAACCGCCGATGAGGAAGTACATCGGGATGAGCATGGCTTCGAACAGGATGTAGAAGAGGAAGACGTCGGTGGCCTCGAAGGAGAGGATCACCATCGCTTCGACCATCAGGATCAGGGCGAAGAAGCCCTGGGTGGGACGCCACCGGGAGGAGCTGGTCTCCAGCGGGTCGGCGTCGTGCCAGCCGGCCAGGATGACGAACGGGATCAGCAGGGCGGTGAGCGCCATGAGCGCCACGCCGATGCCGTCGACGCCCAGTTCGTAGCGGACGCCGAAGTCCTTGATCCAGGCGTGCGATTCGGTGAGCTGGAAGCGGTCGCCGCCGGGCTCGAAGCGGGCGAGCGCGATGCCCGCCAGGACGAGCGTGGCCAGCGAGACGACCAGCGCCAGCCATTTGGCGGCGGTGCGCCGGGCGGCCGGGACGGCGGCCGTGGCCACCGCGCCGATCGCCGGGAGCGCCGCCGTCGCTGTCAGGAGGGGAAAGGACATGTGATCAGACCGCCCTCATCAGCAGGGTCGCGGCGATGAGAACCGCCGTACCGCCGAACATCGAGACCGCGTAGGAGCGGGCGTAGCCGTTCTGCAGCTTGCGCAGCCGGCCGGAGAGCCCGCCCATGGAAGCGGCCGTGCCGTTGACGACGCCGTCGACCAGGGTGTGGTCGACGTAGACCAGGGAGCGGGTCAGGTGCTCGCCGCCGCGGACCAGGACCACGTGGTTGAAGTCGTCCTGGAGGAGATCGCGGCGCGCGGCCCGGGTGACCAGCGAGCCGCGCGGGGCGGCCACCGGCACCGGCTTGCGGCCGTACATCGCCCAGGCGATGGCGACCCCGATGACGAGCGCCACCATGGTGGCCGCGGTGACGGTGGACGCGCCGATCGGGGCGTCTCCGTGGTCGTGGCCGGTGACGGGCTCCAGCCAGTGCAGGAAGCGGTCGCCGATCGAGAAGAAGCCACCGGCGAAGACCGAGCCGAAGGCCAGCACGATCATCGGGATCGTCATGGATTTCGGGGACTCGTGCGGGTGGGGCTCCGCGTGCTCGCCGCGCGTCTCGGCGGCGGGCTCGACGTCCGGCGCGTCCGGCGACGGCGTCGCCGTGCGGCGCCAGCGCTCCTCGCCGAAGAAGGTCATCAGCATCACGCGCGTCATGTAGAACGCGGTGATCGCGGCGCCGAGCAGGGCCACCGAGCCGAGGATCCAGCCCTCGGTGCCGCCCTTGGCGAACGCCGCCTCGATGATCTTGTCCTTGGAGAAGAAGCCGGAGAGGCCGGGGAAGCCGATGATGGCGAGATAGCCGAGGCCGAAGGTGATGAAGGTGACCGGCATGTACTTCCGCAGGCCGCCGAACTTCCGCATGTCCACCTCGTCGTTCATGCCGTGCATGACCGACCCGGCGCCGAGGAAGAGCCCGGCCTTGAAGAAGCCGTGCGTCACCAGGTGCATGATCGCGAAGACGTAGCCGATGGGGCCGAGCCCGGCGGCCAGGATCATGTAGCCGATCTGCGACATCGTGGAGCCGGCGAGGGCCTTCTTGATGTCGTCCTTCGCGCAACCGACGATCGCACCGAACAGCAGCGTGACCGCGCCGACCACCACGACGACCATCTGGGCGTCCGGCGCGGCGTTGAAGATCGCACCGGAGCGGACGATCAGGTAGACACCGGCGGTGACCATGGTCGCGGCGTGGATGAGGGCGGATACCGGGGTCGGGCCCTCCATCGCGTCGCCGAGCCAGGACTGCAACGGCACCTGGGCGGACTTGCCGCAGGCGGCGAGCAGCAGCATCAGGCCGATCGCCGTCAGCTTGCCCTCGCTCGTCTCGCCGGTCGCCTCCAGGACGGGGCCGTACGCGAACGTGCCGAAGGTGGTGAACATCAGCATGATCGCGATCGACAGGCCCATGTCGCCGACGCGGTTGACCAGGAACGCCTTCTTCGCGGCGGTCGCCGCGCTGGGCTTGTGCTGCCAGAAGCCGATGAGCAGGTACGAGGCGAGGCCGACGCCCTCCCAGCCGACGTACAGCAGCAGGTAGTTGTCGGCGATGACCAGGATCAGCATCGCCGCCAGGAACAGGTTCAGGTAGCCGAAGAAGCGGCGCCGGCGCTCGTCGTGCTCCATGTAGCCGATCGAGTAGATGTGGATCAGCGTGCCCACACCGGTGATCAGCAGGACGAAGGTCATCGACAGCTGGTCGAGCTGGAAGGCCACATCGGCCTGGAAGCCCTCGACCGGGATCCAGCTGAACAGCTTCTGGTGCAGCGCCCGGTCCTCGGCGCCCTTCCCCAGCATGTCGGTGAAGAGCACCACGGCCACGACGAACGAGGCGGCGGCGAGCAGGGTGCCGAGCCAGTGCCCGGCGTGGTCGAGGCGGCGGCCGCCGCACAGCAGCACCGCCGCTCCGAGCAGGGGCGCCGCGACGAGCAGCGCAATCAGGTTCTCCACAGTGCAAACGCCCCTTACAGCTTCATCAGGCTGGCGTCATCGACCGAGGCCGAGTGGCGGGAACGGAACAGCGACACGATGATCGCGAGCCCGACCACGACCTCCGCGGCGGCGACGACCATCGTGAAGAAGGCGATGATCTGGCCGTCGAGATTGCCGTGCATCCGGGAGAAGGTCACGAACGCGAGGTTGCAGGCGTTGAGCATCAGCTCGACGCACATGAACACCACGATCGCGTTCCGCCGGATCAGGACCCCGGCCGCGCCGATGGTGAACAGCAGGGCGGCGAGATAGAGGTAGTTGACCGGATTCACTTGGCGACCTCCTCTTCTTCGGTGTCCCGGCCCAGCCGCTCACCGGAGCGCTGCTCCAGTGCCTTGAGGCCGGCCAGTGATTCCTGGGACACGTCACGCATCTGGCCGCGCTTGCGCAGCGTGCTCATGACGGTCAGCTCGGACGGGGTGCCGTCGGGGAGCAGGCCCGCGATGTCCACCGCGTTGTGCCGGGCGTAGACGCCGGGGGCGGGCAGCGGCGGGAGGTGGTTGCTCCGCACGCGGTCCTCGGACATCTCCCGCTGGGTCTTCGCCCGTTCGGTGCGCTCGCGGTGCGTGAGCACCATCGCGCCGACCGTCGCGGTGATCAGCAGGGCGCCGGTGATCTCGAAGGCGAAGACGTACTTGGTGAAGATGAGGCTGGCGAGCCCCTCCACGTTTCCGCCGTGCGCGGTGTTGGCGGTGCCCAGGCCGTTGAAGCTCTTGAGCGAGGCGTTGCCGATACCGGCGATCAGCAGGACGCCGAAGCCGATGCCGCATCCGGCGGCCAGCCAGCGCTGGCCCTTGATGGTCTCCTTCAGCGAGTCCGCCGCCGTGACGCCGACGAGCATGACCACGAAGAGGAACAGCATCATGATCGCGCCGGTGTAGACGACGATCTGGACGATGCCGAGGAAGTACGCGCCGTTGGCGAGGTAGAACACCGCGAGGATGATCATCGTCCCGGCGAGGCTCAGCGCGCTGTGCACGGCCTTCTTCATGAGCACGGTGGACAGGGCGCCGATCACGGCGACCGTGCCGAGCACCCAGAACTGGAACGCCTCGCCGGTCGAGGTCTGCGAGGCCGCTGCGGCCAGGCCGGTCATGCGTCCACCTCCTGAGCCGCGCCGTTGCTCCGGTCCTCGTCGGACGGCTTCTCGCCCTTGGAGACGGCGAGCTGGCGCTCCGTACCGGGGGCGGCCTCGGTCACCAGACCCCGGTAGTAGTCCTGTTCGTCCATGCCGGGGAAGATCGCGTGCGGGCTGTCGACCATGCCTTCCTCCAGGCCCGCGAGCAGCTCGTCCTTGGTGTAGATGAGGCTTTCGCGGGTGGTGTTGGCGAGCTCGAACTCGTTGGTCATCGTGAGCGCCCGGGTCGGGCACGCCTCGATGCACAGTCCGCAGAGGATGCAGCGCGCGTAGTTGATCTGGTATACGCGGCCGTAGCGCTCGCCCGGGGAGTAGCGCTCCTCGGGGGTGTTGTCCGCGCCCTCCACGTAGATCGCGTCGGCGGGACAGGCCCAGGCGCACAGCTCGCAGCCGACGCACTTCTCCAGCCCGTCCGGATGGCGGTTGAGCTGGTGGCGGCCGTGGAAGCGGGGCGCCGTCACCTTCGGCGTCTCCGGATACTGCTCGGTGAGCCGCTTCTTGAACATGGCCTTGAAGGTCACGCCGAAGCCGGCCACCGGGTTGAGGAACTTGTCCTCCGAGTTCGGGGAGGGCTGCGAGGACGCCGTCGACCCCGTCGGCCCGGTGGACTTCGCCGGCCTCTTGGACCCCGGCAGATCTGGCAGTTCAGGCACCGTCGGCCTCCTTTCCGTCACTCGGATTTCCGTCACTCTGAGTATCCACGCCGCCACTGACAACGAGCTCCCGCTCGCGGCGCGGCCTGCGCCTCGGCACGGGCGGCAGGGTCTGCCCGGGCAGCGGTGGCACCGGGAATCCGCCCGCCATCGGGTCGAACGCCGGCTCGGGGCCGGCCTGTTCGGCGGCGGCCTTCTCCTTCTTGTCGCGGAAGATGTCGGCGACGAAGGAGATCAGCAGCACCGCGATCACGGCACCGGCCACGTAGAGCAGGATCCTGGAGAAGTCGTAGCCCTCGTTGCGCAGCGCCCGTACGGTCGCGACCAGCATCAGCCAGACGACGGAGACCGGGATCAGGACCTTCCAGCCGAGCTTCATCAGCTGGTCGTAGCGGACGCGGGGCAGCGTGCCGCGCAGCCAGATGAAGAAGAACAGCAGCAGCTGGACCTTGAGGACGAACCAGAGCATCGGCCACCAGCCGTGGTTCGCACCCTCCCAGAAGGTGCTGATCGGCCACGGGGCCCGCCAGCCGCCCAGGAACAGGGTCGTGGAGACGGCGGAGACGGTGACCATGTTGACGTACTCGGCCAGCATGAACATCGCGAACTTGATGGACGAGTACTCGGTGTTGAAACCGCCGACGAGGTCGCCCTCGGACTCCGGCATGTCGAACGGGGCCCGGTTGGTCTCGCCGACCATCGTGACGATGTAGATGATGAAGGAGACCGGCAGCAGGATGATGAACCAGCGGTCCTGCTGCGCCTCCACGATCTTCGATGTCGACATCGACCCGGAGTAGAGGAACACCGAGGCGAACGCGGCGCCCATCGCGATCTCGTACGAGATCATCTGCGCGCAGGACCGGAGCCCGCCGAGCAGCGGGTACGTCGACCCGGACGACCAGCCGGCCAGCACGATGCCGTAGATGCCGACCGAGGCGACCGCGAGGATGTACAGCATCGCGATCGGCAGGTCGGTGAGCTGCATCGCCGTACGGTGCCCGAAGATCGAGACCTCGTTGTCCGAGGGCCCGAACGGGATCACCGCGATGGCCATGAACGCGGGGATCGCGGCGACGATCGGGGCGAGGACGTAGACGACCTTGTCCGCGCGCTTGACGATGACGTCTTCCTTCAGCATCAGCTTGATGCCGTCGGCGAGCGACTGGAGCATGCCCCAGGGGCCGTGCCGGTTGGGGCCGATGCGCAGCTGCATCCAGGCGACGACCTTGCGCTCCCACACGATGGAGAAGAGCACGGTCACCATCAGGAACGCGAAGCAGAAGACGGCCTTGATGACGACGAGCCACCAGGGGTCGTTGCCGAACATCGACAGGTCCTCGGCGGCGAGCACCGCACCGTGCGGTGCCGCGGCCAGTTGAGCGAAGGCGGTCACGCCCGCACCTCCGGTGTGACGTCGGGAGTACCGGCAGCGGCGGGGCCGATCCGGACCAGGCCGCCGGGGCGGGCCCCGGTCGTGGCCGGCACGCCCCGCCCGGCCGAGTTCAGCGGCACCCAGACCACGCGGTCCGGCATGTCGGTGACCCGGAGCGGGAGTTCGACGCTGCCGGCCGGGCCGGACACCGCCAGCAGGTCGCCGTCCTTGACCCCGCTCTCCGCGGCCGTGGCGGCCGACAGCCGGGCCACCGCCTCGTGCCGGGTCCCGGCGAGCGCGGTGTCGCCCTCCTGGAGGCGGCCCAGGTCGAGCAGCATGCGGTGGCCGGCGAGGATCGCCTCGCCGTCGCCGGGCCGGGGCAGCGGCTGGGCGGAGACGCGGGGGTCGTCCGCGTACCCGCCCTGCCAGCCGCCGAGGCGGTCCAGCTCGCGGCGGGCGGCCTTCAGGTCCGGCAGCGCGAAGTGCACGTCCATGGCGTCGGCCAGCATGTGCAGGACGCGGGCGTCGCCCGGGGCGAGGTTCCGCGTCATCTGGTCGGGCTTCAGCGCGGCCTCGAACATCCGCGCCCGGCCCTCCCAGTTGAGGAAGGTCCCGGACTTCTCGGCGACCGCGGCCACCGGGAACACCACGTCGGCGCGGTCGGTGACCTCGCTCGGGCGGAGCTCGAAGGAGACCAGGAAGCCGACCCGGTCCAGGGCCTCCAGGGCCCGCGCCGGGTCCGGCAGGTCCTCGGTGCCCACCCCGGCGACGACCAGCGCGCCCAGCTCACCGGAGGCCGCGGCCTCGATGATCTGGCCGGTGTCGCGGCCGAAGCGGGACGGGAGTTCGGCGACGCCCCACACGGCGGCGACCTCGTCCCGGGCGCGCGGGTCGGTGGCCGGGCGGCCGCCGGGCAGCAGCGACGGGAGCGCGCCCGCCTCCACCGCGCCGCGTTCGCCCGCCCGGCGCGGGATCCACACCAGCCGGGCCCCGGTCGCGGTCGCGGCCCGGACCGCGGCGGTCAGCCCGCCGGGCACCCCGGCCAGCCGCTCGCCGACCACGATCAGCGCGCCCTCACCGCGCAGCGCCTCGGCCGCGGCGGCGCCTTCGCCCTCCAGGCCGACACCGCCCGCGATGGCGTCCAGCCACTCGGTCTCGGTGCCGGGCGCGGCGGGAAGCAGTACGCCGCCCGCCTTCGCCAGGCCCCGGGTGGCGTGCGAGGCGACGGAGAAGGTGCGCTGGCCGCTCTTGCGGTGGGCCTTGCGCAGCCGCAGGAAGACCCCGGGGGCCTCCTCCTCCGACTCGAACCCGACCAGCAGCACGGTCGGCGCCTTCTCCAGCGCGGTGTACGTGACCCCGCTGCCGTCCAGGTCCTTGCCGCGCCCGGCGACGCGCGAGGCCAGGAAGTCGGCCTCCTCGTCGCTGTGGACCCGGGCCCGGAAGTCGATGTCGTTGGTGTCCAGGGCGATCCGCGCGAACTTGCTGTACGCGTACGCGTCCTCGACGGTCAGCCGGCCGCCGGTGAGGACGCCGGTCCGGCCGCGCGCGGCGGACAGCCCCTCGGCCGCCGCCGCCAGGGCCTCGGGCCAGCTCGCCGGTTCCAGCTCACCGGACTCGCCCCGGACGAGCGGGGTGGTGAGCCGGTCGCGCTGCTGGGCGTAGCGGAAGCCGAAGCGGCCCTTGTCGCACAGCCATTCCTCGTTGACCTCGGGGTCGTTGGCCGCGAGGCGGCGCATGACCTTGCCGCGCCGGTGGTCGGTGCGGGTGGCGCAGCCGCCGGCGCAGTGCTCGCACACGGAGGGCGTCGACACCAGGTCGAAGGGGCGGGAGCGGAATCGGTACGCCGCCGAGGTCAGCGCCCCGACCGGGCAGATCTGGATGGTGTTCCCGGAGAAGTACGACTGGAACGGGTCGCCCTCGCCGATGCCGACCTGCTGGAGCGCGCCGCGCTCGATCAGCTCGATCATCGGGTCGCCCGCGACCTGGTTGGAGAAGCGGGTGCAGCGCGCGCAGAGCACGCAGCGCTCACGGTCCAGCAGCACCTGGGTGGAGATCGGGACGGGCTTCTCGTACGTCCGCTTCCTGCCGTCGAACCGGGAGTCCGGGTCGCCGTGCGACATCGCCTGGTTCTGGAGCGGGCACTCGCCGCCCTTGTCGCAGACCGGGCAGTCCAGCGGGTGGTTGATGAGCAGCAGCTCCATCACACCGCGCTGCGCCTTGTCGGCGACGGGCGAGGTGATCTGCGACTTGACGACCATGCCGTCGGTACAGGTGATGGTGCAGGACGCCATCGGCTTGCGCTGGCCCTCGACCTCGACGATGCACTGGCGGCAGGCGCCGGCCGGGTCGAGGAGGGGGTGGTCGCAGAACCGGGGGATCTCGATGCCGAGGAGTTCGGCGGCGCGGATGACCAGGGTGCCCTTGGGCACGCTGATCTCGATGCCGTCGATGGTCAGCGTGACCAGGTCCTCGGGCGGGATCGCCGCTTCGCCGCCCCCGGAGGGCGCACTCGTGGTGACTGTCATGCGTTCACCCCCTGGTGAGCGTTCTTGTCGTCGGCCCAGAGGGTCGACTTGGCGGGATCGAAGGGGCAGCCCTTGCCGGTGATGTGCTGCTCGTACTCCTCGCGGAAGTACTTCAGCGAGGAGAAGATCGGCGAGGCGGCGCCGTCGCCGAGGGCGCAGAACGACTTGCCGTTGATGTTGTCGGCGATGTCGTTGAGCTTGTCGAGGTCGGACATCCGGCCCTTGCCGGCCTCGATGTCCCGGAGCAGCTGGACGAGCCAGTAGGTGCCCTCGCGGCAGGGGGTGCACTTGCCGCAGGACTCGTGCGCGTAGAACTCGGTCCAGCGGGTGACGGCCCGCACCACGCAGGTCGTCTCGTCGAAGCACTGGAGCGCCTTGGTGCCGAGCATGGACCCGGCCGCGCCGACGCCCTCGTAGTCGAGGGGCACGTCGAGGTGTTCGTCGGTGAACATCGGCGTGGAGGAGCCGCCGGGGGTCCAGAACTTGAGGCGGTGGCCGGGGCGCATGCCGCCGCTCATGTCGAGGAGCTGGCGCAGCGTGATGCCGAGCGGCGCCTCGTACTGGCCGGGGCCCGCGACATGGCCGCTGAGCGAGTAGAGCGTGAAGCCCGGGGACTTCTCGCTGCCCATCGACTTGAACCAGTCCTTGCCCTTGTTCAGGATCGCGGGAACCGAGGCGATGGACTCGACGTTGTTCACCACAGTGGGGCAGGCGTACAGACCGGCGACCGCGGGGAAGGGGGGTCGCAGCCGGGGCTGGCCGCGCCGTCCTTCGAGAGAGTCGAGCAGCGCGGTTTCCTCACCACAGATGTACGCACCGGCGCCCGCGTGCACCGTGAGTTCCAGATCGAGCCCCGAGCCCAGGATGTTCGTCCCCAGGTAGCCCGCCTCGTACGCCTCCCGGACGGCCTCGTGCAACCGTCGCAGCACGGGGACGACCTCACCGCGCAAGTAGATGAACGCGTGCGACGACCGGATCGCGTAACAGGCGATCACGATGCCCTCGATGAGGCTGTGCGGGTTGGCGAAGAGGAGCGGGATGTCCTTGCAGGTCCCCGGCTCCGACTCGTCGGCGTTGACGACGAGATAGTGAGGCTTGCCGTCGCCCTGCGGGATGAACTGCCACTTCATCCCGGTGGGGAAGCCGGCGCCGCCGCGTCCGCGCAGACCGGAGTCCTTGACGTACGCGATGAGGTCGTCCGGGGACATGGTGAGGGCCTTGCGCAGTCCCTCGTAGCCCTCGTGGCGGCGGTAGGTGTCCAGGGTCCAGGACTCCGGCTGGTCCCAGAACGCGGACAGGACGGGCGCGAGCAGCTTCTCGGGGCTGGTCCCGTTCTGATCGATCTCGGTGGCCAACGTCATCACTCCCCCTCCTCGGCCGCGGGTCCTGCCGGGTGGTCCGGGTCGGATGCCGAGGTCTGCTGCGGCGCGTCATGCGAGCTGAGGTGCTCGGCGCCCTTCTGCGGCTGGTCGCTGGGCGCCTCGCCGCGCGGGCTGATGACGCGGGCCTGCGGTGCGGCCTCGCCCTTGGCCAGCTTGAGGCCGATGAGCGAGGCGTGGCCGGCGCCGCCGGTGGCCGCGACGGCGCCGGGGCGCTCGTCGGGGAAGCCGGCGAGGATGCGCGCGGTCTCCTTGTACGTGCACAGGGGCGCGCCGCGGGTGGGCTCGACGGTGCGGCCGGCGATGAGGTCGTCCACCAGCTGGGTGGCGCTCTCCGGCGTCTGGTTGTCGAAGAACTCCCAGTTGACCATCACGACGGGCGCGAAGTCGCAGGCGGCGTTGCACTCGATGTGTTCGAGGGTGACCTTGCCGTCCTCGGTCGTCTCGTCGTTGCCGACGCCGAGATGCTCCTTGAGCCGGTCGAAGATCGCGTCGCCGCCCATCACCGCGCAGAGCGTGTTGGTGCAGACGCCGACCTGGTAGTCGCCGCTGGGCCTGCGCCGGTACATCGTGTAGAAGGTGGCGACCGCGGTGACCTCGGCGGTGGTGAGGTCGAGCATCTCGGCGCAGAAGGCCATGCCCGTACGCGAGACGTACCCCTCCTCGGACTGCACGAGGTGCAGCAGCGGCAGCAGCGCGGAGCGGCTGCCGGGGTAGCGGGCGATCACCTCCTTCGCATCCGCTTCGAGCCTGGCGCGCACCTCGGCCGGGTAGGCGGGGGCGGGGAGCTGCGGCATCCCCAGACTGACTTCCTGACGTGCTTCGGTCACCGGTCGACGCCTCCCATCACGGGGTCGATGGATGCGACGGCGACGATGACGTCGGCGACCTGGCCGCCCTCGCACATCGCCGCCATGGCCTGGAGGTTGGTGAAGGACGGGTCCCGGAAGTGGACCCGGTAGGGGCGGGTCCCGCCGTCCGAGACGACGTGCACGCCGAGCTCGCCCTTGGGCGACTCGACGGCGGTGTACGCCTGTCCGACGGGGACCCGGAAGCCCTCGGTCACCAGCTTGAAGTGGTGGATCAGGGCCTCCATGGAGGTGCCCATGATCTTCTTGATGTGGTCCAGCGAGTTGCCCAGGCCGTCCGGGCCGAGCGCGAGCTGCGCGGGCCAGGCGATCTTCTTGTCGGCGACCATGACCGGTCCGGGTTCGAGCCGGTCGATGCACTGCTCGATGATCCGCAGCGACTGGCGCATCTCCTCCAGGCGGATGAGGAAGCGGCCGTAGGCGTCGCAGCTGTCGGCGGTGGGGACCTCGAAGTCGTAGGTCTCGTAGCCGCAGTACGGGTCGGTCTTGCGCAGGTCGTGCGGGAGGCCCGCCGAGCGCAGGATCGGGCCGGTGGCTCCGAGGGCCATGCAGCCGGTGAGGTCGAGGTAGCCGACGTCCCGCATGCGGGCCTTGAAGATGGGGTTGCCGGTGGCGAGCGCGTCGTACTCCGGCAGGTTCTTCTTCATGGTCTTCACGAACTCGCGCAGCTGGTCGACCGCGCCCGGGGGCAGGTCCTGGGCGAGGCCGCCGGGGCGGATGAACGCGTGGTTCATGCGGAGCCCGGTGATCAGCTCGAAGAGGTCGAGCACCAGCTCCCGGTCGCGGAAGCCGTAGATCATGATCGTGGTGGCGCCGAGCTCCATGCCGCCGGTGGCGATGCACACCAGGTGCGAGGAGAGCCGGTTGAGCTCCATCAGGAGCACGCGCAGGACGGTGGCCCGGTCGGGGATCTGGTCCTCGATGCCGAGCAGCTTCTCGACGCCGAGGCAGTAGGCCGTCTCGTTGAAGAACGGCGTCAGGTAGTCCATGCGCGTGACGAAGGTGGTGCCCTGCGTCCAGCTGCGGAATTCGAGGTTCTTCTCGATTCCGGTGTGGAGGTAGCCGATGCCGCAGCGGGCCTCGGTGACGGTCTCGCCGTCGATCTCCAGGATGAGCCGGAGCACGCCGTGCGTGGACGGGTGCTGCGGGCCCATGTTGACGATGATGCGCTCGTCGTCGGAGGCGGCGGCGTTCTCGACGATCTCGTCCCAGTCGCCGCCGGTGACCGTATATACGGTCCCCTCGGTGGTGGCGCGGGGCGTCGCGTGGGGAGTGGTCATCAGGAGTACGACCTCCGCTGGTCCGGAGCCGGGATCTGGGCGCCCTTGTACTCGACGGCGATGCCGCCGAGCGGGTAGTCCTTGCGCTGCGGGAAGCCCTGCCAGTCGTCCGGCATCATGATCCGGGTGAGGGCGGGGTGCCCGTCGAAGACGAGCCCGAAGAAGTCGTACGCCTCGCGCTCGTGCCAGTCGTTGGTCGGGTAGACCGGGACCAGCGAGGGCAGGTGCCGGTCGTCGTCCGGCGTGGAGACCTCAAGGCGGATCAGCCGGCCGTGCGTGATCGAGCGCAGGTGGTAGACCGCGTGCAGCTCGCGGCCCTTGTCGCCGGGGAAGTGGACGCCGCTGACGCCGGTGCACAGCTCGAAGCGGAGCGCCGGGTCGTCGCGCAGGGTCCTGGCGACGGTGACCAGGTGCTCGCGGGCGATGTGGAAGGTGAGCTCGTTCCGGTCGACCACCGTCTTCTCGATGGCGTTCTCCGGGAGGAGGTCCTGCTCCTCCAGGGCGCCTTCGAGCTCGTCGGCGACTTCGTCGAACCAGCCGCCGTAGGGGCGGGAGGAGGCGCCGGGGAGGGCGACCGTACGGACGAGGCCGCCGTAGCCGGAGGTGTCGCCGCCGTTGTTGGCGCCGAACATGCCCTTCCGTACGCCGATGACCTCGCCGTGCTCGTCGCGCGGGGCCGGGACGGCGGAGCCGTTGTGCTCGTCGCTCATCGCAGGAGCCCCTTCATCTCGATGAGGGGCAGGGCGTTGAGCGCCGCTTCCTCCGCCTCGCGCGCGGCTTCCTCGGCGTTGACCCCGAGCTTGGAGCCCTGGATCTTCTGGTGCAGCTTGAGGATCGCGTCCATCAGCATCTCGGGCCGCGGCGGGCAGCCCGGCAAATAAATATCAACCGGGACAATGTGATCGACACCCTGAACAATGGCGTAATTGTTGAACATTCCGCCCGACGATGCGCAAACCCCCATGGAGATGACCCACTTGGGGTTCGGCATCTGGTCGTAGACCTGCCGCAGGACGGGCGCCATCTTCTGGCTCACCCGCCCGGCCACGATCATCAGGTCCGCCTGCCGCGGCGAACCGCGGAAGACCTCCATGCCGAAACGGGCCAGGTCGTAACGGCCCGCCCCGGTGGTCATCATCTCGATGGCGCAACAGGCGAGGCCGAAGGTCGCCGGGAAGACGGAGGACTTCCGCACCCAGCCGGCCGCCTGCTCGACGGTGGTCAGAACGAAGCCGCTCGGCAGCTTCTCTTCGAGTCCCATGGTGTGCCCCTCAGCCCCTCAGTCCCATTCCAGACCGCCGCGCCGCCACACATACGCGTAGGCGACGAAGACGGTGAGCACGAAGAGCAGCATCTCCACGAGCCCGAAGATCCCCAGGGCGTCGAAGGTGACCGCCCAGGGATAGAGGAAGACGATCTCGATGTCGAAGACGATGAAGAGCATCGCCGTCAGGTAGTACTTGATGGGAAAGCGGCCGCCTCCGGCCGGCGTGGGTGTCGGTTCGATACCGCACTCGTACGCTTCGAGCTTTGCCCGGTTGTACCGCTTGGGGCCGATAAGCGTGGCCATGACCACGGAGAAGATCGCAAACCCTGCCCCGAGGGCGCCGAGCACGAGGATGGGCGCGTAGGCATTCACGCTCCTCGCTCCTTCCAGTCGTCCTTGACCGTTGGACCGCATCGGGCGAACCGGCTCCCCGCCTCACCAAGATCGTGCACATGTGAGGCAGTTCACAAGCCCGACTGCCCCGCATCCTATGCCCGCCGTCCTGTGATCTGCGACACGGGGGTCACCAACGTCTTTGTGATCTCCGCCACCTGACGAACGATCATGAAGTCGGATGAGCGGTGATCTTCGTACACGAAGCGGCCGAGTGATCACGAGAGGTGACATCTACTGCCGTTCTCGCTGGTCAAAGGGGTGCCGCACTATCAAGCCCCGGCGCTGCGCGCAAAATTGGCGATGGACGCGATGGGGTGATAAAGGGATCTGCCCCACTCTGGGGGCCGCGAGGGCCGGATGACCGAATGGGGTGACCGGAAGCGGGTCCGGGCCGGGGTCACTCGCGCGAGGGTTCACACGGAACGAAGTGGACGCGGAAACCGTCGCTTTCCGCGCCGGACCCTCGTATGCCCGTCACAGCAAGACCATACTGTGAGCTGCGTCACTCCACATCAGCCGTTACAGAAGCGGGCTTGGCCAACAGTGTGAACGAGTGGTAAGCGAGGGGCAATTCGGGCGTATTACAGAAAACCCATGATCACAGCCATGATCGCGACTGCCCGATTTGCCCGTTACGGCGTCAATAAGGGCCGCCAGAAAGCGGATTCACAGATTCCGGACGTAACTGTGTCGCAACACACGTTTCTTGATGGGACCCCGGGCGCCCTGATAGCGCTAGTACCCATGTCCCACACCGCTCTCATACCCAGCCACCGGAAGCCCCGCCGGAACGCCTCGACGACGGCGCTGCGTGCCGGAGTTGCCGGTGGCGTCCTCAGCACCATCGCGGTCGCGGGTGCCGCGGGCCCGGCCCAGGCCGAACCGGTGACCCAGACGATCGAGATGCCCACCATCACGGCGGGACTCTCCACCACCGTCGCCGCCTCCGCCGAGGCGACGCAGCAGGTCGCCCTGGACCTGGAGACGCAGGCGCAGGAGGACGCGGCGGCCAGCAGCGCCGCCAAGGACGCCAAGAAGGCCAAGGCCGAGGCCGTCCGCAAGGCCGAGGCCAAGAAGAAGGCCGAGGCGGCCGCCAAGGCCAAGGCGGAGGCCGCCGAGCGCGCCTCCCGCGACGCCGCGCGCACCACGCTCCAGAAGACCACCGGCTCCTCGTCGTCCGGCTCCACCAGCGCCGCCACGACCTCGTACTCCTCCAACGCCACCGGCTCCGCGGCCTCCGTCGTCGCGTTCGCCCAGGCGCAGGTCGGCGACGCGTACGTGTCCGGCGGCACCGGCCCCAACTCGTGGGACTGCTCGGGCCTGGTCCAGGCCGCGTTCCGCACCGTGGGCGTCGACCTGCCGCGCGTCTCGCAGAGCCAGTCCACCGCCGGCACCCAGGTCTCGCTGAGCAACCTCCAGCCCGGCGACATCCTGTACTGGGGCAGCGCGGGCAGCGCGTACCACGTCGGGATCTACGTGGGCGGCGGCCAGTTCGTCGGTGCGCAGAACTCCTCCACCGGTGTGGTGCAGCGCCCGCTGGACTACGACATGCCGACCGGCGCGGTCCGCGTCCTCTAGGACCCCATCGCGTTCACGGATTCACAAGCGTGATCCGCACGTCAAGCACACGACGGAGCCGTCACTCCCCCGCTCGGGAGTGACGGCTCCGTCGTTTGTGAACGGGCGCTACGAGCGCGGCGCCACCTTCGCCAGGCCGTTGATGATGCGGTCCATCGCGTCGCCGCCCGCCGGGTCGGTGAGGTTGGCGAGCATCTTCAGCGTGAACTTCATCAGCAGCGGGTGCGTCAGGCCGCGCTGGGTCGCGACCTTCATGACCTTCGGGTTGCCGATCAGCTTCACGAAGGCGCGGCCCATCGTGTAGTAGCCGCCGTAGGTCTCCTTGAGCACCTTCGGGTAGTTGTTCAGCGCCAGTTCCCGCTGCGCGGGGGTCGCTCGGGCGTGCGCCTGCACGATGACGTCGGCCGCGATCTGGCCCGACTCCATGGCGTACGCGATGCCCTCGCCGTTGAACGGGTTGACCATGCCGCCCGCGTCACCGACGAGCAGCAGGCCCTTGGTGTAGTGCGGCTGGCGGTTGAAGGCCATCGGCAGGGCGGCGCCCCGGATGGGCATCGTCATGTTCTCCGGGGTGTAGCCCCAGTCCTCCGGCATGGAGGCGCACCACGCCTTCAGGACCTCGCGCCAGTCCAGCTCCTTGAAGGCGGACGAGGAGTTGAGGATGCCGAGGCCGACGTTGGAGGTGCCGTCGCCCATGCCGAAGATCCAGCCGTAGCCGGGCAGCAGCTTCTCCTGGGGCCCGCGCCGGTCCCACAGCTCCAGCCAGGACTCCAGGTAGTCGTCGTCGTGCCGGGGCGAGGTGAAGTAGGTCCGCACGGCGACGCCCATCGGGCGGTCCTCGCGGCGGTGCAGGCCCATCGCGAGGGAGAGCCGGGTCGAGTTGCCGTCGGCGGCGACGACGAGCGGGGCGTGGAAGGTGACCGGGGTCTTCTCCTCGCCGAGCTTCGCGTGCACCCCGGTGATCCGGCCGGTGCGCTCATCGGTGATCGGGGCGCCGACGTTGCACCGCTCGTACAGCCGGGCGCCGGCCTTCTGCGCGTTCCGGGCCAGCTGCTCGTCGAAGTCGTCGCGCTTCCGGACGAGTCCGTAGTCCGGGTAGGAGGCCAGATCCGGCCAGTCCAGCTGGAGCCGGACGCCGCCGCCGATGATGCGGAGGCCCTTGTTCCGCAGCCAGCCCGCCTCTTCGGAGATGTCGATGCCCATGGCCACGAGCTGCTTGGTGGCGCGCGGGGTGAGGCCGTCGCCGCAGACCTTCTCGCGCGGGAACGCGGTCTTCTCCAGGAGGAGGACGTCGAGTCCGGCCTTGGCCAGGTAGTACGCGGTCGTGGAGCCGGCAGGGCCCGCACCGACGACGATGACGTCCGCGCTGTGTTCGGACAGGGGTTCGGCCACGGTCGGTTCTCCCGAAGACTCGAATTCGCGTGCCGCGCGGCACAGGTCCAAGGCAGTCTATGGGTGCCTGCCGACCAACCCTCCGAAGGGCTGCCTCATGTCAATCGCGCCTGCCGCTCCGCCCGTCGTACAGCTGCGTGTCCCGACCGACGAGGACGCCGTCGCCTGGCACCGGGCCTTCGACGACCCGGAGGTGATGCGGTTCTTCGGCGGGCGGTCCGAGGAGCTGTCCATGTACGAGGAGTGGACCGCGCGTCAGCGCAGACACGACGCCGAACTCGGCTACTGCCTGTGGACCGTGCTCGACGGGGAGGGGCGGGTCATCGGCTTCACGGGCGCGCAGCCGTGGGGGCCGACCGCCTACGGACCGGTGGGCGAGACCGAGATCGGCTGGCGGCTGGCCCGGCCGGCCTGGGGGCTGGGTTACGCGACGGCCGCCGCGCGCCTCACACTGGACCGGCTGCGCGCGGCGGGGGTGGAGCGGGTGGTGGCGGCGGTCGACGTGCTCAACGAGCGGTCCGCGGCGGTGGCCCTGCGCCTCGGCATGGCACCGGCCGAGACCTTCACGACGCCGCGGCCGGGCCAGGAGGTGCGGGTCTTCCGGCTGGAGCTGTGAGCCGTCAGTCGACGTCGTTGAGCATCCAGGTGGACAGGGCGGTGTCGAAGACCTCGCGGGCACCGGCCCAGTCCACGTCCCGCTCGGTGACGTAGATGGCGTATTCGGTGCCGTCCTCGGCGATGTAGCTCTGGTCGATCGCGTGGACCGGCCGACCGCTCTTGTCCTCGTAGGTGTACTCCCACCGGGCGCCCGGACGGCCCTGGAAGGTGTTGGCCGACAGCTGGACCTGCTGGTAGTTCCGCTGGTTGGCGGTGGCGGTCTTCTCCAGGGCCTTGAAGTTCTCGTACGAGGTGTAGGGGGCGTCCGCGATGACCCCGACCTTCAGCAGGCGGGTGTCGCCCGGGGACGCGGCGTAGGTGACCTGGTGGTTCTCCTCGCCCTGGCGCTCCCAGTCGTCCGGCAGGGCGAGCGCGAAGCCCGCGGTGTCGGCGACGACGCTGTAGCCGTCCGGGAGGACGGGCTCCGCCGGGTCGGTGGAGGCGGTCGCCTCCACGGCGGGGGTCTCGGAGGGCGCCTCGCTCGTCCGGTCCTGGGCGGGCGTCGCCCGGTCGCTCTTCCCGCGCTTGCCGTTCTCCGAGGTGCCCGGGTCCTCGTGGCGGTCCATCAGGGCGAGGGCGCCCGCGGTGACCCCGCCGCCGAGGACGAGCGCGGCGGTGAGCGTGGCCCCCCAGACGAGGACGGCCCGCCGGCGCCGGGGCGGGGGCGGCTGCGCGGCGGCCGGGGCGGGGACGTACGGGGCGTGCAGGGTGCTGGTGGGCGGCTCGGCGTCGGGCGCGCCGGTCCCGGCGGCCGCGGACTGCGCGGGCGGGGTGTGCGGGCCCTGGCCCGGCTTCGGGGTGTACGGGCCGGGCGCCGGGCCCTGGCCGGGTACGGGCGTGTAGGGGCCCGGGGCCGGGGTGTAGGGGCCCGGGATGTGCGGGCCCTGGTTCGGCGGGCCGTACGGGCTCGGCGGGGCGGGGTACGCCGGGGAGCCGCCGCCCGGGCCACCGCCGCCCGTCATCCGCGCGAGGTACGGCGCGACGAGCACCGCGCCGCCGACCCACAGCAGCCCGAACAGCAGCGCGTCGGCGACGCTGGGCGAGACGTCCAGGGTGCCCGAGCCGCCGATGTCGGCGACGTTGCCGGAGAACTCGGCGGACAGGCCGCTCATCGCGGTCAGCGCGAGGAAGCCGAGCAGGAACAGGCCGCCGGAGGTGACCTGTTCGCGCCGGTCGGCGGAGCGGCGCCCGGCGAGCAGCCCGACGATGAGCGCGCAGACGAGTCCGGCGGCGAGCGCACCGACGAGCGCCCAGTCGTTGGCCGCGTCGCTCAGCTCACCGAGGCCGAACGAGCCGTGGTCCATACCGGAGCCGATGATGTCCGCCTGCCCCCGCGCGTCGTACTCGACGGAGCCGCCCCAGCTCACCGAGAGCACCATCAGCGCGATGTTGGGCAGCAGCGGCAGGGCCATCAGCAGGGCGGTGCCGTTGACGTCGTCCAGGGTGGCGTACGTGATGTAGCCGATCAGGCCGCAGAGCAGGAGGACGGCACCGAGCGCGCGGACGGCGGTCCCGGCGGCGCGTACGAAGCTCTGCGCGCCCGGCCGCTGGGCCAGCCACGCGGCCGCGACGTCGCGTTGCAGGACGGCGCAGGTGGTGACGAGCGCGATGCCGAGGGCGCCGAGGGCCGCCAGGACCGGTGAGGAGTGGAGCGAGTAGCCCTCGATCTCGGGCTGGGCGTAGAGCCCGAGGACCAGGACCGCGGCTGCGGCCACGACGCTGATCCGGACCGCCGCGTCGAGGCCGCCGCCCTGCCTGCGGACGGCCCGGGCGCCGAGGACGAGGGCGCCGATCCACAGCACGGTGACGGTGAGCGGGATCAGCGAGAGCGTCGTCTGGCTCTGCCCGCCCGGATCGAAGTCGCTGTACGTGTCCCCGTACGGCGAAGCGCCCCCGTATCCGCCGCCGCCCGGCAGGACGGCCTGGACCTCGAAGCCGCCGCCGAATGCCTGGAGCAGCATCGCGAGCGCGATCCGGAGCCGGTCGCTCCACCCGACGACGACGTCGTCCCCCTGTCCGTAGTCGGGGATGGCGAGCGCCACGGCGAGCCCGATGATCAGCCCGGTCGGCCAGACGGCCGCCTTCAGCGAGCCCGCCCAGTCCCCGCGCATCACCCGCCCGAAGAAGATCCCGGCGGGCGAGGGCCCGGTCGGCACCGGCGCGTATCCGGGCGGCGGCGCGGCGGGCCGCGTCATGTAGGCGGGCACCGCGGGCGGTTCGACGCCCGGCGCCCCGGTGGGCGGCGGCGGGGCGGCGGGCTGCGGAGGCGCGGCGGGCGCGGCGGGGCGCTCCCGCCCGCACTTCATGCAGAAACGCGCCTCGTCGGGCGCCTGGGTTCCACAGAAGGGGCAGTACGAGGGCATGAGAGCTCCGCAGCGGTCCGGGGACGGGCGAGACGGTGACACACGGAAACGGGGAAGACGCGTGCCGTATCAACGGACACATCTTCCCCGTCCACCGGTTCCCGTCAACTCGGAATGCCCGCAACCGCTTTCGCGCGGTCCGCGCGTCCCGCCCGGGGCCCGCCGGAGACGTCAGTCGCGCACGCCCCGGTGCAGGGCCACCACGCCGCCCGTGAGGTTGCGCCAGGCGACCCGGGACCAGCCCGCCTGCTGGAGCTTCTTCGCCAGGCCGGGCTGGTCGGGCCAGGCGCGGATGGATTCGGCGAGGTAGACGTAGGCGTCGGGGTTGGAGGAGACCGCGCGGGCGACCGGGGGCAGGGCGCGCATCAGGTATTCCATGTAGACCGTGCGGAACGGGGTCCGGACGGGCTGGGAGAACTCGCAGATGACGACCCGGCCGCCCGGCTTGGTGACGCGGTACAGCTCGCGCAGGGCCGCGTCCGTGTCCTGGACGTTGCGCAGGCCGAAGGAGATGGTCACCGCGTCGAAGGTCTCGTCGCGGAAGGGGAGTTTCGTGGCGTCCCCGGCGGTGAAGGGCAGCCAGGCGTGGCGCTTCTTGCCCTCGCGGAGCATGCCGATGGAGAAGTCACACGGCACGACGTACGCCCCGGTCGCGGCGAACGGCAGCGAGGACGTCGCCGTACCGGCTGCCAGGTCGAGGACCTTCTCGGCGGGCCGCGCGTTCACCGCCTTGGCGACGGCCTTGCGCCACACCCGGTCCTGGCCGAGCGAGAGCACGTCGTTGGTCAGGTCGTAGTTCGCCGCCACGCCGTCGAACATAGAGGCGACTTCGTGCGGCTGCTTGTCCAGGGATGCTCGGGTCACGCACCCCATTCAAGCAGCCCGCCCCGCGCCGGTTCGCGGCGGACGCCCCCGGCGAAAACCCGGCTTCAACCTTTTCCGCCCGACAGCACTCAGTAGTCACGGAGAGACCTCCGCAGAGAACCGGGAAGAACAGGAAAGGGGGCAGATGTTCACGGGAGCCAGCCGGGGTGCCGACGGCTTCGAGGAATTCGCCCGCGCCGGTCAGCACCGGCTCTACCGCACCGCGTATCTGCTCTGCGGGGACGCCGACGCCGCGCGTGACCTGACCCAGACGACGCTGGCCAAGCTGTTCCAGCACTGGCACCGGGTGCGCGCCGCCGACCACCCGGACGCCTACGCCCGGACCGTGCTCACCCGCACCTACATCGCCGAGCGCCGCCGCCGTCTGCGCGACCTCCTCGCCCACACGCCGATCGCCGCGCCCGCCCCGGCGGTGGGCCCCGAGCTCACGGTGACGCTGCTCGCGGTCCTCGCCGAACTGCCGCCCCGCGCCCGGGCGATGGTCGTCCTGCGCTACTGGGAGGACCTGAGCGTGGAGACCGTCGCCGAACTGCTGCGGTGCAGCCCGTCCACCGTCAAGAGCCAGTGCTCGCGCTCGCTGGCCACGCTGCGCGCCCGCCTGGGCGACGCGCACCTCTACACCGCCCGAGGCTGAGGAGTCACGCCGTGTACGTGTTCATGGACCCCGCTCCGGGCGACGAGCCCGGCCGCGACGACGACGAGCTGCTGGTCCGGACCGCCATGGAGCGGGTCACCGACGGGGCGCCGCCGCTGCCCGATCTGGTCCCCGGCGCCCTGGTCCGGGGCCGCCGCCGCCGGGCCCGGGCCCGCGCCGCGATCGGGGCGACGGCGACCGCGATCGTCGGCCTGGGCGTCCTGGGCGCCGCGCTGCCGGTGTGGGGCGGGGACGGGGAGCCGGTACGCCAGTGGTCGGCGGCCTCGCGGACCTCGCCGGTCCCCGGGCCCACGGCCGTGCCGGTCCGGCCCCCCGTGCACATCGAGCCGAGCCCCGGCGAGTCCTCCATGGCGGACCTGCCGGAGGACGAGTTCTCGCGGCAGCGGGTCTTCCAGAACGAGGCGGCGGGGGTGCTGGAAACGCTGCTGCCCAAGGCCCTCGCCCCGATCCGTCCGGTCGACATCGCCGTCAACCGGTACCAGGGCGACACGGACGGCCCGGTCTTCCCCATCACGTTCTCCGTACGCCCGCTGGCCACGGGCAAGGCGGCCCGGGCCGATCGGGCCTGCCTCGATATCGCGGCGAAGGGCCTCCGGTGCGACGAGGTGTCACTGCCAGGGGGCATCATGGCCCAGGCGATCACGGCGGCCGGGAACGCCGAGGGGGGCAAGACGATCACCGGGGTCACTGTGCGCTTCGTGTACGGGCACAGCCGCGTCACGCTCACCGTGGGGGGCGACGCCGACGCGATGGTGTCGGCGCCGGTCACGGCTGACGACCTGCTGGCCGTCGCCCGGGACGCGCAGTTCATCGAAATGGTCGCTTACGCGGACGCACGTCCGATGGAAGCCAGGGAGGGGTCTGTACGTGGGGGCTGAAAGCAGGCGGGGGCGGCACGGCGGCGGCGGGCGCAGACGCGCGCGACGGGCGCGGCGCAGCCGCGTACGGATACTCGCCGCCGTCGCCGTACCGGCGGCGCTGATCGGCGTCGTGGTGGTCCTCGCGCCCCGCTGGGCGGGCGGTGACGAGGCTCCGGCGGCGGCCGCACCCAAGCCCTCGCCCGTCGCCGCGTCCCCCACGCCCTCCCGCACGCCCTCCGCGAAACCCAGCCGGAGCCCGAAGCCGTCCCGGTCGCCCTCCGTGAAGCCCAGCCCCACCCAGGTACGCATCCCGGCCTCCGGCCCCGGCACCTTCACGACCGCCCGCGCCGACGCGTCGTCCTCCGGGCAGTACGCGTACCGCGTCGAGGTCGAGGACGGCACCGGCGTCGATCCGGAGGAGGCGGCGGGCCGGATCGCGGACATCCTCGCCGCGCCGCGCGGCTGGGGGCAGGGCGGGAAGCGCACGTTCCACCGGGTGTCCTCCGGCCCGGCCGGGCTGGTCGTCCGCATCGCGACGGCGGGCACCACGGACCGGATCTGCGGACAGGGCGGGATGAACACGCACGGCGAGGTCAACTGCCGGATCGGCGAGAAGGTGATGGTCAACCTGAAGCGCTGGCAGACGGGTTCGCCCGAGTTCGACGGCCCGCTGAACGACTACCGGGCCCTGATCATCAACCACGAGGTCGGCCACTGGCTCGGCCACGGCCACGAGACCTGCCCCGGCGCGGGCCGCCCCGCCCCCGCGATGATGCAGCAGATCTACGGGCTCAAGGGCTGCGTCGCCAACGCCTGGCCGTACGCCGAAAACGGGGCATACCTGGGCGGCCCCTCGGTGCCGTAACGATTCTCCAAGCGCCCTCTCCGCGAGCTCATATGGATGTGGACTGAACCAATTGCCCCGATCACCGGTCCTACAGCGGGGGACGAACGTCGAACGCTGGGGAGGGTTTCGGATGCCCGGAGGGAAAGGGCGCCGGGGGGAGAGCGGCCGGAGCAGGCTGCTCACGTTGGCTGTCGTCCCCGTCGTACTCGCGGCCGCCGCCGTCGCCGGCCTCCGCTGGAACGACGCACGCGGGCCCGCGCCCGCCGCGTTCACCGTGGCCCGCGCCGCCGCGACCGACAGCGGTACGGGGAGCGCCTACCGGGTGGAGGTGGAGGACGGCTCCGGGCTCGACGCGGACCAGGCCGCCGCCGTCGTCGCGCGCATCCTGGCCGCGCCCCGGGGCTGGTCGCACCACGGCGAGCACCGGTTCCGCCAGGTGGCGAAGGGCCCGGCGGGGCTGGTCATACGGATCGCGACCCCGGAGACCACCGACCGCGTCTGCGGCGCGAGCGGGCTCGACACGCACGGCGAGGTGAACTGCCGCGTCGGTACGGTCGTGATGGTCAACCTGAAGCGCTGGCAGACGGGTTCGCCCGAGTTCGACGGGCCGCTGGGCGAGTACCGGGCCCTGATCGTCAACCACGAGGTCGGGCACTGGCTGGGCCACGGCCACGAGACCTGCCCCGGCAAGGGGCGCCCGGCGCCCGCGATGATGCAGCAGATCGACGGCCTGAAGGGCTGCGTGGCCAACGCCTGGCCGTACGACTCCGAGGGCCACTACCTGGGCGGCCCGCCGGTGCCGTAGGCCTACCGCCCCCGGTACACCAGCCGCCCGCCCGCGATCGTCGCCACGCAGCTCGCCGCACCCGCCGCGAGGAGCGCCGCCTCGTCCGGCGCGTCGAAGGCCGCGAGGTCCGCGCGGCCCCCGGCGGCGAGCGGTGCCGCCGTCGCGTCGGACACCGCGCCCGCCCCGGCCAGCGGGTCGAGCCGGGGCACGCCGTCGGTGGCGGCGGCCGGACCGGCGACCGTCAGCCCGGACCGCCGGATCGCCGTGAGCAGCGCGGCCGGTGTCCCCGGCGGGGCCGTCACGGCGGTCGTGCCGTGCCGGAGCATCCGGTGCAGCCCGCGCCGCACGCTGCCGGCGCGCCAGGTCTCCTCGGGGCCGAGCGCCCCGAGCGCCGCGCCGGTCAGGGGCTCGGTGCCCAGTGCGTCCGCCTCGCGCGGATCGGGGAAGTACCACTCCGCCAGGAGCCGGACCGCGTCCCGCTGCACCAGCCCCGGGGTGAGGACGCCCGGCCAGTGCCGGACCCGGGCGCCGGGGTGGGCGGCGGCCAGCTCCTCGTACGGCCCGAACGCCGCGACCGAGGCGTCCCGCACGGCCACCGCACCGCCGGGCACGGGTGCGCGGCCGCCGCCCGGCAGGAGCAGGGCGGCGGCGTGAAGGGTCAGCATGGAGGGGTCAGTTGGCGCTGAGGAGCTTGAGCTCGGGGTGCGCGGTGCCGCCCTCGATGGCGACGGACGAGATGTGCGAGACGACGCGCTCGTCGACCGGGTCGTTCGCCGGGTCGTCGTGCACGACGAGGTGCTCGTACGTCGTGGCGCGCTGGGCCGGGACCCGGTCCGCCTTGCGGATGAGGTCGATGATCTCCAGCCGGTTGGAGCGGTGCTTGGCACCGGCCGAGGAGACGACGTTCTCCTCCAGCATGATCGAGCCGAGGTCGTCGGCGCCGTAGTGCAGCGACAGCTGGCCGACCTCCTTGCCGGTGGTGAGCCAGGAGCCCTGGATGTGGGCGACGTTGTCCAGGAACAGCCGGGCGATGGCGATCATCCGCAGGTACTCGAAGAGCGTGGCCTGCGTCTGCCCCTTCAGCTTGTTGTTCTCCGGCTGGTACGTGTACGGGATGAAGGCCCGGAAGCCGCCGGTGCGGTCCTGCACGTCACGGATCATGCGCAGGTGCTCGATGCGCTCGGCGTTCGTCTCGCCCGTGCCCATCAGCATGGTCGAGGTGGACTCGACGCCCAGGCCGTGCGCGATCTCCATGATCTCCAGCCAGCGCTCGCCGGACTCCTTCAGCGGGGCGATGGCGGTGCGCGGCCGGGCCGGAAGCAGCTCGGCGCCCGCGCCCGCGAAGGAGTCGAGACCGGCCGCGTGGATCCGGCTGATGGCCTCCTCGGCGGAGACCTTCGAGATCCGGGCCATGTGCTCGATCTCGGAGGCGCCGAGCGAGTGGATCACCAGCTGCGGGAACGCCTTCTTGATGGCCGAGAAGTGCTCCTCGTAGTACTCCACGCCGTAGTCCGGGTGGTGCCCGCCCTGGAACATGATCTGCGTGCCGCCCAGTTCGACGGTCTCCGCGCAGCGGCGCAGGATGTCGTCCAGGTCCCGGGACCAGCCCTTGGCGGTGTCCTTGGGCGCGGCGTAGAACGCGCAGAACTTGCAGGCCGTGACGCACACGTTGGTGTAGTTGATGTTGCGCTCGATGATGTACGTCGCGATGTGCTCCGTACCGGCGTAACGGCGGCGGCGCACGGCGTCGGCCGCGGCGCCGAGGGCGTGCAGCGGCGCCGACCGGTAGAGGTCGAGCGCCTCCTCCGGGGTGATCCGGCCGCCTTCGGCGGCTCGGTCGAGGATGGGCTGGAGGTCGGCCTTCTCGGTCACCGGGCTGTCACCTTTCGGCGGTTTTTCAACGGATCTACGGACCGGTTCAGCGTACGCCAGGGGGGTCGGCGGTCAGCCGTCGGTCCGGGTGAGCGTGCCGTACGGCTGTCCCGCGCCCTTCTCGTCGGAGCGGAAGCGGAGGGTGCCGTCGGAGGCACGGGTGAAGTGGAGGTCGGCCGGTGTGGTGGTGCAGAGCCCGGCGGTACTGGGACGGTCCGGGTCGGCGCGCTCGCGCAGCCTCAGCTCGTCGTCGGTGGCGCTGGTGAGGGTGGCGACGCTGTAGCAGTTGATGTTGATGCCGATGGAGAGGGACGTGGTCAGGCGGACCACGTCCGTGCCCTTGCGGCCCTTGGTGAAGACCGCGGTGAGCGTGCCGTGCGGCTCGCCCGTGGTCTTCTCGGTGAGCGGGCCCCGCCAGGTGCCGACGAAGGCGTCGGGCAGTTCGGCGGCCCCGCCCGGGCTCGCGGTCGGGCTCGTCGTCGGGCTCGGGCTCCTCGTCGCCGAGCCGGTGGCCGAGTCCTTCGGCGGCGAGGGCTCGCCGGAGGTGGCGGGCGGCGCCTGCCCGACGCTGCCGGTGTCACCGCCCGTGCCCGGCATCAGGTCCAGCAGGAAGGCGCTGCCCACCGTCACCGCGGCCAGCGCCCCGGCCACCGCGAGCGCCAGGGTGCAGCTGACCTGCCGGCGTCCCGCCCGGTCGCCGCCCGCCGTCGCCCCCAGGGTCAGGCTCCGGCCCCCGGTCCGCTGCCCCGGCAGCCCGTCGGCCCCCGCGGTCGGAGGGTGCGTCGGGCCGACCGGCGGGCCGAAGACTCCGAGCGCGGCGCCGGGCGGGCCGTACGGGCCCCCGGCGGGTTCGCCCGCGCCCGTCCCCTGCCCGGCCGACGGACCCCCCGCCCCCAGCGACGGATTGCTGAACGGCACCGGCCCCGACTGCACCGGGGCCTCCTGCGGCTCCAGGTCCAGCAGCGCCACCGCCGCCCGGCTGACCTCGCGGACCAGCGGCCCGGGCAGCCAGCCCGCCGCGACGGCCGCCGCCGCGCCGCCGGGCAGCAGCCTGCGGGCCAGCTCGTCCGGGGTCGGCCGCCGTTCCGGGTTCTTGGCCAGGCAGGCGGCGATGGTCTCGCGGAGGCCGCCCTCCAGATCGCCCAGCTCCGGTTCCTCGTGGACGACCTTGTAGAGCAGGACGGCCGAGGAGTCGCCGAGGAACGGCGCGGATCCGGTCGCCGCGTAGGCCAGGACGGCGCCCAGCGAGAAGACATCGGCCGCGCCGGAGATCTCCGTGCCCTGGATCTGCTCCGGCGCCATGTAGCCCGGCGAGCCGACAGAGACCCCGGTGGAGGTGAGGGAGGTGGTGGCGTCGATGGCCCGGGCGATGCCGAAGTCGATCAGCCGGGGGCCCTCCAGGGCGAGCAGGACGTTGGACGGCTTCACGTCCCGGTGGATCAGGCCCCGCTCGTGCACCGCGGCCAGCGCCTCGCCGAGCCCGGCGCCCAGCACCCGGACCGCGTGCTCGGGCAGCGGGCCGTGCTCGATGACGGCCGCGGAGAGCGGCGGACCCGCCACGTAGCCGGTGGCGATCCAGGGGACGGGCGCGTCCGGGTCGGCGTCCAGGACGGGCGCGGTCCACTGGGCGCCGATCCGCCGGGCCGCCTCCACCTCGCGCCGGAAGCGGGCGCGGAACTGCTCGTCGAGCGCGAAGTGCGGGTGGACGACCTTGACCGCGACGGTGCGGCCTCCGGCGCTGCGCCCGAGGTACACCCGGCCCATACCGCCTGCGCCGAGTCTGCCCAGCAGCCGGTAGGAGCCGATGCTGAGCGGTTCCCCGGCTTCCAGCGGCTGCATATTAAGGACTCCCCCTGTGAACCGGCCGGACCTCCGACCGAAGCCTAGTTCGTGTCCGCGAAGTCTCGTCCGGTCACGGGAGAAACCATCCGCCGATTTCGCCCCCAAGGGGGCGAACGACGTCATTCACCGCGATAAAAGGCGTGAATGCGCCGGTCGCCGCCGAGGGCCGATTGCGCAATCCACCATTCATCCCGTGTTCAACGAAATCGAAAATGCCATTCCCCGGCGGCGGGATGTTCTCATCCGCCGAGGAGCTCCACCTTCACGTCCGCCGGGAAGCCCGCCGCCTCGCCGGTGCGGCGGGCGAATTCCTCGACGCCCGCCAGCTGGGCCGGGCCGAAGCGGAAGTCGAGCGTCGTGAAGTAGCGCTCCAGGACCTCCGCGTCGAACGCCTCCCAGCGCGCGGCCTGCTCGGCGACCTTGGTGACCTCCTCCAGGGACAGGTCGCGGGAGGCGAGGAACGCCTCGTGGACCTGCTTGACCGCGGTGGGCTCGGCCGCCAGGTAGTCCTTGCGCGCGGCCCAGACGGCGAAGACGAACGGCAGGCCCGTCCACTCCTTCCACATGGCGCCCAGGTCGTGGACCTGGAGCCCGAGGCGGGGCGCGTCGTGCAGATTGGCGCGGAGGGCCGCGTCACCGATGAGGACGGCGGCGTCCGCCTCCTGCATCATCAGGCCCAGGTCCGGCGGGCAGGTGTAGTAGTCGGGGGTGACCCCGTACCGCTCGGCGAGCAGCAGCCGCGCCAGCCGTACGGAGGTGCGGGAGGTCGAGCCGAGGGCGACGCGGGCCCGGTCCAGGTCCTCCAGGGGCCGCTGCGAGACGATCACGCACGACATGACGGGGCCGTCGCAGCCGACCGCGATGTCGGGGAAGGCGACCAGGTCGTCCGCGTTGCGCAGGAACTCGACCAGGGTGACCGGAGCGATGTCCAGCTCGCCCCTGACCAGTTGCTCGCTGAGCTTCTCCGGGGTGTCCTTCGACAGCTCCAGGTCGAGCAGGGTTCCGGTGCGTGCCAGCCCCCAGTAGAGGGGAAGGCAGTTGAGGAACTGGATGTGGCCGACGCGCGGCCGGGGGCGACGGTCGTCGCCCGCGACGTTTGAAACGGTTGAATTGTCCACATCGCGAGGCTAGACCCGCACCTTCCCGGCCGCCCCACCGGGGGCGGCGGCACACGGGAAGGCCCTCTCGGATGGCTCATCCGGACGGCTATCAAACATCCGGGTGAAGTGATCTTTCCCTCTACCCCTACGGACACGCTGCGTGCTAGGCTCGACGGCAAGTTGCAGTTTGGTTTCCCTTGCAGTACAGAGCCTGCGGAGCATGTAACCCCGCAGGCTTTTGTAGTTTTCAGACTTCATTGCAGGTTCTGGAGCAGGGCAACCCTTTGGCCCAAGGAGGGCTTATGGCTACCGGAACCGTCAAGTGGTTCAACGCTGAAAAGGGCTTCGGCTTCATCGCCCAGGACGGCGGCGGCCCGGATGTCTTCGTCCACTACTCCGCGATCAACGCGTCCGGGTTCCGCTCCCTCGAGGAGAACCAGGTCGTGAACTTCGACGTCACTCAGGGCCCCAAGGGTCCGCAGGCTGAGAACGTCACCCCGGCCTAGTTGCCCGGGTCGGCCGATCGCGGCCGGTAAGAGCAGTACCCAAGGAGCCCCGCTCCTCCGCATCGGTGGAGGAGCGGGGCTCCTGCCCGTGTGCGCCCTGCCCCGAATCGTTGTCGAGGGCTTGTGCAGAGAGTCATCCGTTACTGACGGGCCGACCCTTCACAAGGCAGACTGTTGACGGCGATATCAACGGTATGGAGCAATCCGGACGGTCTATGACCGATCCGGACACAGTGACCGTGCCGGGCCGTGCGCAGGCAGGACAGGAGGCAGCAATGGGCCGTGACGTCGGGCCACGGGTACGCGTTCCGCAGCAGCGGACCCCCGAGCGGGGCCCGGAGGACGAGGCCGCGCTGCACTTCTCCGTACTCGGCCCGGTCCGGGCCCACCGGGGCGGCGAGACGCTGCCGTCCGGATCACCCCAGCAGCGCGCGCTGCTGACCGCGCTGCTGCTGCGCGGCGGGCACACGGCGACGGCCGCCGAGCTCATCGACGCCATCTGGGGCGACGAGCCGCCCTCGCAGGCGCTGGCCGCCGTACGCACCTACGCCTCCCGGCTGCGCAAGATCCTCGGCACCGGAACGCTGGCCAGCGACTCCGGCGGCTACGCGATACGCACCGGCGCCGACGCACTGGACCTGACCGTGGCTCAGGAGCTGGCGGCCGGGGCCGAGAAGGCGCGGGCGGGCGGCGACCGGGACGCGGCGCGGTCCCTGCTGAACAAGGCGCTCGGCCTCTGGGACGGCGAGGCGCTGGCCTCCGTGCCCGGCCCCTACGCGGAGTACCAGCGCACCCGTCTGGAGGAGTGGCGGCTCCAGCTCACCGAGACCCGGCTCGATCTGGACCTGGAGGCCGGCTGCCACGCGGAGGCGGTCTCCGAACTGACCGCGCTCACCGCCGCGCACCCCTTGCGGGAGCGGTTGCGCGAGCTGCTGATGGTGGCCCTGTACCGCAGCGGCCGGCAGGCGGAGGCGCTGGCCGTCTACGCGGACACCCGGCGGCTGCTCGCCGAGGAGCTGGGGGTCGATCCGCGCGCGGAGCTGGGCCGGCTCCAGCAGCGCATCCTGCGCGCCGACGAGGAGCTGGCCCGCCCGGCGGATGCCCCGGCCCCGGCCGCGGCACCGGTCCGCCCGGCCCAGCTGCCCGCGACCGTCCCGGACTTCACGGGGCGGGACGCGTTCGTACGCGAGCTGGGCGACCGGCTCGGCACGGCGGAGGGGTCCGTGATGGCCGTCTCCGCGCTGGCCGGCATCGGGGGCGTCGGCAAGACGACGCTCGCCGTCCACGTCGCCCACCAGGCCCGCAGACACTTCCCGGACGGGCAGCTGTACGTCGACCTCCAGGGCGCCGGGGCCCGGGCGGCCGAGCCGGAGACCGTGCTCGGCGCGTTCCTGCGGGCGCTCGGCACCGCGGACTCGGCCATTCCGGAAACGCTGGACGAGCGGGCCGCGCTGTACCGCTCCACGCTCGACGGCCGCCGGGTCCTGGTCCTCCTGGACAACGCCCACGACGCCGCCCAGATCCGCCCGTTGCTCCCCGGCACGGAGGGGTGCGCGGCGCTCGTGACGAGCCGGGTGCGGATGGTCGACCTGGCGGGGGCGCACCTGGTCGACCTGGACGTGATGTCCCCGGAGGAGGCGCTTCAGCTCTTCACCCGGATCGTCGGCCCGGAGCGGATCAGCTCGGAGCGGGAGGCAGCGCTCGACGTGGTCGCCGCGTGCGGCTTCCTCCCGCTGGCGATCCGGATCGCCGCCTCCCGGCTGGCCTCCCGCCGCACCTGGACGGTCTCGGTGCTGGCCGCCAAGCTGGCCGACGAGCGCCGCCGCCTGGACGAGCTCCAGGCGGGCGACCTCGCGGTGAAGGCCACCTTCGAACTCGGCTACGGCCAGCTGGAACCGGCCCAGGCCCGCGCCTTCCGGCTGCTCGGCCTCGCAGACGGCCCGGACATCTCCCTGGCCGCCGCGGCCGCCCTCCTTGACCTGCACCCGCACGTGGCGGAGGACCTCCTGGAGGCCCTGGTCGACACGTCCCTGGTCGAGTCGGCGGCCCCGGGCCGCTACCGCTACCACGACCTGGTCCGTCTGTACGCGCGCTCCTGCGCGGAGCGGGACGAGCAGGAGCCCGGGGAGCGGGAGGCGGCGCTGTCGCGGCTGCTGGACTTCTACCTGGCGACGGCCGCGGGGGTCTACGCTCTGGAGCGGCCGGGTGAGCGGGTCCTCGACCACTTCGAGCCCACCAGCTGCCCCGGCCTGGCGTTCAGCGCGCCGACGGAAGCTCTGGACTGGCTTTTCAGTGAGTCCAGCGGGGTCCTCGCGTGTGCCCGGCAGTCCGCGACGAAGGACACGGTCGGCAAGGCCGCCGACCTTCTGATGGCCGCCGTCGACCTGGGCGAATCAGGTGCGAACTCGCGCCAGTTCACCCAGGCCGCGACCGCGGTGTCCGAGGCGGCCCGGGCGGCCGGTGCCGTCAGGGCGGAGGCACGGGCGCGCACGATGCTGACGCATGTGCACAGCATTTCCGGCCGCTTCGCCGACGCCCGGAGCGACGCTCTGCGGGCCCTGGAACTGGGTCTGGCCGCCGGAGACCCCGTCTCGTCGAGCCAGGCACCCAACCAGCTCGGCATCATCGCCCTGTACGAGAACCGGCACACCGACGCGGAGGCGCACTTCACCCAGGCCCTGGACGCCTTCCGGGCGGACGGCAACAAGTCGGGCGAGGCGTCCGCCCTGTGCAACATGTCCAGGGTGCACCTGGCCACGGACCGCAAGACGAGCGCGGTGAGCCTGGCCCAGCAGGGCATCGCCCTCTACGAGGCGGACGGCAGGGAGCAGGCCCTCCGGCTGGCCAACGGGAAGTACGCGCTCGGCCTGGCGTTCACCGGCGCGGGTCAGACGTCCGAGGCGCGCCACGTACTCACCGAGGCGCTGGCCGTGTTCCGCGAGAGCCGGCAGCGCTTCTGGCACGGCATGACCCTGTTCCGGCTGTCGGAGGTGGACCTGGCCGACGGCCGGCACGCCCAGGCCGCCGCGCTGGCCGAACAGGCGCTCGCCGTGCTGCACGGCATCGGCGGGGAGTGGCGGCGCGCCAACGTCCTCACGGTGCTGGGCCTCAGCCTCATGCCGCTGGGGCAGACCGACCGCGCGCAGGCGTGCTGGCGTGAGGCGCTGACCGTCTTCGAGGAACTCGGTTCGGCCGAGGCCGCGGACGTGCGTGTCCTGCTGGAGTCGCCGTCGGTGTTCTGATCCCTCCCGGCTCGTTCATCATTCGTTTATCGCGCCGGGCCACTCTCTCCTCATCGATCCGTCGCGTCGGGGGGCAGACGGATCGGCGGGTGGCCTCACCACTAAGGTGAACGGCCCCGGTGTGCCCGTCCGGCGATCCACGGGGGAACCTCCGGACGGGCGCACCATCCACTGCATCCACGCTTCAGCTTTCAGGAGTTGACCTTCATGGCCGACAAGAACGGCATCCTCAAGCCGACCGACGCCCACGCTTCCGGCGAGGAGCTGACGACGCAGGACGCGCACGCCTCCAGCGAGCCCCTCAAGCCGACCGACGCCCACGCCTCGGGCGAGGAGATCACCACGCTCGACGCCCACGCCTCGGCGCCGAAGCCCAACTAGTCCAACCTGCACGGGGGAACGGCCGCGGCGGCGCGGAGGGGAAGCCGCCGCGGCCGTCGCGTTCGCGCGCTCAGTAGCTCAGCTCGGCCGTGACCGTGCACTTCTTCACGCGGGACACCTTGCGCGGGCTGTCCATCCGGACGGACACGGTCTTCGTGTCGCCGTAGTCCGCCTCCACGGTCGCCTCGCCCGTGTCGACCACGCTTCCCATCGCGTCCAGGAACGTCACGTCCACCTCGTAGGTGTGCGTGCCGGAGGCGACCGGGGTCAGGCGGACGGTGGACGCGGTGACCGCCTTGCGCTTGCCCTTCGCGGACTGGGCGCAGCGGAAGACGTACACCTGCGGCGCGTCCGAGGCGGTGGCCGTGGGGGTCGGGTCGGTGTACGTGGAGCCCGAGGTACCGCTCGACGAGCCGTAGTCGTCGTCGTAGTCGTTGTCCGAGTCCGTGTCGTGGTACGTGCCGTTGCTCTTCTTCGAGTTGGAGCACCCGCCACCGCCACCGCTGCTGTGGCTGCCGGACCGGCTCTTTCCGCTCTTCCCGCCGTGGCTGCCGCTCGAAAAGCCGGTGAGCGCGAGTACCACCGCCACCAGGACCACCGTCAGCTTGACGTGCTGCCGTCTCATCGAATCCGCCCCCGATTGTGTGCTGTTGTACGCCGCCGGCCCGGGTGGCCGGGCGACACGGAACCGTAGCGCACAGCATGGCGCGGACGACCCGGCGGTCCCGTCATGGCCCTGTCACGGTCTCGTCCCCGTCCGGTGGCCGCTGTCACACGGGCGGCGTAGCGTCGGAGCGAGAGCGCTCTGGAGGTACGGAGATGACCCGCAGCGTCCTCGGTGCGGTCCTCGCTCTCGCCGGAGCGGCGGCCGCCGTGCCGAGCCCCTTCCGTGACTGGTGCGACGGCCGCCTCGGGCGGCGTCGCCGTCGTGCCCGGGAGTCCGGTGCGCCGGACTCCGCCGCCCCCGACACGTGGCCCCCGACGTGGGAGCCGGGGCCTTCGGCCCAGACGAGCCCCTACCCGGAGCCGGAGGGGGACGACACGTACGTGGGGCCTGACGAACCAAGGCCGTCCGGCGACTGAGGACGGAACCGTCGCCCTGGTGGGCGGTGCGCGGACGGGGGCTCCGGGGCCGGACGCCCTACGCCCGGGCGCGGGCGCCCGTTCCGGTGCCCTTCAGCGCGTCCAGCGCGTACACGCAGCGGTCCTTGCTGCACGCGTACACCACGCCGCCCCGGACCACGGGCGAGCCCGTGATCTCGCCGCCGGTGGCGAGCTTCCAGCGGAGCTGGCCGCCCGCCGCGTCGAGGGTGTACAGGACGTGGTCCGCGGAGCCGAAGTGGACGCGGCCGTCCGCGACGACCGGGGCGCCCACCACCTCGCCGCCCGCCGCGAACCGCCACTTCGGGGTGCCGGTGACCGCGTCGAGGGTGTAGAGCGCGCTGCCGCTGCCCACGTGGACGTTGCCCGCGACGACGAGCACCGGCTCCGCCGACTGCCGGGCCTCCGTGGCGATGCGCCAGCGGTCCTTGCCCGTCGCGGCGTCCAGGGCGTACACCGTGCCGAGGTAGTCCGCGAGGTAGACCCCGCCGCCGGTGACGGCCGGGCCGGGGGCGAAGGCGGGTGCGGACAGGAAGACCGCCGGGCACTCGAAGTGCCAGCGGACGTGTCCGGCCGCGATGTCCACCGCGAGCACCCGCGTCCCGGCGGCGACATACACGTAACCGTCCGGCGCGGGCGTCACCCGGACCGGCACACCGCCGCAGGAGGCCGCGTCGCCGATGGGGTACGACCAGCGCTCGGCGCCGGTCCGGGCGTCGAGGGCCTTGAGGCGGGCGTCCTGCCAGACGTACACCGTGCCGTCGTGGATGACCGGCCCGCCCTCCGGCGTCTCGAAGTCCGTCTGCGCGCCGCTCAGGTCCCACAGCTTCTCGCCGGTCGCCGCCTCCCACGCCTGGATGCCGCCGCCCCGGGTGGCCGTGACGACCGTGCCCCGGTCGGCCTTGAGCGCGTACACCCAGGCGTCGGCGCCCACCCGCCACCGCTCGGCGCCGCTGGTGGCGTCCAGGGCGTAGAGGGAGGGGCCGTCCGACGCGTGGATGCGGCCGCCGTCGACGGCCATCGCCCAGGCGACGTCCCGGGTCTTGAACTGGCGCCGCCCGTTGCCGGTGTCCAGCGCGTGGACCTCGAAGGACGTGACGTACAGCAGGTCGCCGACGACGACCGGCGTGCCCCACACGTCGTTGGACATGCGGAACCGCCAGGGCCGCCACCGGGCGGGCCCGGACTGCGCGGTTTCGGGCGCCTGCGCCGGAGGGGGTACGGGGACGGGCGGGGGCGTGCCGTTGACCCCGGCGGGCGGGCGGACCCAGCCGGTCGCGGGGCCCGCGTCGGCGCCGGAGGCCGAGGCGCGGACGTCCTGGACCCGGGGCCCGGGCCCGATCGGCACCTGGACCCCGGTCAGCCGCACCGGCCCCCCGGCGTCGGGCACCGACGGGGTGACGGGCGGGGCGGGCGGGGCGGGCGGCGCGGGCGGGACGGCCGGGGCGGCCGGGGCGGCCGGCGTACGGCCACCGCCCCGCCGCCGCTCGATCAGCGCGGTCGCGGCGGCCGGCAGCCACGCGGAAGCCGTACCGCCGTCGTCGTCACCGCCGCCGGAGGCGAAGAGGTGCGGGGCGAGCTGGGCCTGAAGGTCGGCCGGGGTGGGCCGCAGAGCCGGGTCGGTCTGCATGCACGAGTCGATCAGCGGCCGCAGATCGTCCGGCAGGCCCGACAGGTCGGGGCTCTCGCGCAGCAGCATGAACACCGTCTCGACCGGGTTGGCCCCCCGGTACGGCGCGTGCCCGGTCGCGGCGAAGACCAGCGTCGAGCCGAGCGAGAAGATGTCGCTGGCCCCCGTCACGCTCCGCGAGTCCCGGGCCTGCTCCGGTGACATGTACGCGGGAGTGCCGACGGCCACGTTGGTCATGGTGAGCCGGGTGTTGGAGACCCCGGACGCGATGCCGAAGTCGATGACCCGGGGGCCGTCCTCCACGACGAGCACGTTCGACGGCTTCATGTCGCGGTGGACGAGCTGTGCCCCGTGGATGGACTGCAGGGCTTCCGCGATGCCCGCCGCCAGCCAGCGCACGGCCTGGGTCGGCATGGGCCCGCACTCGTTCACGATCTCTTCGAGCGAGGGGGCGGGCACGTACGCGGTGGCGAGCCAGGGCACGGCGGCACGCGGGTCGGCGTCCACGACGGCGGCCGTGTAGAAGCCGCTGACGGCGCGCGCGGCCTCCACCTCGCGCGTGAAGCGCACCCGGAACAGCTGGTCCTCGGCCAGTTCCGTACGGACGGTCTTGATCGCCACCCGGCGGCCCGACGCGGACCGGGCCAGATAGACCAGCCCCATGCCGCCGGCCCCGAGTCGTCCCAGCACCTCGAAGGGGCCGATCCGCCTCGGGTCGTGCTGCGTCAGCTGCTCCACTACTTGCCACCTCCCCGTACGGGCCTCTGTTCCCTGAGGCCCGCGAAAATCCCGCCGTGTGCAGCGTCTCATCCGTGGACGCGGCCCGGCGGTGCGCACCCCGATTGTTGCTGGCCGGGCTCCCGGTTGCGAACCCGGGGGCGGATCGGGGTGTCCTGTGCCACTCCGCCCGTATCAGGACACAGGCTCCTGAAGTACGGCGAACTCGGCGCCCTGGTCGTCCTGGAGGACCGCCATCCGCCCGTACGGGATGTCCAGCGGGGGTTCGGTGACCCGGCCGCCGAGCCGTTGCACGGTACGGGCGGTGTCGTCGCAGTCCGCGACGTTGAAGTAGTTCAGGAAGTGGCTGGGCAGCTCGACGGGGAACGCGGCCGTGATGACGCTCCGCCCGCCGACCGCCGTATCGGGCCCCGGTTCGGTGCCGGGCGGGGACCACGTGCGGAAGTCCACGCGGTGCTCGTCGGTGTCGGGGACGTCCAGGGGCGAGTCGTCCACGTCCGCGCAGCGGAAGCCGAAGACCTCCTCGTAGAAGGGGTCGACGCGGTCCTTGGCCCGGGTGTGGACCTCGGTCCAGCAGAAGGATCCGGGTTCATTCTGCTTCTGGAAGCCCTCGCGGTCGCCGGCCTGCCAGAGGCCGAAGACCGCGCCGCCCGGGTCGGCGGCCTGGGCGAGGACGCCGTGGCGCCCGGCCGGGACGGGCTCGGTGATCACCTGGCCGCCGGCCGCGCGGACGCGGGTGACCGACGCCTCGATGTCGTCGGTGGCGAAGTAGACGCCCCAGGCGGTCGGCATGCGGCCGTCCTTCTTCGCGGCCAGCGCGGCGACGAGCTTCCCGTCGCTGAGGGCGTCGGCGCGAGGGCCTTCGGCCGGGCGGAAGGTCCAGCCGAACAGCTCGCCGTAGAAGCGCTTGCCCGCCTCCAGGTCGGGGAGCTGCACATCCACCCAGCACGGTGCGGACTGCGCGAACGCGGCCATGGGCCCGGATACTTCCGTCGTCGGGGTGACGCCCGTCACAGTCACGGTAGCTTTACGGTGCGTGCGGCGCGCCCCGGAACCCCTGCGGCGAACACGAGTTCGAAAGTTATCCACCGAAGTTATCCACAGGCTGTTAATAACATCGTTCGGGCTGTGGGCGACGAGGACCGGGCCGGGCCGGAAAAGGGGGCCGCACGGGGGCCGTTCCCCATTTGCTTCGGCCGAATCGCGCTCCGATCACCCGTCGGTAAGCTGACGGCATGACAGGACAAGTACGCACCGTCGACGGCCGCGTGGCCGGTCGACGCGGCCAGGCGACGCGGCAGAAGCTGCTCGACTGCCTCAGCGAGATGCTCAGCTCCTCGCCGTACCGGGACGTCAAAGTCATCGACGTCGCCCGGAAGGCGGGGACTTCACCAGCGACCTTCTACCAGTACTTCCCCGACGTCGAGGGCGCCGTCCTCGAACTCGCCGAGGACGTCGCCAGGGAGGGGGCCGGGCTGACCGAACTGGTCGCCGGACGCTCCTGGGTCGGCAAGGCGGGCTGGCAGACCTCCGAACAACTCGTGGAGGGCTTCCTCGACTTCTGGCGGCGCAACGACGCGATCCTGCGGGTGATCGACCTCGGCGCGGCGGAGGGCGACAAGCGGTTCAACAAGATCCGCATGAAGGTCCTGAACTCCGTGACGGGCTCCCTGACGGAATCCGTGAAGGAGCTCCAGGCGAAGGGCAAGGTCGACAAGGACATCAGCGCCGCCGCGATGGCGGGCTCCCTGGTCGTCATGCTGGCCGGTGTCGCCTCGCACCAGAAGGGCTTCACCGCCTGGGGCGTCAAGCAGGCCGAACTCAAGCCGAATCTGGCGCAGTTGGTGCACCTCGGCATCACGGGCAAGAAGCCGGCGAAGTAACGATCCCCGCTGGGTCGACGCGCGGCGATCCCGCGACCCCAGGTCCTGTCTCACCGACGGCGGACCACACCTGTGGTCCGCCGTCGGCGTATCCGGACGGAGTCACACGGGGACAACCGTCAGCACCCCGTCGAGCCCCTTGGAATCGTCGCCCGCCCTGCGGCAACCCTGGCCATCGCCACGCCCTGCCGCAGCTCAGCCATGGTCAGGCGTCTTGCGCCCCACCGCCCTGATCGCCCCCACCGGGCAGGCGCGTACCGCCTCCGCGACCATCGGGCCCGGCTCCGCCTCCGGCAGGAGTTCGCTGAGGCCGTCCTCGTCCTGGGTGAAGACCTTCGGGGCCGCCAGGGCGCACTGGCCCGCGCCGATGCACACGTCCTTGTCGATGTCGATCCGCACGGGGCTCTCCTCCGTCACCACGTCACCGGCAGTTCCAGCAGGCCCTGCACCGTGTCGCCCGGTTTGAACGGGACCTCCTCCGGGGGCACCGCGAGCCGGAGACCCGGCAGGCGGCGGAAGAGCGCGGGCAGGGCGATCTCCAGTTCGGCGCGGGCCAGGTTCTGGCCCAGGCACTGGTGGATGCCGAAGCCGAAGGCGACGTGGCCCCGCGCCCCGCGCCCGAGGTCCAGCTCGTCCGGCGTCTCGAAGACCGACGCGTCCCGGTTGATCACCGCGGTGGACAGGAGCACACCGTCCCCCGCCCGCAGCGTCTCCCCGCCGATCTCGATGTCCTCCACCGCCACCCGGGACAGCCCGTCCGCGATGGACAGGAACCTCAGCAGCTCCTCCACGGCGGCCGGCACCGCCTCCGCCCCGCCCCCGGTCAGCCGGGCCAGCTGGTCCGGGTGCCGGAGCAGCGTGAACGTGCCGAGCGAGATCATGTTCGCGGTCGTCTCGTGTCCGGCCACGAGCAGGATCTCCGCCAGCCGCACCAGGGCGTCCCGCTCCACCGCCCCGGTCTCCAGCTGCTTGGCGATCAGCTCGTCCAGCAGCCCGTCGCCCGGCTCGCGCCGCTTCCGGGCGATCAGCTCGCCGAAGTACGCGTCCAGGTCCGCCCGGGCCGCGACGACGTCCTCCGGCCCGGGCCCCCGCAGCAGCTTGCGCGAGCGGTCCTCGAAGAACTCGTGGTCGTCGTACGGCACCCCGAGCAGTGCGCAGATCACCATGGACGGCACGGGCAGCGCGAAGGCACCCACCAGCTCGGCCGGGGGCCCCTGCGCCACCATGGCGTCGAGCAACCGGTCCACGGTCTCCTGGATGCGCGGCCGCAGCGCCGCCGCCCGCCGGACCGTGAAGCTCGGGATCAGCATCCGGCGCTGCGCGTTGTGCTCCGGGTCGTCCACCCCGATCAGTTCGACGCGCCGCTGCTGGACCGCGGCGAGCCTCGGCGCGAAGAGCGGGAAGTCCGGGCGCGAGCGGTCGGACGACAGCCGGGGGTCGGTCAGGAGCGCCCGCGCCTCCGCGTGCCCGGTCACCAGCCAGACCGTACGGCCGTCGAAGAGGCGGACCCGGGACACCGAGCGCTGGCCGCGGCTCTCGCTCGGGTAGCCGGTGGGCGGGTGGTAGGGACAGGAGCGGTCCTGCGGAAAGGCGACGGGCTCGGACTGGGTCTCTGTCATGCGGACCTCGCAGCGAGGGGGGTGGGTCCTGCTTACCGATCACCCTCACTAGATGCCTCAGGCATCTACTTGGCCTAGGTGATGTTCGGCCATCCCCGCCGAACGGAGCAACGGCATCCACTTTCGGCCGTCGAGGAGCACCATGGAGACAGGCGAGGAGTGGAGGTCGACCATGGCCGGAACCCGTAGCCGGTACGCCACCGATCGTGGCCTGACGACGCGCATGGTCACGACCATGTTCCTGATCGGGCTGCTCTACGTGGTGCTGGTCGGCGTACTCCTGGCGGTGCTGCGCGGGGCCTGGCCGGTCATCCTGGTGATCACCGGGGGCATGTTCGTCGCCCAGTTCTGGTTCAGCGACCGGATCGCGGCGTTCAGCATGGGCGCCCGGGAAGTCTCCCCCGCTGAGGCGCCGGAGCTGCACGGGGCGATCGACCGGATATGCGCCCTTGCCGATATGCCGAAACCGCGTGTGGCGATCGCGGAGAGCGATGTGCCGAACGCGTTCGCGACCGGACGCAGCCAGAAGTCGTCGCTGGTCTGCGCGACGACGGGGCTGCTCCGCAGACTGGAGCCGGAGGAGCTGGAGGGCGTCCTCGCGCACGAGATGTCGCACGTCGCGCACCGGGACGTGGCCGTGATGACGATCGCCTCGTTCCTCGGCGTCCTGGCCGGGATCATCACCCGGGTCGCGCTGTGGGGCGGCTTCGCCCGCAACAGCCGGAACAACGACCCGATCGGCATCCTCGTCCTGCTCATCCCGCTGGTCAGCGCGGTCGTCTACGCGCTGAGCTTCCTGCTCACCCGGCTGCTGTCGCGGTACCGGGAACTCACCGCCGACCGCACGGCCGCCCTGCTCACCGGCCGCCCCTCGGCCCTCGCCTCCGCCCTCACCAAGGTGAGCGGCCAGATGGCCCGGATTCCGACGGAGGACCTGCGGAAGGCGGAGCCGTACAACGCCTTCTACTTCGTCCCCGCCTTCGCCTCGAAGGAGAGCATCGGGCGGCTGCTCTCCACGCACCCGACGCTGGAACAGCGCCTCGACCAGCTGGCCCGCATCTCGGCCGACCTGTCCCGTCCGTGAGGGCCCGTCCGCGACGGCCCGTCCGCCCGTAAGGAGTCCCCGTGGGCCTGCTCGACACGATCCTGGGCCGCAGCAAGCCGGTCCGCCCCGATCTCGACCAGCTCTTCGCCGTCCCGTCGGCCGCGCTGACGCTCCAGGCCGCGACGGGCTTCACGCCGACGGGCCTGGGCTCGGTGTGCTTCGCCGGCGTGGAGGGCTCCGCCTTCGCCCGGGTCCGGCAGGACGTGCGCGAACTGCTCGACGCGGATACGGGGCGCGGCGGCATCCCGGTGGAGTTCAGCCGCGACGCGTACGGCTACACCTGGCTGCTCGCCCGTCAGCCGCCGGAGGACGCCGCAGCGCTGGTCAACGACCTGCACGCGGTGAACACCCTGCTCCAGGACGGCGGCTTCGGCCCCCAGCTGCTGTGCTCGCTGGTCGCGTTCCGGAACGCGGAGGGCCGCTCGCTGGCGCTGGTGTACCTGTACAAACGCGGCACGTTCTATCCGTTCGCACCGGTCCCGGGCGGCGCGGAGAAGCGCGACAACCAGCTGGAACTACAGGTCCGCGCGGCCCTGGGCGACGACCTGCGCGTGGAGCAGGACCTGTCCCGGTGGTTTCCGGTGTGGGGGGCGCCGGGGTTGTGAACTCGGGCCCCATAAAGATGGGTTGTGCACCGAACCCCCCTAAATGCGCCATGTCGGCGCTATGCTCGGCGGACTTTCGCGGCGCCGCGGAAGGTCTGGGGGTCACCTGTGTACAGCCTCACCATCGGCGCTCACGCCTACGGCACGCGCATCGAATCCCTATACCGGATGGTCGACGCCACCGGACTCGTCATCACCGTGCAGGGCCCCGGGGACCCCGGCGGTACGGCGGGGGCGGTCTTCGCGGCGGCTCCGCGCCTCGCGGACGATCACGCGGTCCAGGAGAACGGCATGATCGTGAGCACTCTGGCGCAATTCCGCGTGCTCTGGGGGGTCGTCGGACATCCCGGCGGCAGCCTGGCGATCCTCTCGCCCTTCTCGCTGTACGAGGCTCAGGACAGGCGCGACTGGATCCGCCATTTCGTGAGTGACGTGGTCGATCCCGTCAACGGGCTCGCCGGCCGGGGCTTCCGCGTGGGCGGGGGCGGCGACGGAACGGTGAGCGATTCCGCTTTCGCCGACGCATTCGCGCACGCGTACGTGTGAACAGCCCGTCCGGGCCGCAAGAAGGAATGACGGAATTACGGGACTTCTGAGGGGCGGACATGTCACGGACCTGGAAGATCACAGTCATCGTCCTGGCGGTGGCCGGAATCGTCTCGACGCCGTTGATCTGGCTGCTCGACAGCCCCGGCTCCGGGCAGCTCGCCGGAGCCTCGGTGCAGGGCGCCGCCGGGATCGCGGCGCTCGTCTGGGCGCTGTTCCAGAGCCCCGCCGGGCCGGCCGACGACGTCGCCGTACAGACCGGTGAGGCCGAGGCGGAGGACGGTGGCACCGCCCTGACCGGCGTCAAGCGCCCCCAGGGCCGGGGCAGCGGCTCGGCGGAGGCGCGGCGCACCGGCAGGGCGAAGGCCACCGGCGACGGCAGCCGGGCGGTCAGCGGTGTCGACTACGAGTGAACCGGGCCCGGCGGCCGGTCCGCAGCCCGAGGTCACCGCGGCCGGCACCGGTGCGGCGACCGCCGGGGGCGGCGGAGCGGCGGTGACCGGCTACTCGGGGCCGGTGCGGACGCCCGAGGGGCCGGCGGCCGGCGCCGTGAGCGTGTCCGGGACCGGGGACGCGACGGCCCTCGCCGGGGGCGTGGCCAACACCGGCTACATCCACGAGCTGAACGTCAACACGCTCACGATGGTCGTGAAACAGGGGCCCCGCGACCCGGCCCCCTGGCCGCACCAGGTCGGCCTGGTCCCCCCGCGCGCGCTCTCCTTCCAGCCCCGGCCCGAGCTGGACCGGCTGAAGGAGGCGGTCGCGGGCGGGGGCACCGCCGTGCTGTCCGGCATGGGCGGTGTGGGCAAGACCCAGCTCGCCGCCGACCACGCCCACACCGCCTGGCTGAACGGCCGCCTCGACGTGCTGGTGTGGATCTCGGCGGCCAGCCGTTCCGCCGTGGTGGCGGGATACGCACAGGCGGGCGTCGAGCTGTGCCGGGCGGACGCCGCCGATCCGGAGCAGGCGGCGCGGGCGTTCCTGGCATGGCTCCACCCCAAGGCGGGCGCCGCCCCGTGCCGGTGGCTCGTCGTCCTGGACGACGTGTCCGACCCGGCGGATCTCCGTGGCCTGTGGCCGCACGCGAGCCCGTACGGGCAGACCGTCGCCACCACCCGGCGCCGCGAGGCGGCCCTCGTGGGGCACGGCCGCCGCCGGATCGAGGTCGGCCTGTTCACGGAGGCGGACGCGGTCGCCCACCTCACCGCGTCCCTGGCGGCCCACGACCGCCACGAGCCCGCCGACGGGCTCGCCGCGCTGGCGTCCGACCTGGGGCACCTGCCCCTCGCGCTCTCCCAGGCGACCGCGTATCTGGTCGACGCGGACCTCGACTGCGCCGCCTACCGCCGCCTGCTCGCGGACCGGGCGCGGACGCTGACCCAGGTGATGCCCGGGGCGGGCGCGCTGCCCGACGACCAGGAGGTCGCCCTGTCCGCCGCCTGGTCGCTGTCCGTCGAACGCGCGGACCTGCTCGACCCCGTCGGGCTCGCCCGCCCCATGCTGCGGCTCGTCTCCCTGCTCGACCCCAACGGTGTGCCGGGCGACGTCCTCACCGGCCCGCACACGCTCGCCCACCTCGCGGGGGACCGCCCCGGAACCGTCGGCCCCGACGACGCGGTCCTCGCGCTCCGCGTCCTGCACCGGCTCAGCCTGCTCAACCACACCCCCGACACCGAGCGGCAGGCGGTGCGCGTCCACCAGCTGGTCCAGCGGGCCACCCGTGAGGCCGTCCCGCCGCACGAGTACGAGGAGTTGGCCCGTACCGCCGGTGACGCCCTGCTCGACGCCTGGCCCGAGGTGGAGCGCGACAGCGCCCGCGCCCAGATCCTCCGGGCCAACGCCGACGCCCTGTTCTCCCACGCCCCCGGCCCGCTCCGGTCGCCCGGGGTGCATCCGGTGCTCTTCCGGGCGGGCAGAAGCCTGGGCGAGTCCGGACAGCTCGACGCCGCGGAGGCGTACGGGCGCGGACTCCACGCCACCGCCGAACGCTTCCTGGGCCCTGACGACCCGGACACCCTCAGAGCCCGGCACTACCTGGCCTTCTGGCGGGGCGAGGCGGGGGACGCGGCCGGGGCCGCCGCCGCTTTCGCCGCGCTGCTGGAAGATGGGCTGCGCGCCCTCGGCCCCGACCACCCCGACACCCTCAACGCCCGGGCGAACCTGGCCTATCAGCGCGGTGAGGCGGGGGACGCGGCGGGCGCGGCGGATGCCTTCGCCGAACTGCTGGAGGACCGGCGGCGGGTCCTCGGCCCCGACCACCCGGACACCCTCGTCACGCGGGGGGACGCCGCCGGGTGGCGCGGGATGACGGGCGACGTCGAGGGGGCCGTCACCGGTTACGCGGAGCAGCTGGCGGACCGGCTGCGCGTCCTGGGCCCGGACCACTTCCACACCCTCAACACCCGGGGGAACCTGGCCTACTGGCGGGGCGAGGCGGGGGACGCCGCCGGGGCGCTGAGCGCGTACGAGGAACTGCTGGCGGACCGGCTGCGCGTCCTCGGGCCGGACCACCCGCACACCCTCACGAGCCGGCACAACGTCGCGCGGTGGCGCGGGGAGACGGGGGATCCCGCGCGGGCCGCCGCGGAGTTCGCCGCGCTGATGGAGGACCGGTTGCGGATTCTGGGCCCCGACCACCCCGGCACCTTCCTCACCCGGGCGAACCTGGCCCGCTGGCAGGGCGAGGCCGGAGACGCGGAGGGCGCCGTCCACGCGCTCACCGTCCTGCTCGCCGACGTACTGCGCGTCCTGGGGCCGGACCACCCGAGGACGCTCAAGGTCCGCTCCCTGCTCACGGAGTGGCAGAACCGTCCGGGCGCCGCCCGCTAGCCTGCGGCCCATGGTGATCACGTACGAGTGGCGCGGCGACTTCGAGAACGACGCCGTCGCCGCGCTCCACGCGGAGGCGTTCGGACACGCTCAGGGCGACGCCGACTGGCGGACGCGGCTGCACCGGCACAGCCTGGGCTGGGTCTGCGCCCGGCGGGCCGACCGGCTCGTGGGCTTCGTCAACGTCGCCTGGGACGGCGGCGTGCACGCGTTCGTCCTCGACACGGTGGTGACCCCCGGTCTGCGCAACACCGGCACCGGCACCGAACTCGTGGCGACCGCGGCACGCGGTGCCCGCGCGGCCGGCTGCGACTGGCTCCACGTCGACTTCGAGGAGCACCTGCGCCCCTTCTACTTCGACGCGTGCGGCTTCCGCCCGACGGATGCGGGGCTCATCGCCCTGGGGCCCGGGGCGCGGGCGTCCCGCTAAAGGGTGTTGCAGAAGGCTCGGTTCCGGGCATTTCCCTTGTATGGGTGGGGTGTTGCGGGCTGAGCCGGTGTGGGTCGAGACGTTCACAGGCTTGCGGATCGACCGGTTCGCGAAGCTCGTGAAAGTGGTGAAGGAGCGGGGCGGGAACGGTCCCGGTGGTGGCCGGCCGTGGTGCCTGCCTCTGGCAGACCGGGTCCTGCTGGTGGCCGTCTACTACCGCACCAACCTCACCATGCGGCAGCTCGCCCCGCTCTTCGGGATCTCCGCTGCCACCGTCTGCCGGGTCATCCACCGCCTGCGGCCGCTGCTGGCCCTGGAGCCGGCCCCGCGGCCGGTTGCTGACGTGGACCGGCTGTGGATCGTGGACGGAACCTTGATCCCGGTCCGCGACCGCAAGGTGGGCGCCTCGTCCCGCAACTA